>JBDZVI010000019.1:0-15656 GCA_040255585.1 Deinococcaceae bacterium
ACACGATATGCAACCAGGCAGTTGCGCAATCACCTGGTTGCACGAGTGCGCGGTTTTCGAGAAGGACCCAGACTCCCCAACCCCCCAAAACTGCATATCACACCACACAACATAGAACGACCACGCCCTAGTCAGGGCCTCAGCGCCTCGCCCCGAACACCGCCGCCGGCACGAACATCACGGCTTGGGTGAGGACGATGGTCGCGCCGCTCGGCACGTCGAGGTAGAACGACAGCCCGAGGCCGATGAGGGTGCTCGCCACCCCGATCAGGACGGAGAGCGCCGTCATCTGGGCGAGCGTGCGGGCCATGAGCCTGGCGCCGGCCGCCGGGATGACGAGATAAGCGGCCATCAGCACGATCCCGACGACGGTGGCGCTCACGGCGATCACGACCGCGGCCACCAGGAAGAGCCCCAACTCGAGTGCCTCGGCGCGCACGCCGTCGCCGCGCGCCAGCTCATCGTCGAAGGTCGCGTAGGCCAGACGCCCCCAGGCGGCCAACAGCACGAGGACGGCGGCGGCCGCCACGACTACGATCACGACGAGGTCGCCCCCGCGCACCCCGAGGATGGAACCGAACAGCAGGTCCATGACGGAGAGACCGAGGTTGACGTCGGGCGGGATGAGCGAGAAGAACATGACGCCGAGGGCGACGCTGACGGCGAAGGCGACGCCGATGGCCGTGTCGGAACTCAGCCGCGTACGCTTGCGCAGCGCGGCTATCGCGAGCGCCGCCAGGACGCTGAAAGGCAACGCTATCCATAGTGGGTGCTTCAGGAGCGTGACGCTTGAGCCGATCAGGCCCGTGGTCACGATCACGAACGCGCCAATGCCCATGCCACCGAAGGCGGCGTGGGCCAGGCCGTCGCCCAGGAACGACAGGCGGCGCTGCACGACGAAGACCCCGAGCACGCCCGACATCACGGCGATGGCAAGCCCGGCTAGGACCGCGCGCTGGAAGAACGGCAGCGCCAGGGCGTCGGTGAGGCTCATGCCGCGCTAACCCCTGTCGGGCGGCGCCGGTCGGCGGTCCGCGAGCTTGCCCGGCCTCCGGACGACGCGGACGGCGGGGAGGCATGCGCGCTCATACGCGTGGACCGTGCCCGTGGTGCCTATGCCCGAAGGCGTCCTCCAGGCATTCGTCGCTCAGCACGTCCTCCGGGAGGCCGAAGCCCCGCGCCGTGCGGTTGAGGACCAGCACCCGGTCGGCGTGGTAGCGGGCGGCGGTGAGGTCGTGCGTGACCATCACCACGCTCGCGCCGCTGTCCGACTGGTACTCCTCGAGGAGGTCGTAGATGTCGCGCTCCGCCAGGTAGTCGACGCCCGTGGCGGGCTCGTCGAGTAGCACGAGCTCGGGTCGCCGTACGAACGCCCGGGCCAGGTACGTGCGCTGCAGCTCGCCGCCGGAGAGCCGCGCCAGCGGTCGAGCGGCGAGTTGCTCGGCCCCGACGCGCCGCAAGGCGGCGAGCGCCTGCTCGCGCTCGCCCGAGTGCACGCGGCCGGGCCATGCCCTGCGCAGGCCCGTGGTCACGAGTTCGAGGGCGGTGGCGGGGAACGTGCGATCGAACGTCTTGAGCTGCGGCACGTAGCCGACGCGTGCTGGATTGGCGCCCGGCCGGTCGCCGAACACGGTCACGGTGCCCTCGAGCGGGGCGACGAGACCGAGGATGACCTTGACGAGGGTGGACTTGCCCGCGCCGTTCGGACCGACCACGGCGAGCGAAGCGCCGGCGGGCAGGTCGAACGACACGCCCTTGAGCACCTCGAAGTCGCCGAAGCGGACCGTCACCCCCGACAGGCGAACGCAAACGGCACCGCCCTGGTTGAGCGGTGCCGCGCCTGCCATGCGTGCCTCTCTCAGGCCGGCTTGTTCGGGTTCACGAACATCGTCGGGTCGAGCTGGCGGATGGCCTTCGCGCTCAACCAGACGCGCATGGGGCGACCGTCGACCCACACGGTGCGCTTCTGCAGGTTCGGCTTCAGGGTGCGCTTGTGCACGCCGACCTGCTTGAGGCCGACGCCGCCCTTGCGCTTGGCGGAACCCTTGCGGATGCTGGTGGTGGTGCTCTGGGTGCGCTTCCCAGTTACTGCACAGACGCGCGGCATTGCTTCCTCCGTTGCTACGGGGCTGAAGACCCCGGTAGGGCATGAGTGACGGCGCGACGCGACCTGGGCGCCCCGCTTGCGAGCAATCGAGTCTAGCATAGGACCTTCGGTTAGCACAGACCCGACCGGGGCGGAGCAGTGAGGCGGTCCGACGGGCCGTCATCCCCAGGCCGGCAACGGGTCGGTGAACACCGACCAGGACGTCAACCCCGCCGCCGCCTCGGCCGGGGTGACGAGCGCGGCGTCGAGACACGCGCGGATGGCCGCCTCGTCCATCCCGATGCCGATGAACGCCAGCTCGTTCTTACGGTCGCCCCACTCGGGATGCCAGTCGGACTTGATGGCGGCATGCTCGTCGTCGTCGACATCCCAGCTCGACTCCGGCACGGTCGACCACCAGGTCCCGATGGGCCCCAGTGTGACGGCGCGACCCGCCAACGACATGAGGCCGACGTAAGCGGGGCGAGTGGCCACCCAAAGCAGCCCTTTCGCACGCACCACTTCGGCCAACGCCCCACCTTCCAGCAACGCGTTGAGGCGCTCGGGATGGAACGGGCGGCGTTCGCGGTACACGAACGAGCGCACGCCGTACTCCTCGGTCTCGGGGACGTGGAGCCCCTCCAACTCCCTGATCCAGGCCGCGGACGTGGAGGCGGCCTCGAGGTCGAAGAGACCCGTGTCGAGGACCTTGGCGAGGTCGACAATGCCGTGCTCGGCCCTAACGATCTCCGCGACGGGGTTCAGCGCTCGCAGGCGGGCCTCGACGTCGGCCAGTCGCCCGGCCGACACTAGGTCGCACTTGTTGAGGACGATGACGTCGCAGAACTCAACCTGGTCCGTCAGGAGGTCGGCGACCGTCCGCTCGTCCTCCGGGCCGAGGCTCTCGCCCCGTTCCCGGATGTCGTCGAAACCGTAGAAATCCCCGAGGAACGCGCTTGCGTCTACGACCGTCACCATCGTGTCGAGGCGCGCCACGCTGCTGAGGCTGGCGCCTACCTCGTCCTCGAACACGAAGGTCTGCGCCACGGGCAGCGGCTCGCCGATGCCCGTCGACTCGATGAGCAGGTAATCGAACCGACGCTCCCGCGCCAAACGCGAGACCTCGATCAGGAGGTCGTCTCGCAACGTGCAGCAGATGCAGCCGTTGGTCATCTCGACTAGCGCTTCCTCGGTCCGCGAGAGGGCGGCCCCGCCACGGGAGATCAAGTCGACGTCTATGTTCACCTCGCTCATGTCGTTGACGATGACCGCCACGCGCCTCCCGGCCCGGTTGTTGAGCACGTGGTTGAGCAGGGAGGTCTTCCCGGCGCCGAGGAAGCCGGAGATGACCGTCACGGGCAGGCGGCCGGCCGGGTCGGGCCGGGCAGGCGCGGGCGCCAGGTTCAGGGCGGTGCGTCGTTCGTTCTCGTCCATCGGATCCTCCAACACTATCTGCGAATGAGTCGCAAGAGCATCCTGGAGTCTATGCCCGCATCCCCGTCCCGTCAACCAGGCGAGCGGAGCGCGGCGGTAACATCGCGGCATGCAACGCCAAGCCCTCGCCAGAGCCATCACCGACCGCTCCCTGATCCACGGCCAGTTCTTCCTCCGCTCGGGCGCGACGAGCACCGAGTACTTCGACAAGTACATGTTCGAGTCCGACCCACGGCTGCTGCTGGCCATCGCCGAGGCGTTGGCGCCGCTCGTGCCGGCGGGCATCGACGCCCTGGCCGGGCTCGAACTGGGCGGCGTGCCGCTCGCCGTGGCGCTCTCGCAGGTGACGGGCCTCCCCACCCTGTACGTCCGCAAGAAGGCGAAGGAGTACGGCACCATGCGCTTCGCGGAAGGGGGCGACATCGCGGGCAGGCGCCTCCTCGTGATCGAGGACGTCGTCACGTCGGGCGGCCAGGTCGTGCTCTCGACCCGCGACCTGCGCGGCGCCGGCGCCACCGTCGACTCGGCGCTCTGCGTGATCGACCGGGAGGCGGGCGGCGGAGCGGCCTTGGCGGCCGAGGGCGTGGCGCTCCGGGCGCTCTTCACGATGAGCGAGCTGAAGGCGGTCTGAGCGCGGCCGATACGCCTTCTGCGTCGCACAGACGACCACGCGCCGGGTGCGCTTACACTTGGTCATGACCCAGGACACGCTCTTCGCCAAGATCGTGCGCCGGGAGATCCCGGCGGACATCGTCTACCAGGACGACCTAGTCACGGCGTTCCGCGACATCCACCCGCAGGCACCCGTCCACATGCTCATCGTGCCGAACGCCGTCATCCCGACGGCCGCCGACGTCGGCACCGAACACGAGGCGGCGCTCGGCCGCATGTTCACGGTGGCGCGCAGGATCGCCGAGCAGGAGGGACTAGGCGCGGGCTACCGACTGATCGTCAACTGCAAAGAGCACGGCGGCCAGGAGGTCTACCACCTGCACATGCACCTCCTGGGCGGTAGGGCGCTCGGCCCCATGCTCGATCACTCCTTCGAGCGGGGCTGACCGGGACAACCCACGACGGCCGCTCGGGCGCGCCGGGCGGTCAGGCGCGCCGGGCGCGCCCGACAGGCCCGGCGGTCCGGCAGGCCCGGCGTCGTCTCTCCGACCGTCGAGGGGTTAGCCTTAGCCATGGCCAACGAGATGACCTACCGCAGACTTGGCAGCAGCGGCCTCAAGCTCAGCACGGTGAGCTTGGGCGGCTGGACGACTTACGGACAGACGGTGGCGGAGCAGGAGCGCGTCACTCGCCTGATCGAGCGCGCCGTGGAGCTCGGGGTCAACTACTTCGACACCGCCGACGTCTACGCCAACGGCAAGTGCGAGGAGGTCATGGGCCCCGCCCTGGCGGGCGCCGCGCCACGGCACCACCTCGTGGTGGCCAGCAAGGTGTTCGGGAAGATGTCCGACGACGTCAACGACCACGGGCTTAGCCGCAAGCACATCATGGAGTCGATCGACCGCAGCCTTGACCGCCTCGGCCTCGACTACCTCGACATCTACTTCGCGCACCGCTACGACCCCGAGACGACCCTCGAAGAGACCGTTGAGGCGTTCTCCGACCTCGTGCGCTCGGGCCGCACGCATTACTGGGGCACGAGCATGTGGTCCGCCGCGCAGATCGCGGAGGCCGTCACGTTCGCCAAGGCGAACGGCCTCGTGGCGCCCGTCGTGGAGCAGGCGGAGTACTCCATGCTGCGCCGCGAGCGCGCCGAGAACGAGGTCCTGCCGGTCACGAGCGCCAAGGGCGTCGGGGTGGTCGTCTTCAGCCCATTGGCGCAAGGCATGCTCACGGGCAAGTACGACGGCGGCGTACCAGCCGGCTCCCGCTTCGCGGAGTTCGAGAGCTTCAAGGAGCGTTTCCTCAACGACGAGAACGCCGCCCGCGTGCGCGCGCTCAAAGACGTGGCGGACGACCTCGGGGTGACGCGCGGTCAGCTCGCGCTTGCCTGGGTGCTGCGCAACTCTAACGTCGCCTCCGTCATCACCGGCGCCACCCGCGTCGAGCAGCTCGAGGAGAACGTCGGGGCAGCCAAGCTGAGCCTGAACGACGAGGTCCTGGCGCGCATCGACCGGGCCCTCATCTAGGGCGCTAGGCGAACCGGGTAGCGCATGAAGCTCTACCGCGCGGCAGAGATGCGAGAAGTCGACGCCCGCGCGGTGGCGGCGGGCATCAGCGGCGAGACCCTCATGGAGCACGCCGGCGCCGCGGTAGCCGACGCCGTGTTGCGCCGTTACCCCGCTACCCGCAAGGTGGTAGTCCTCTGCGGCAGGGGCAACAACGGCGGGGACGGTTACGTCTGCGCCCGCCGACTGCGCGGCGCCGGCGTCGAGGCCGCGGTCCTGGAGCTGAGCCCTGAGCCGAACCGCGCCGACGCCGCCCTCTCGCGCGCGGCCCTGGTGGCCGCGGGGGTGGCACCAGCTCCCCTGACGGGCGTGGCGGACGCGCGCCGGTCGGTGGCCGAGTCCACGGTGATCGTCGACGCCCTCCTCGGCAGCGGTCTGGAGAGACCCGCGGCCGGCTGGCTCGGCGACCTGTTGAGCGCGCTCTCCGGGCTCGGGGCTCCCGTCGTATCGATCGACGTACCGAGTGGCCTCATCACCGACGCGCCCCGGATAATCGGACCGCACGTGACGGCCGACGCGACCGTCGAGCTGGCCGGCCGCAAGGTGGCGAGCGCGTTCTCGCCGACGAGCGACCACTACGGCGTCCGCATCCTCGCGCCCATCGGCGTCCCTGCCGCAGTGCTGGAGGAGGCCGGCCTGGTCGCCCTCCTGGATGCCGACACCGTGAGGACGTGGCTGCCGCCGCGACCGCGCTCCGCCCACAAGTACACGGCCGGCACGGTCACGCTCATAGCCGGCTCGAAGCGCTACGCCGGCGCGGCCGAACTCGCCTGCCGCGGCGCGTGGCGCGCCGGCGCGGGCCTCGTCACCCTCGTCGGACCCGAGCGCCACCCGTCCGCGTGGCCGGAAACGATCTTCGAGCAGGCCCACTCCGGCAGCGGCGCAGCCGCGGTCGCCGCGCTGATCGAGCCGAAACGCGCCGCGGCCACGGTCATCGGCCCGGGCCTCGCCGACGAGTTCCTCCCGCTACTGCCCACTCTGATCGCGTCTTCCGCCGGACCGCTCGTCCTGGACGCCGCGGCCCTCGGAGCGATCGCGGGCGCGGAGGACGCTGCGGGCAGGCACGCACCGGCTGTCCGCTCGCCGGACCGGCAAGCGCTCGCCGCCGACATACGCGCCGCGCTCAAACGGCACGGCGCGGGCGTCCTCACACCGCACGTTGGCGAGGCGGCCGCCATCCTCGGCACGAGCCCTTCCGCCGTCACCGACGACCCGCTCGCGGCCGCGAGCGAGCTGGCCCGCCGGCACGGCGCCGTCGTGGTCCTCAAGGGCGCGACGTCGGTGATCGCGGCGCCGGACGGGCGGCTCGCCGTCTCCGAGCGGGGCCACCCGGGCATGGCGGCGGGCGGCACGGGCGACGTCCTAGCCGGGGTAGTCGGCGCGGTACTGGCGCCGGCCGGCGGCCGGGACGAGGCGTTCGAGCGGGCGTGCGCGGCCGTCTGGCTGCACGGCGCGGCGGGCGAGGCGGCGGCGCGGCGGCGCGGCATCGGCCTCGTGGCGAGCGACGTCGCCGACGCCCTGCCCGACGCCCTCGCCGAGCTGGGCTGAGCCGACCGCGCGCGCCACCGCGCGCCCGCCGACGGCGGACCACGCCCCGCCGTGTCAGGTGGTAGCGTTCCCCACATGTTTCGCGCGCGCGTCCCGGCCAGCAGCGCCAACCTCGGACCGGGTTTCGACAGCCTCGGCCTGGCGCTCGACCTCCACCTCGAGGTCACGCTCGAGCCTTCCGAGACCGACATCTTCGTGTACCGCGGGCGGGGCACCGAGCCCGGCGGCGTCCCCAACACGCCCGACAACCTGGTCCACCGCGGCTTCCGCGCCGTCCACGAGCACCTTGGCCTGGCGGCGCCGCCCGTCAGGATCGCGGCCACCAACCCCATACCGCTGGCGCGCGGCCTCGGCTCCTCGTCGGCCGCGTTGGTCGCCGGCGCCGCCCTCGCCGACGCCGCGACGGGCGGCACGCTCGGCAGGCACGGCGTGTTCGACCTCACGGCCGCGCTCGAGGGGCACCCGGACAACGTCGGGCCGTGCGTCTTCGGGGGCTTCACCGTGGCCGCGGTCGACGCGGAAGGCAGCTTCCAGGTGGCCGCGCTCGACGTGCCGCCCGGGTGGCGGTTCCTCTTCGGCGTGCCGCCTTTCGAGTTGGCCACCGTCGAGGCGCGCGCGGCGCTCCCGGACGAGTACAGCAGGCGCGCCGCCGTCCTGACGGCCTCCCGCTCGGCCCTGTGGGTCGCCGCCGTCGCCCAGGCGCGGGCCGAGCTCCTGCGGGCGGCCTCGCTCGACGTGCTCCACCAGCCGTACCGCGCCCATCTCGTGCCGGGCTTCGCCACGGCCTTGGCCGAACTGGCCTCGGCTGGCGCCTACGCAGCCTTCCTGTCTGGAGCGGGTCCGACCGTCGGCGCCGTCACCGACGCGAACGGCGTCGCCGCCTGTCGGGCGGCGCTGGAGCGCTTCGCCGGCGAGGGCGGACAAGTGCTCGAGCTCGGCATCGCCGGCGGCTACAGCGTGGAGCGCCGCAGGGCATGACCCCGGGGTCCGGCCAGCCGCTCGTCCTCGGCATCGACACGTCGTGCGACGACACGGGCGTCGGGATAGCGTGCGGAGGCGAGGTCCTGGCGAACGCCGTCGAGTCGCAGACGGCGTTGCACGCGCGTTTCGGCGGCGTGATGCCGGAGCTCGCGAGCCGCGAGCACCTGGAGGTCATCGACGACGTGGTGAGCCGCGCGCTGGCGCAAGCTGGAGTGGGGCTCGCGGACCTCGACGCCGTCGCGGCCACGCGCGGCCCTGGGCTGGTCGGCGCCCTCCTGGTCGGACTCGGCTACGGCAAGGCGCTCGCCTGGGGTCTGAACGTACCGTTCGTGCCTGTCCACCACCTCGAGGGGCACCTCGCGGCCGCCGGCTCGGAGCCGCCCTTCGTCGCCCTGCTCGCCTCGGGCGGTCACACTGTCCTCTTCGCCGTGCGCGACTGGGACGCCATCGAGGAGCTCGGCCGCAGTCGGGACGACGCCGCCGGCGAGGCCTTCGACAAGGTGGCGCGCCTCCTGGGCCTCGGTTACCCGGGCGGAGCGGCGCTCGCGCGCCTGGCGGCCACCGGCGACGACACGGCCGTCGCCCTCCCCTTCCCCATGCAGGGCGACAAGGGCCTGGAGTTCTCCTTCAGCGGCCTGAAGACCGCCGTGGCACTCCTGCTGGAACGGGACCCTGGCCCGACGCCGGCCGACGTGGCCGCCTCGTTCGAGCGCGTGGTGGTCGGGTCGCTCGTGAGCGTGACGCTGCGCGCGCTGGAACGGACGGGGTTGCCGCGCCTCGTGGTGGCCGGAGGGGTGGCGGCGAACGCGAGGTTGCGCAGCGAGTTCGCCGCGGCGGGCGTCGACGTGTCGTTCCCACCACCGGCGTTGGCGACCGACAACGGGGCGATGATCGCTTTGGCGGGCGCCAGGCGGCTGAGTTCCGGCCGCGTCGGGGAGCGCCCGCTGCGAACCGATGCCGAGCCCTACCTACCCTTGGTCGGCGCGTGACGAGCACCGACCGGTAGCGACGGCGGCTGGCGGGCTGAGCGGGCCAAGTCGCGTCGCGTGCCGCGTTCCCGCGTCTTCAGCGCACACTCCCCCAGAGCCCCGCCAGGTACATCTCCTGCGTGACTATCCCGCGCACCTCGGAGCCGGCCACGATGACTGCCAGCTGTTCGTGAGCGAGGACGCGCCGCAGGTCGGTGACGGCCATGTCCTCTTCGACCTTGACGAGCTCCTCCCACGAGGTGATGCGGTCGTGGTGCAGGCCAGTGATCCCGATGGGGACGCCGGCCTCCTGCACGATGACTATGCGGTTCTCCAGCATCGAGCTCGGCACCTGGGCCGCGTCGACGACGGGTACCTTGGCGGCGGAGCGGCCGGTCGTCGGGGGGACGCTGAGGCCGAAGCTGAGGAGCGTCGGGCTGGGCAGCCGCAACGCGCTGCGCACGTAGATGAGCGCTCCTGAGTACGTGAGCACGAAGACCAAACCCTCTACGATGCCGGCGAGGTTGAAGTCGGAGTAGCCGAGGCGGCCGACGCGCCCGAGGCCCCAGTGGACGAGGAGGGCGAGCAGCAGGGCGAACGCGACGGCCGACGAGGCGCCGAGAAGAGCTGCGATGCGGAGCTGGGCTGGTCGTCTCAAGGGTCTCTCCCGATGGCTAGATCCGCCGGCGCCGCGAGGGACGGCAGGTCCGCGGCGATGGTGCCTGGCAGGTGCTCCAAGCGGTCGACGTCGGCGGCCAGGCTGGCGTCGTGGCTGACGAGCGCCCGCGCCGGCGCGCCGAGCAGGTGGCTGACGCGGCGCTCCAGTCGCGGTAAGGACGCCCGCCCGAGCAGCAACCTGACGAGGGTGCCGAGGCCGACGAGGCGCGCAAGGGCGAAGGGGTTCTTGCGGTTGCTGTACGCCTGCTCCATGAGTGGGAGGAGCGCCGGCACGGTGTCCGCACGCACGAGGACCAGGTTCCCGCCGGTGAAGCGGCCTTCGGCCAGGGCGGCGTACGTGCGGTCCTGGTGCGGGAACTGTTCGCGCGCGTCTGCTTCCGCGACGACCGGGTAGACGAGGCGCGCTGGCTTGCCGTCGTGACCGACGAGGTCCTCGGCTGCGGCGACGAAGCGATCGACGACCGGCCCCGTGAGCCACGGGACGTCGGCGGTGACGACGAGGAGCCACTCAGGCGGGCCCGGTTGGGCGAGGGCCGCGCCCACACCGAGCGCCAGCGAGTCGACAAGCCGCTCACCAGCCGGCACGCGTACGTCGAAGAGGCCGGCGAAGCTTCCGCCAGGATCGCCTACGAACACGGTGCGGCCCACGCAGTCGGCGGCCCGCAAGGCGGCCAGAACGTACTCCCCGAGCGGCACGCCGCCGAGGGGCACGTGCGCTTTCGACTCGACCCCGACGGCGCGCGCCAGGCGGTCGCGTTGCCCGCCGCCGGCTAGGACGACGGCGACGAGCGTGCTCGCGTCACGCATGCGCGGATTGTACCCCTCGCGTGCCGGAACGAGCGGCGCCCCGCCGCGTTATGCCGCGGCGGGGCGCCTTGTCGGTCTTCAGGGGGCGGGCGCCTAGAAGCGCGACTGACGCACGCTCAACTCGGTGTCGCGGCCGGCGCTGACGTCGAAGGTCGTGACGTACGTGGCGTAGCCGGGGGCGACGAGGACGAGCTCGTGGCGGCCCGGGGCCACATCGTTGACCTGCAGGCGGCCGGAGCCGTTCGGCAGGGTGCCGACCTGGCGACCGTCGATGAACACGAGGGCGCCGCCGATGTTGCCGCGCACGATCACGGATGAGCTGAGCGCCGCGAGGCTGGCGTTCACGGTGCGGTCCTCGCCGCGGCGGACCGTGAACTGCACGCTCGTGGACTGGAAGCCTTCGCGCTCGAAGCGGGCGGTGTAGGTGCCGGGCTCGAAGCGGAGCTGGCCGGTCGGAGTGGTGCCAACGTAGCGGCCGTCGACGTAGACGTCGGCGTTGTTGGGCGAGCTCGTGAAGGAGATCGTGCCGGAACGCTGGACCTGCTGGAGCTGGGCGCTGATCGCCTTCGTCTCGCCGCCGCGCAAGGTGAAGGACTCGGTGTACGGCTCGTAGCCATCGGACTCCACGCGCACGTCGTGGCGGCCGGCCAACGCGCCGAAGCGCATCGGGGTGTAGCCGACGAAGGAGCCGTCTACGTACACGGAGGCCCTGCTCGGGCTGGAGCGGAACTCGATGGTGCCGTACTCGGCCTGCGCCGGGCGGTCTCCGACGTAGTACAGGGCCGTATCGGTGACCCAGTCCTGCTGCGGGATGGGCCTCACGACGATGGCGAAGCTCTGGGCGAAGCCCTGCTCGCCGATGGTGCTCTGGGCGAAGATGTCGCTCTCACGCTGGAAGCGCGCGAGGGTGGAGGTATCGAGCCGCGACTTGCTGGCTACGGCGATGACCTTCGACAGGCCGCGCGGCGCGGCGATGTTGAAGACGTAGCGCGCACCGGAGGGCGGCAGCGTGCGGGTCTCGCCCGCAGCCAGGTAGTTGTTGTCGTCGTAGCGGTTCGGGAAGATCTGCGTAACGTCACCGTTCGGACGGACGTCGAAGACGTAGACCCAAGCGGCCTGATCGACGCGGGCGCTGATCCTGACTTCCTCCCCGATCTGGTAGACGGGGTTGCCGTCGCCGGACGTGTCGCGGTCCAACCAGACCTGGACGCCGAAGCTGGGAAGCGGGTTGACGACGATGGCTTGCGGGCTCACGACGATGCCTTGCGCGAGCACGATCGGTGCGAGGATGAGCAGCAGGATGGCTCCGAAGAGTCTCTTCATGACCTGCCCCCTTTCACGCGAAAGAGTAGCACCGGGCTTCTCAGCGGCATGATGGGCAGCTTAAAGCGGCCTTCATGGAGCGGCGGGTGTGAGACGGATAACATTCAAGCCATGCACAAGCCGACGAGCACCGACCTCGCACCCCGCACCGGACGCAGCTTCTCCCCAGCCATCTGCGCATTCGTTCTCGCCGCCGCGCTGTTCGCCGCCGGCCCGGCCGCCGCCCAGGACCTGGATGTCGACACTGTGCTCGACAACGTCACTACCGCGGCCAGGAACCTGCGGGACGCGTCGTTCCTGTTGGAGGGCAAGCTCGTCGATACCGACGGCACGACGATCGCGCTGGAGATCGAGATCCAGGTGGTGCCGCCGGCCAGCCTAGCGAGCGCCTACATCATCCAGCCGGACGCGCTCGCCGACAACGAGATCGTGCTCGACGGCGCGGCCGTGTACAACTACACGTTCCTGACGAACCAGGTGATGGTGTTCGACGCGGACGATCCCGACGCGCTCGGCGGGCTGCTGCCCAAAGGCGAGGACGGCTCGAGCGCCGAGATCTCCTTCGACCTCGGCGCCATCTTCGCGGGCTACGTCGCGACGATCGCCGGCATCGAGCAAGGTCCGACCGGCGACGTCTACGTCATAGAGTTCAAGAACAAGGACCCGGAGGCCCTCATCCTCGATGTCGTCGCGCGCGTCGCGGCCTCGGACTGGCTGCCGCGCCAGCTCGTCTTCATGGAGGACGGCGGTCGCGTCATGGCGGAGCTGAACGCCACCGACCTCGTGATCGACCAGGGCCTCGACCCCGATGAGGTCAGGCGCCTGCCGGACGATGCCGAGGTGATCGACAACCGGCGCTGACGCCACGCTCCTCGGATGATAAGGACCGGGTCACGCGCGGCTGCGTGACCCGGTCCTTATCATCCGATCCGCCGGCCCGAGCGATCCGCCGGCCCGAGCGAGACCCCTCAGCCGACCATCTTCTCGGGTACCACGGTCTCGTCGAACTCCGCCGCCGTGAGGTAACCGAGCGCCACGGCGGCCTCCTTCAGCGTCGAGCCTTCGCGGTGCGCTTTCTGGGCGATCTCGGCCGCCTTGTAGTAGCCGATGCGCGTGTTCAGGGCCGTGACGAGCATGAGCGAGTTGTCGAGGTGCATGCGGATGCGGCGCTCGTCCGCCTCGATGCCCTCCACGCAGTGGATGCGGAAACTGTTGGCGGCGTCGGCGAGCAAGTTGGCCGACATCAGCAGGTTGTAGATCATCACGGGCTTGAAGACGTTCAGCTGGAAGTGGCCGTGCGTGCCCGCCACGCTGACGGCCGCGTCGTTGCCGATGACCTGGGCGCAGACCATCGTCATGGCCTCGGCCTGGGTGGGGTTGACCTTGCCCGGCATGATGCTTGAGCCCGGTTCGTTCTCCGGAAGGCGCAGTTCGCCGATGCCGCAACGGGGGCCGGAGCCGAGGAGGCGCACGTTGTTCGCGATGGCGAAGAGGGCGACGGCCGCGCGCTTCAGGGCGCCGGAGGCCTCGACGACTGCATCGTGCGCCGAGAGCGCCTCGAACTTGTCGTCGGCCGTGCGGAACGGCAGCCCGGTGAGTTCGGCGATGCGCTCGGCCACCTTCACGGCGAAGCCGGGAGGGGTGTTGAGCCCCGTGCCGACCGCCGTGCCGCCCAGGGCGAGCTCGGCCAGGTGCCCCTGCGCGTTCTCGATGGCCTCGATGCTCTTGCGGACCTGGGTGGCGTAGCCGCCGAACTCCTGCCCGAGCGTGAGGGGGGTCGCGTCCATCAGGTGCGTGCGGCCGATCTTTACTATGCCGGCGAACTCGCGCGCCTTCGCCTCGATGGCCGCCAGCAGGGCCCGCAGCTCAGGCAAGGTCCGCTCCGCGATGGCCCGGTAACCGGCGATGTGCATGGCGGTCGGGAAGGTGTCGTTGCTCGACTGGCTCTTGTTGACGTCGTCGTTCGGGTTCAGGGGCTTCTTGCTCCCGCGCGCCTCGCCCGCGAGCTCGCTGGCGCGGTTGGCGACGACCTCGTTGACGTTCATGTTCGACTGCGTGCCGGAGCCCGTCTGCCACACGACCAGGGGGAACTCGTCATCGAGCCTGCCCTCGGCGATCTCGTCGCACACCCGCGCGATCAGCTCGGCCTTGGCGGCCGGGAAGTCGGTCAGTTCGGCGTTCGTCTGGGCGGCAGCCTTCTTGAGGACCGCGAAGGCCCGGATGAGCTCGATCGGCATGCGCTGGCCGCCGATCTTGAAGTTCTCCAGCGAGCGCTGCGTCTGCGCCCCCCAGTAGCGTTCCTCCGGTACCTTGACCTCTCCGAGGGTGTCCTTCTCGATGCGGTATCCCATGTCGTGCTGCCTCCGTGGTCGGCTATGCGGGCTCACAGTCCGCCCGCCTCAAGCGTAGTGGTGTGCCAGGGCGCGACCGGCTTGCGCCTACCGTCACATGCTACCCAGTGGTCGAGCGACGCATGCCCGCACGGCCCGACGCGTAGTGCAACGTCCTGGGATCGTGCAACGTCCTGGCGCCATGCGACGTGCGGGGCCGACGCCACGTCCGCGGGCCCGGCGCAGTCGCCGAACCCTCAGGGGCGCAGCGCGAACCGCAGCGCGGCCGCCATGCCGTTGCGCCAGTTCGTCCAGTTGTGGCCCGCGTGTCGCTCAAGGTACCCCGTGTCAACGCCGCGCGCGCGTAGCGCCGCCGCCGCCCGCCTGTTCACGTCCGTCAGCCACTCGATGGTGCCGACCTCCACGTACCACCTCCGAGGCAGGCGCACGTCCGGGTCGGCCAGGCGACCCAACAGCCAGGAGTCGCGCGTGGCGTAGAACTCGCCCGACTCCGGGGTGCCGAGGAACGCCCCCGAGAGCGTTACCATGGTGTCGGAGGCGTTCGGCCGCGCTATGGCGGCGTTGGCCGACACGAGGCCTCCGAGGCTGACGCCGAGCCATACGCGCTCGCCGCTGCTCTGGTTCTCGCCCTCCAGCTTGGGCAGGAGCTCTTCGTGGAGGAAGTCGAGGTAGGGGCGCGAGAAGCCGTACTCGACGCGCCTGTCGACAGGCTCGACGAACGCGAAGCGGGCAGGCCGCGCCTCGCCCCGGGCGGCGAGGGCCTCCGCGACCAGGTGGACGCCGGCCAGGCGTTGGAAGGCGACCCCGTCCTGCGCGATGACCAGCGGCAGCTCCGCGCGCCCGGCCCCATGCGGCGTGTACACGCTCACGCGCCGCACTTGGCCGTCCAAGGCGTCGCTGGTCAGGCGCAGCCGTTCGATCCGTCCGCGTTCCAGCGCCCGGTCGGGCGTGGCCAGGGGGTCCGGGGCGTACTCCGGGCCCGCCAGCGCGCTGGCGTCCGGGTACCACGGGTTGTCGGCGCGCAGCGGGTTCGCCGGGTCGGGGCGCAGCTTGCCCTGGGCGTCGACGAAGGCGTACTCGAAGTAGGCGTCGTCGGGGAACTCGAACTCGACGTACCGGGTCGCTGCCGGGTCGAGCAGCTCTGGCGCGCGCACCATGTCGGTGTGGTCGGACACCAGTTGGTGCGCCCACTCTGGGACTCTGATGGAGACTCGCACGTCTTAAGGAGTTTAGCCCCGGTGTCTGCGCGAGCTGGGCGTGCGCTCACTCCCGCGCCCTTGGAGCCGAGGTTCGGCCGAGG
>JBDZVI010000019.1:15756-41824 GCA_040255585.1 Deinococcaceae bacterium
AGGCGCGGCCGACCGCCGCTGCGCGAGAGTTAGACTCGCCACCATGGAGCATCATCGTTACGACGACGTCTCACTGGACAAGCTCAAGGCACGCCCGGGCGCCAAGTGGCGGACCTTCGCGGCCGACGTGCTGCCTCTCTGGATCGCCGAGATGGACTACCCCCTCGCCCAGCCGATCAAGGACGCCATCGCGGCCCGCCTAGACGCGGACGACCTCGGCTACCCCGCGGCGGCGGCTTACCCGACCGCGGCGGGCCTGCTAGGCCTCCGCGAGGCCGTGGTCGAACGCCTGGCCTCCCGGTACGGCCTAAGGGTGGCGCCTGAGCAGATCGAGATGCTTTCCAGCACCAGCGCGGGCTTCGGCCTCGCGGCACGCGCCGTGGCCGGGCCGGGAGACGAGGTCCTGCTCCTCACCCCCCTCTATCCGCCGTTCAAGCACGCGATCGAGACCGTCGGTCGGGTGCCGGTCGAAGTCGAGCTCGTAAGAGGAGACGATGGCTATACCATCGACTTCGCGGCGCTGGAGGCGGCCGTCACCCCCGCCACACGCATAATCATGCTCTGCAGCCCGCACAACCCCATCGGCAAGGTGTTCACGCGCTCCGAGGTCGAGCAGCTGGCCGACTTCGCCAGGCGGCACAACCTCTGGGTCGTGTCCGACGAGCTGCACGCCGACCTGCTCTTCGACGGCAAACACGTCGCCTTCGCCACCGTGTCCGACGACGCGGCCCGACGCACCGTCACGCTCTACGGACCGACCAAGGCGTTCAACATCCCTGGCTTGCGCATCTCGTTCGCCGCCTCCGCCAACGCGGGCCTGCTGAAGCGCATGAAGGCGGCCAGCGAGGGGTTGTCACCCAGCCCCAACTCGCTCGCCATGGCCGCGACCGTGGCGGCCTACCGCGACGGGGGCGCGTGGCTGGACGACACCCTCTCTTACCTGAAGGGCAACCGCGACTACGTCGTGAGCTTCGTGCGCGAGCGCCTCCCGCAGGTAGGCGTGCACGTCCCGGCGGCGACGTACCTGGCCTGGCTCGATATGCGGCGCACCGGGTTGGGCGACACGCCCGGGAAGGCGCTGATGGAGCAGGCCAAGGTGGGTCTCAACGAGGGCAGCAGCTTCGGGAAGGGCGGCGCTGGGTTCGTGCGCCTCAACTTCGCCACTTCGCGCGCCATCTTGAGCGAGGCGATGGAGCGCATCGCCGCCGTCCTCGCGCCGCGCGACTGAGCGGAAGGCTCAAGGCCGGCCTTGGTCCCCCTCGAGCGTGTGAGCAGTTGAGCCAGGCCGACATCCAGACGCTCCGCCTGGCGCCAGGCCTGGAAGCCGCGGTCGGCTCAGGCCACCCGTGGGTCTACCGGAACCACGTGCCGGCGAACACGCTGCGCGGCGGCGAGTGGGTTCGGATCGAAGCCGGCCGGGCCGCGGCGTACGGGCTTTACGACGCCGACGGCGCGATCGCGGTGCGCCTGTACGGAGCCGCTCGGCCCGCCCGCGGTTGGGTCGGCGCCCGCGTCGCCGACGCCCTCGCCCTGCGGGACCGCCTGCCCGGCACCGGCACCGACGCCTACCGCCTCATCTACGGCGAAGGGGACTACCTGCCAGGCGTCGTGTGCGATCGCTACGGGCGCTACGCCGTCATGAAGCGCTACTCCGCCTCCGTCGATCCCTTGCTGACCGAGGTGGCCAAGGAGGTCGGAACGCGCCTGAAGCTGAAGGGCGTCGCGCTGCGCTCGGAGGTCGAGGGCGACGGCGCCGCTGCCGAGCGCGAGAGCCATGGCTTGAGCGCGCTCTGGGGTGAGCTTCCGCCTCCGGAGCTCACCGTCAGCGAGAACGGGCTGCGCTTCAAGATGGACCCGTGGCACGGCCAGAAGACGGGGATGTTCCTCGACCAGCGCGACAACCGCCAGCTCGTCAGGGGTCTGGCGGCCGGCAAGTCCGTTCTCAACCTGTTCGCCTATCACGGGGGGTTCAGCGTCTACGCGCTGGCCGGAGGCGCGGCTTCCGTCGTCAGCGTCGACGTGTCGCGAGCGGCGCTGGAGGCGGCCGAGGAGAACGTGCGCCTGAACGCGCCGACGGGGGAGCATAGCGCCATGGTGGCGGACATCTTCGTGTCGCTACCGGTCTGGGCCGAGGCGGGGCCCACCCACGACATCGTGGTGCTCGACCCGCCCTCCCTCGCGAACGCGAGCACGCAGCGGCGCCGGGCGCAGCGCGCCTACCTGAAGCTCAACCGCGACGCCTTCCGGCTCGTCAAACCGGGCGGGTTCCTGGTAACGGCGTCGTGCACGGCGCAGGTCGCACCGGACACGTTCAAGGAGGTCGTCGCCGAAGCCGCGCGCGCCGCCGGCGTGCGCGCCCAGGTCGTGGCCGAGAACGGCCACGCGCATGACCACCCTGTCCCGCTCTCGTTCCCCGAGGGGCGCTACTTGAAGTGCCTGGTGGTCAGGGTCCTCGCCTGAGCGCCCGAGGGCGCGCCCGACGGCGCGCGGCCTCCGGCGCCATGGCGACGGCTCGCCGCCTGCCTGTCAGCCGCGTAGCGCGTTCGCTTCCAACCACTCGACGAGCAAACGCCTGAACTTCTGCGGCACGCCCGTCCCCGCGTCGTCGTGGTGCAGCTCGTGGAAGCCGCCTGGCAGCTCCTCGAGGCGCACGCGGGCGTTGGCGGCCGCCAGCGCCCTGCCGCCTTCCGGGTCCGCGATGCCGTCGGCCGTGCCGACGATGACGAGCGTCGGCACCGCCAGGCTGGCGGCGCGTGAGAGCAGTTCGGCCCCTTGCGAGACGAGGGTGGCGCCCGCGTTCGCGCGCACGCCCCCGTGGTAGATGAGCGGATCGGTACGGTAACGCTCCACCTCGCCCGGGTCGCGCGAGATGAGCGCCGGGTCGAGCTTCACCGTCGGCAGGTTCGGCAGTACCTTCCCGAGCACGCCCGACACGCCGAGGAGCCACGCCGGGCGCCTCACGGCGTCCAGCAGGAACGGCGACGACAGGGCGAGCGCGTTCACCTCGCTCGGTCGCTCAAGCGCGTAACGCAGCGCGATGGCGCCACCCATGGAGTGGCCGAAGAGCAGCGTCGGGAGGCCGCGGTTCGTCTCGCGCACCTGGTCGAACAGGTACGCCAGGTCGGCGACGATCCGCTCGAACCCGGGGACGCCGCCGCGCACGCCAGGGCTCTTGCCGTGACCCCTGAGGTCCGGGGCGAAGACGTCGTAGCCGACCTCCTGCGCGCTCCGCGCCAGGTCGAGGTGCCTGGTCGCGTGCTCCCCGTAGCCGTGGACGATGACGAGCGAGCCGACCGGGGACTCCGGCCGCCACCGGCTCAGCGACAGCCGAGTGCCGTCGGAGCCCGTGAGCGTTGAGGCGGTCGACGCCACGGTCACGGCTCAGCCCACCTCGGGTTCCAACTGGACCACCGCGTCCTCCATCACCGGGTTGGAGAGCAGGTCGGTGGTGAGCGCCGCCACCTGCGCCTCCACGGCCTCCCGCTCGCCCGCGACCGCGAACGTTATGCGCTTGCCGACCCGCACGCCGCTGACGTTCAGGTGTCCGAGGCGGTGGACGGTGGCCTCGACGGCCCGGCCCTGCGGGTCGAGGATGGAGCGCCGCAGCATGACGTCCACGACGGCGTTGTAGGTGCGCGGTCCGGCCGGCCCCGACGGTGCGGCGCCCGCCCGCCCCGGATCGTCGACGGCCTGCGCGACGCCCGGCACGTGGTCGTGGGCATGGCCATGACCGTCGTCGCGGCCGTGAGCATGCTCGTGATCGTGGTGTCCGCCGAGCCGCCAGGTCTCGCGCTCGGCCAGGTGGTCGCGGACGATCTCCGCGTCGCTCTCCAAGCGCGTCAGCACGCGTTCGCGGACTTCCCGGTACGCCTCCTCGACGCCACCAAGGTCGCGCCTGAAACGGTCCTTGTCGAGCTTGTCACCCGTCGAGGCGTCCCAGAGCCGACACGTGTCCGGGCTGATCTCGTCGGCTAGGAGGACGTTGCCGTCATGATCGACTCCGAACTCGAGCTTGAAGTCGACGAGGTCGAGGCCCCGCGTCGCGAAGAACGGCTTGAGGAGGTCGTTCACCTCCGTGGTGAGTTCGAACAGGCTCTCGAGCTCCTCCGGAGTGACGACTCCGAGGGCGACGGCGGCTGCGTCGTTGATGAGAGGGTCGCCGAGAGCGTCGTCCTTGAGGCACCACTCGATGACGACGGGGTCCAGCTCGCCGCCCTCGGGCACGCCGTAGCGCTTGGCGAAGGAGCCGGCCGCGCGGTTGCGCACGACGACCTCGAGGGGCACGATCCGCACGGCCTTGACGAGCTGCTCGCGGGGCGATATGAGCGCCTCGAGGTGCGTAGGAACGCCCGCCTCGGCGAGGAACTCGAAAACGCGCGAGGCCACGGCGGCGTTGACCTCGCCCTTGCCGGCGATGGTGCCGCGCTTCTGCGCGTTGAAGGCCGTGGCGTCGTCCTTGTGCTCGATGACGTGCCGCGTCGGGTCGGTGGTCGCGTAGACCTTCTTGGCCTTGCCTTCGTACAGCAGTTCAGCCCTCTGGACGCTCACGGCCAGATGATAGCAGGGGGTCGGTGGCCCGTCGCCTCCGCCAGGAGTCGCTCCAGAGCGGCCGGCCGGGCGCCGCGCAGGCGCCTGTCCGGGCGACTCGCACTGCCGGACGCGCGCCTACAGCCCGTTCGCCTCGAAGATGCGGTCAACGTAACGCAGGTACCAGGCGGGGTCGAACGCGCCGTCCAGCTCATCTGGACTCAACGGGAGTCCGGCTTCCGCCGCGAGCAGGTCGCGCAAGTGCTCGCCCGACTCCCAGCAGCGCAGCGAGGCCCGCTGGACGATCGCGTAGGCGGCCTCGCGGCTCATGCCGGCCTCGATGAGGAGGTGGAGGACCCGCTGCGAGTAGACGAGACCCCTGAGGGCGTCCAGGTTCTCGCCCATCCGCTCCGGGTAGACGACTAGGCCGCGCAGGACGGAGGCCAGGCGCCTCAGGGCGTACACGGCCAGCGTGGTGGAGTCCGGGAGGATGATCCGCTCCGCCGCCGAATGGCTGATGTCGCGCTCGTGCCAGAGCGCCACGTTCTCCAGCGCAGCCTGCAGGTTGGCGCGCATGACGCGCGCCACGCCCGTCAGGTTCTCCGAAGCGATCGGGTTCTTCTTGTGCGGCATCGACGACGAGCCCGTCTGGCCGCGGGCGAACCCCTCCTGCGCCTCGCGCACCTCCGTGCGTTGGAGGTGCCTGATCTCGAGGGCGACGCGCTCGATGCTCGTGCCCAGGATGGCGAGCGCCGCCATCACCTCCGCGTGCCGGTCGCGTGCCACCGTCTGGTTGGTGATGGGGTCGGGCGTCAGGCCGAGGGCGGCAGCGACCGCCTCCTCCACGTTGGGCGGCACGTGGGCATAGGTGCCGACGGAGCCGGAGAGCATGGCGACCTCGATGCCGGCCTTGGCGCGGCGCAGCCGCTCCTCGTCGCGGCCGAACGCGGCGGCGAAGTTGAGGAACTTCAGCCCGAACGTCATGGGCTCGGCGTGGATGCCGTGCGTGCGACCGATGCACGGCGTGTGCCGGTAGCGCTGGGCGAGTTCGAGGAGCCGCTCTTTCACAGCCGCCACGTCGGCCAGGACTATCGCGATGGCGCGGCCGAGCACCAGGTTCTGGGCCGTGTCGACGACGTCCGTGCTCGTGAGGCCGTAGTGCACGAAGCGCGCGCCCTCCCCGAGCCGCTCCGTGAGGGCGCGGGTGAACGCGACGATGTCGTGGCGTGTCTCCGCCTCAATGGCGGCAACCCTGGCCGCGAACCCTTCGTCGAGCGGTCGCGCCTCGGCCGCTTGGCGCAAGCCGGCCGTCGTGCCCTCCGGCACCTCGCCGAGCCTCTCCCAGGCCTCCGTGGCGGCGAGCTCGACCTCGAGCCACATGCGGTAGCGCTCGGCCTCGCTCCACAGGCGCAGCATGTCTGGAGTGGAGTAGCGTTCGATCATCACAGGCAAGCTACCACGGCCTCGCTCGCGGCCAGAACCGCGCTTTAGAGCGTCCCGGATGGTAAACTTTCCTGTCAGGCCGCCTGCCGGCCATCCGCAACGACCTGATCTTTGCGAACGGCTCGAAGGCGTGGTGGGCCCGCCCCATCAAAGTGGCGGGTCCCGCCCCGTGCCACGAGGCGGTCCGGTCGGCCGTGCTGGCGTCATGCGTGGCGCCCCGCCAGCGCAGACCGGGCCTAGGGCAGGCAAGCGGCATCGGAGGTCGCGTTGAACGAGGGTCAAGTCGTCCCCGTCCAGATCACGGACGAGATCAAGACGAGTTTCATCAACTACGCCATGTCGGTCATCGTCGAGCGGGCGCTGCCCGACGTTCGCGACGGCCTGAAGCCCGTGCAGCGCCGCATCCTGTTCGCGATGCACCAGATGGGACTGGCGTCCAACCGGAAGCACATCAAGAGCGCCGGGGTGGTGGGCGAGGTCATCGGCAAGTACCACCCGCATGGCGACTCAGCCATCTACGACGCCATGGTGCGCCTGGCTCAGGACTGGAACCTCCGCTACCGGCTGGTGGACGGCCAGGGGAACTTCGGCTCGATCGACGGCGATCCGCCGGCCGCCTACCGCTACACGGAAGCGCGCATGACGAGCGTCGCCGAGGCCATCCTCGCCGACATCGACATGGAGACCGTCGACTTCCGCGACAACTTCGACGGCACCCTCCAGGAGCCGACCGTGCTGCCGTCGGCGGTCCCGAACCTGCTCGTGAACGGCGCCGCCGGCATCGCGGTCGGCATGGCGACGAACATGGCGCCGCACAACCTGGGCGAGATCGTCGACGGGCTCGTTGCGATGATCGACGACCCGACGATCGACACCCAGGGGCTCATGCGCCATGTGCACGGCCCGGACTTCCCGACGGGCGGCATCATCGGTCGCGACGGGATAAGGCAGGCGTTCGAGACGGGCCGCGGCAGCATCCGGGTGCGGGGCCGGGCGCGCATCGAAGACCACAACCAGCGCACGGCCGTCGTCGTCACCGAGATCCCGTACCAGGTCAACAAGACGTCGCTCATCCAGACGGTCGCGCAGCTCGTGCGCGCCAAGAAGATCGAGGACATCAGCAACATCCGCGACGAGTCCGACCGTCACGGCATGCGCATCGTCTTCGAGCTCAAGCGCGGGGCGCTCGGCGAGCTCGTCCTCAACCAGCTCTACAAGTTCACGCAGCTCCAAACGACGTTCGCCGTCAACAACGTCGTCATCGTCGACAACTCGCCGCGCATCCTCTCGCTCAGGGAGATGCTCAAGTACTTCCTCGAGCACCGCGTCACGGTCGTGCGCCGCCGCTCCGAGTTCGAGCTGCGTAGGGCGCGCGAGCGGGCGCACATCCTGGAGGGCTACCTCATAGCCCTCGACAACCTCGACGCCGTCATCGCCCTCATCCGGGCGTCGAAGGACGGTCCGGAGGCCAAGGCCGCCCTCATGCGCGAGTTCGGGCTCTCCGACGCGCAGGCCCAGGCCGTGCTCGACATGCGTTTGCAGCGCCTCACGGGCCTCGAGCGCGAGAAGATCAACGAGGAGTACCGCGAGCTGCAGGAGCAGATCGCGCGCCTCGAGCTCATCCTCACGGACGACGCCGAGCTCTGGCGCGTCATCCGTAAGGAGTTGCAGGACGTCAGGAAGCAGTTCGCCGACCCGCGCCGGACCCTGATCACGGACCTCACGGACGACATCGGCAAGGAGGACCTCATCGCCGAGGAGAACGTCGCCGTGACCCTCACTCGCGGCGGCTACATCAAGCGCACGGCGCTGACCAGCTACCGGAGCCAGGCGCGGGGCGGGCGAGGCTCCACGGCGCAGAAGGCGAAGGAGGACGACGTCAACTCGATCCTCCTGGTCGGCAGCACCCACGACTACCTGCTGTTCTTCACGGACCGCGGCCGCGTCTACCGCGAGAAGATCTACGACCTGCCCGAGGCCGAGCGGGCGGCGCGCGGCAGCCACATCCGCAACATCCTGCCGCTGGCCGAGGGCGAGAACGTCCAGACGGTCCTGTCCCTCAAGGGCCTCGACCAGGACGGACACTTCGTCTTCGCCACCAAGGGCGGCCTGGTGAAGCGCACGCGCATCCGCGAGTACGGGAACATCAACGCCGCCGGCCTCGCCGCCATCAACCTGGTCGACGGCGACGAGCTCGTGGCCGTGCGCATCACGGACGGCAACGCCGACGTGGTGCTCGGAACGCGGGACGGCCAGGCCATCCGGTTCCAGGAGGAGGACGCCCGCGAGACCGGCAGGGCCACGCAGGGCGTCATCGGCATCCGCCTCAAGAAGGGCGACGCGGTAGTCAGCCTCGCCGTCATCCAGCAAGGCCAGAAGGAGCAGGCCGAGCTGCTCAGCGTCACCGAGAGCGGCCTCGGCAAGCGCACGGAGCTCGCCGAGTACCCCGTCCAGGGGCGTGGTGGTCAGGGCGTCATCGGTCACCGCCTGTCAGACCGCACGGGCTCGATGGTCACGCTCTCCCCCGTCATGGGCGGCGAGGAGTTGTTCGTGCTTTCCGAGAACGGCATCCTGATCCGTACGTCCGTGGCGCAGGTGAGCTCGTACGGCCGCTCCACCCAGGGGGTCACCGTCATGCGGCTCGACGGCGGCGACCGGGTCGTCGCGGCCATGGTCATGCCGAGCGAGGCCGAGCTGGAAGCCCTTAACGAGGCGTCCGGCTAGACGCCTCCGCCCCTCTTCGAAGCGACTCCCTCACGGGCACCGCGTTATCATGCGCAGGTGCCCGTACCCATCTGGCTCGACTGCGACCCCGGTCATGACGACGTGCTCGCCATCTTCCTGGCTGCCCAGCGGTCGGACCTGATCGGCATCAGCGTGGTGAGCGGCAACGCTCCCCTCGCCTTCACGGAGCGCAACGGCCTCACCGCCTGCCAGGTCGCCGGCCTAAGGACGCCGCTCCACCTGGGCGCCGCGAAGCCGCTCGTGCGGCCCGCCAAGCACGCCGAGTACATCCACGGCGAGTCCGGCCTCGACGGCCCCGCGATACCTCCGCTGACGAGGAAGGCCGACGAGGTGCCCGCCGTGCGCGCGCTCCTGGCCGCCGCCGAGAAGCATGCCGGGTTGTGGCTGGTGGCCGTCGGTCCGCTCACGAACGTGGCGCTCGCCCTACTCCTCGAGCCGACGCTCGCCCAGCGCCTGGCCGGCATCAGCGTCATGGGCGGCGCGTGGGGCCCTGGCAACGTCACCGCGGCGGCGGAGTTCAACATCTGGGCCGATCCGGAGGCCGCGCAGATCGTGTTCGAATCCGGCGCCAACGTCGTCATGGCCGGACTCGACCTCACGCACAAGTTCGTCATGGACCGGGGCCGCATCGCCCAGATCCGCGCGCTCGGCACGCAGACGGCGCTCTTCAGCGCTGACCTCCTCGACTACTTCGCCGCCGCCTACGCCCGCTCGTACGGCGGCCCTGCCCAAGGACCGCTGCACGACCCCTGCTCGGTGCTCGCCGTCACGGACCCGCACCTCTTCCGGTCGGAGCCGCGCCACGTGGCGGTCGAATGTTCCGGCGAGCTCACCCGGGGCATGACCGTCGTCGACCGTCGCACCGGGCCGCGCGTGCCGCCACCGAACGCGACCGTCCTCACGGACATCGACGACGTGGCCGCCTTCCAGGTCCTGATGGACGCGCTCGGGGCGTCCTTGTGAGGTCCGGACCGGGCGCGCGCGGTGCGGCGGCGAGAGGGGTCGCGCCCGTCTCCACCGGCATGGTCGAGTTCAGGCACGTCACCAAGACCTACCCGCGAACGCACACGCACGCCCTCAAGGACGTGGACTTCCACATCGCGAAGGGCGAGTTCGTCTACGTGACCGGGCACTCCGGCGCAGGCAAGTCGACGATGCTCGCCCTCATGCTCAGGCGGATCGTCGCCACCGAGGGGACCGTGGCGGTCGCCGGGCAGGACGTCGCGCGCGTCCCCGACTCGCGCCTGCCCATGCTGCGGCGCCACATCGGCATGATCTTCCAGGACCACCGGCTGCTCGGCCACCTGTCGGCGTTCGAGAACCTGACATTCACGCTGCGGGCGGTCGCGGCGCGCGGCAACCATGAGCAGCGCGCCATGGCCGTTCTCAGGCAGGTCGGGTTGGCGCACAAGCGCAAGGCGTACCCGATAGAGCTCAGCCTCGGCGAGCAGCAACGAGTCGCCATCGCCCGCGCGATGGTCACCGACGCCCCCCTCCTGCTGGCCGACGAGCCGACCGGCAACCTCGACCCCGACACGGCGCTCGAGATCATGGAGCTCCTCGACGACATCAACCTGCGCGGCACGACCATCCTGCTCGCGACGCACGCCCGCGACCTCGTCGACAGCTACAAGCGCCGCACGCTGGTCTTGCGCAACGGCGAGCTCGTCCGCGACGACGCGCGGGGCGGCTACTCGCTCTGACGTCCTGACCGCGGTCTGCGCCCCTGACCGCCGTTTGGGGCCCTGACCGCGGTCAGGAGCGCCCAACGAACCCGCGCGAAGTCGGGGTCGGGCCGGGCGCATACGTCGGACCGCGCCTCGCGCTAACCGAAGCTCGACATGCCGGCCGGCTAGAGCTGGATCTAGAGCTGTATCTAGAGTTGCATGACGCTCAGGTCGAGCCGGTCCTCGTCCAGCAGCAGCTCGAGGTACTGGAGCTTGCCGAGCGCGTCGATCATGGCGAAGCCGTTCTCCTTGTCAAGGTAGACGCCGTCCTTCATGACCGTGTGACCGTAGACCCCGAAGCGGTGGCCGGCCTGCTTGACGAGCTCGGGCTTGTTGAACCACCAGGACTTCGTGTCGGGGTCGTGATAGAAGAAATCGTCGAACAGTTGCATGCCCGGCAGCGGGCCCGCGTGGGCGAACTGCACCCCGTGGAACACGACCTCGCGCGGCATGGATGCGAACCACTCCTTGAGGTCGTCCGGGAGCTCGACCCCGCCCTTCGACGAGTCGAACTCCAGGTGGTTCATCCCGCCGCGCGTCGAGAGTTCGTACCGGTGGTCGAAGGCGGCCTCGTCATGGTTGCCAATGATGACGGAGACGTTGCCCTCGCTCTGGTCGACGTACCTCTTGAAGCGGTAGAGCTCCCTGATCTGCGCCTTGGCGGCGCGGCGCAGGTGGTCAGGGTCGGACGGATCGTAAGGCTCGACGCCGACCGCGTTGGCGTAGTCGCGAACGTCCTTGTAGTGCACCAGGTCGCCGACGCACACGACCCGATAACGACCTTCCATGACGGCCTGCGTCGGCTCGAGCGTCGCCGTGGCGGCAGAGGCGGCGCGCAACACCCGCCACAACTCCGGCCACTGCCCGTGAACGTCGCCGATCGCGATTACCTTGATCATCGACGCACCCGGCGAGCGCCACGCGGCCGGGCGGTCATGCCGGCTGCGCTTCCCTCTGCAGGAGGATGGACCGCAACTGTCGGTACAGCTCGCGCGACTCCTCCGGCGTCCGCCCGTAGCCGCCGTAGCGCACGACGAGCTTCGCGGCCTCCCTGCCGAGACCCTCGGCGTTGAGGCGCTCGATGAGCCGCTCGATGACCTCGTGACCGCCCGAGGCGCTCCCCGTCTTCTGCGGCGGCGGTTCGGTCGCTCGCTCGGAGTCCGCCTCTTCGACCGCGGCGACGGCCGCGGCGGCGGGCGCGGCGGCGGCCCCGGCGGCCGTAGCGGCAACGACTCCTTGACCAGCCTGCGCGGTGAGAGGACCAGGCCCGGCCGAAGCGCACACCGGCTCCGGTTCGAACAGGGCCTCGCCGGCCTCAGCGTCGAAGTCGACCCAGTAGCTCGGGTCGTCTGACACGTACGGCAGCCGCAGGCCGAACTGCGCCGCGCAGCGTGCCAGCGCGAACTCGCCGGAGCGCGCCAAGGCGTCGGGCAGGGGGACACCGCCCGACGGGACGCAGAGCGCGATCACGTCCGAGCGCGTCGCACCGCGAACGGTCAGGTTGGCGACCAGCGCGGACGCGCCTAAGGGGGCCAGGGAGAACGACCAACCCAAGCGACCGCAGGCGACATCGAGCCGCTCTGCGATGGCCGCGCGCGTTGCATAAGGCTCCAGACGTGCTCTCGCGGCACCGGGCTCCACCTCCGCGACGTGCCACCGCAAGGCATCGGACGCCAGAGGCGGAGCGAGTGTGGCACTCAGCTCGGGCTGCACCTCAGTACTATAGCAACGCCCAAAGCGCGCAGGACGCGAAAGAAGCCACCCTCACGCGCCGACCGTCGGAGGGCGCCGCACGAGAGTGCGGTCACACGGGGGTGCGGTAATGTGAGCCCATGTCGAAACCTCGCGCCGTACCGAACCGCGCTGGCAAGTCGCCGTCGCCGTCTCCCGCGGGAAGAGGGCGCGTCGGCTCGTTCTTGGCGATCATCGCCGCCTCCGTCCTGACCCTCGGCGCCGCGCTCGCGCAAACCGCGCCCGTCGTCGGGTTGGACGCGTACGACTTCGAGGTGGGTCAGACTCTCAACGTGAGCGGCGACCGCCTCACACCCGGCTCCGCCTACCGCATCGCTGTCGGGCCGGTCGGGGGGGCGGCCACGGTCAGCGTCGTGCAAGCCGACGTCAACGGCTCGATCCGCTACCAGACGGTGCTCGAGGAGCCGGCCGACCACGGCGTGAGCATCGACGGCGATGACATCCACGCGGTGTTCACGATCAGCGTCCGCGGGCCGGACGCCGCTCCGGAAAGCGCCCAGGAAGCGGGACCTGAGCCCGCCGAGGAAGCCAGCCAGGGCGGCGGCGAGGCGGCGGCCACGCAAGACGCTCAACCAGCGCAAGAGACGCCGGAGGCACCGAGCCAGCAAGGCGCGACCGCCGCGCCCACGCAGCCGAACCAGGAGCCGCCCGCCGCGAACGAGCCGGGCGGCCTGGCCCAGCCGAGCCCTGTCCAGACCTACCCGACGGCCAGGCTGGTGGGCAACGAGGTCCAAGGCGCGCAAGGCGAGGAGATCGTGTGGCGCCTGAGCTTCCCGAGCGGGTCCGGGGAGACGGCGGGCCTCCTCCAGTCCGGGCTCGACGTGTACGTCGGCCACGGAAACCACGTCCTGAGGGTCGACGCCAGGACCGGCAAGATCACGAAGCGGCATCGCCTACCGGCCCAGGTCACCGCGCTACAGGGGCGCGGCGGCGCGCTGAACGCAACGGTCACCTACTCGACCGGTGCCGAAGGCAGCTTCGCGATCCTCGAGACGTCCCAAGACCCGAACGAGCCTTTCGACGACGACCCGGCGCTCTATGGCTGGTTGCGCAAGGAGGCCGCGGGCGGCGACCCGCAGGAACGCTTGCAGAGCGACGAGACGAACCCTTGGCTCTACCTCGAGGCCGCCCGCGCGGCCACGCCGGGCAGCACGGACGAGGCGCGTTACGTTGACGGGGCGCTTCGCAACGCCGTCACGTTCTATGAGCGCGCGCAACTGGCGCGCGAGCTCATGCGGTTCTCGCCGCAGAAGCGCGAAGAGGCGACCACGGCCATGTACTCGGCGCTGGAAGACTTCGTGGCGCGCGGTTATCGGGCAGAGCTCCTCTTCGATCAGGACCTCGCGGAGGCGTACGGCTTCCCCCTGGGCGCCATGACGACGGCCCTCGGCAGGGGCGACATGCAGTCCGCGGGCTTCTGGGCCGATTGGGTCTACTTCCTCGCCACCCCCGCCGTCCCCCAGACGCAGGCCGCCCTGGCGGATTACGCCGCGTACCTCCGAGCCGACGGCCAGCGCGAGGCCTCCAACCTCTGGCGCGAGCGGTCCCGCGAAGGGGCCGGCTTCGACTTGGCCGCCTCCGTACGCAAGGTCGCACTGGACGTCGGCAGGACCGGTTGGTACGGGGTCGTCGCCATGCTCGTCGCGCTGCTGGCCCTCTACATCGCCTTAGCGGCGAAGTACTGGCGTCCGCAGACGCTCAACCTCCGCAGGCGTTCGGCCAAGGCCGGCGGAGGAGCCCGGCTCTTCTTCATGCGTTACGCGACGTTCACGGAGAGGCTCGTGGCCGTGCTGCTGCTGGCGGCCGCGCTGGCGCTCGCCGCGCTGAACGGCTGGGCGCGGGAGGGCGATTCGCTGCCGAGGGCGTGGGGGTCGGGCACGCTCGCCTCCGTGCCGGCGCTGGATGCGCTAGCGCGCTTGGGAGGCATGAGTCAGGCCACTGCGTTCGTGCGCGGCTACGCCGAGCAGAGCGCAGACGCTGTCGATCCCGCCGAGGTCGCGTATCGCGCGGCCGGCGATGACGCCGACGCCGCCAACAACCTTGGCGCGCTGCTGGGTGACGCGTCGCTCTACCAACGCGCCCTCGAGCTCAAACCGGGGCTGCCGGCAGCCAGCTTCAACGTCGGTCGCGGAGCGAACCCGTCACGCCTCATGGCCACGTTCGCGCCGGACGCGCCGGCGCTCGTCGTTCCCGACGAGACCCGCCTGCGCAGCGCCGTGGCCGGTACCTTCCAGACCGCGCTGACGAGCATGTTCACCGACCCGTGGGCGGGTCTTGTCGGACTCGCCGGCGTCACGCTGCCGCAGTGGGCGTGGCTGATCATAGTGGTCGCGTTCCTCCTCCTCGTGCTCTGCAACGTCGTGATGCTGGTCATGCCCCGGCCGCGCGAGGCACGCAACGCCCCACGGACCCCCCTCTACCACCTCCTCGCCATCCTCCTCCCAGGCACCGGCCAGGCCGACGAGCTCTGGGGAGTGCTGCTGTCGGTCCCTTGGGCCGTCTTCGGCGTTGACCTGCTGCTGCATTTCATCAACGTCGGACCCGATCCCGCCATGAGCCTGATGACCGACATGGTCGCGTTGATCGTCATCTACGTCGTCAACCTCGTCGCGTTCTTCGTCGAGCTGACGTCGTACAGGCGCCGCATGCGCGGCCTAAGGCAGAACGACCCCGAAACGGCCCGCGCGTACGGCATGCGCGGGTTCGGCGCCTGAGCCCTAGGCCGTGGGCGGTGAGCAACGGCAGGCCTTGGCCGGTTACGCCCTGGTCGCGTTCGCGGCCCTACTGTGGGCCCTGCTTGGCGTGTTCTCGAAGAACCTCCTCGGCAGCGGCCTTGGCGCTACCGAGATAGCGTTCTGGCGCGCTGCCATCGGCGGCGCGCTGTTCGCGGTCCACGCGGGCATCGAAGGGAAGTTGCGGCTGCAACGCGGCTCGGACGCCCTGGCGTTCGTCGCCTTCGCGCTCGTGGGCGTCACGCTCTTCTATACCGCCCTCAACCTCGCCATCGAGGCGGGCGGCGTCAGCCTCGCGTTCATCCTCCTCTACTCCGCGCCCGCGTTCGTCGCGGTCCTGGCCGCCCTCCTCCTCGGCGAGCGGCTCACGCCGACCAAGTCCGTCCTCGTGGCCATGTCGGTCGTAGGGGTCGTGATGGTGGCGCAGGGCGGTGAGTCCGGCATGACCGTCAGCGTACGGAGCGTCACGTGGGGCCTGGTGGCCGGGGCGTCATACTCGAGCTACTACCTGTTCGGCAAGTGGGTACTGGCACGCTACCGGCCGGCAACCATCTACGCCATCGTCATGCCGGTCGGGGCGCTCGGCCTGGCGCCGCTCACCCCCTTCACCGCGCTGACGAACCCGACGCCGAGGACCTGGCTGCTCCTGTTCCTGATGGCCGCGGTCTCCACCTACCTGGCGTACTTCGTGTACTACACGGGTCTGAAACGGGTGGAAGCTTCTCGCGCCGTGCTCGTGGCGACCATAGAGCCGGTCGTAGCCGCGGTACTGGCCGCGTGGCTCTTCGGCGAGCGGCTGGGAACGCTCGGCATCGTCGGAGGCGCGTTGGTGGTCGGCGCCGCCATGCTGTCCGCGGTGCCGGCGCGGCCGGCCAGGGCGGCCCGGCGCGGGCGACCCACCGCTTAGCGGCGCCCGGCTCGCAAGCCGTCGAGCGCCGACCCCGGCGCCAGCGGTGGCCGTTGACTGCCACCCCGGCCGATGCTATCGTTGCAACGTTATCAGCCGGTTTGCATAAGCATCCGCTGGTTGCCGAATATCCACCACGATGGCCCGCACTTCACGCCCCCACCACCTCCGCACCCGCAACCACAGACGAGACCGACGTAGCTGAACGCCGCCGCCACCGCACCGGCACGGCCATGATTGGCCAGACCGAGCGGATGGCCGGCACGTTCCGTGGCGGTCGGTCGCCTCAGCATCGCGCGGGTAACCGGAGGCGCGGACCCGAGAGCATAAGGAGAGCCGAAAGAGCATGAGCAACGAACGCAAGCCGGTCAAGAAGGTCGTCCTGGCGTACTCGGGCGGTCTCGACACCTCCGTCATCCTTCACTGGATAAAGGCGCAGTACGGCGCCGAGGTGGTCGCGTTCACGGCCGACATCGGGCAGGGCGAGGAAGTCGCCGCCGCCAAGGCGAAGGCCCTCCGCACCGGAGCCGTCGCCGCCTACGCCGTCGACCTGCAGGAGGACTTCGTCAGGGACTTCGTCTTCCCCGTGCTGCGCGCCGGCGCCATCTACGAGGGCTACTACCTGCTGGGCACGTCCTTCGCCCGGCCGCTCATCGCGCGCAAGATGGTGGAGATCGCGGAGGCCGAGGGAGCCGACGCCGTCGCCCACGGCGCCACCGGCAAGGGCAACGACCAGGTCCGCTTCGAGCTCTCCGCCTACGCCCTCAAGCCGGACGTGCGTGTCATCGCGCCGTGGCGCGAGTGGGACCTCAAGGGCCGCGAGGACTGCATCGCGTACGCGAAGGCGCACGGCATCGACGTGCCCGTGACCAAGGAGAAGCCGTACTCCACGGACGCGAACCTCTTCCATATCTCCTACGAGGGCGGCGTACTCGAGGACCCGTGGGCCCAGCCGCCGGCCGGCATGTGGAAGCTGACGGCCGACCCGGAGGCGGCCCCTGACGCGCCTCAGGTCGTCACCGTCTCTTTCGAGCATGGCAACCCCGTCGCCATCGACGGCGAACGGCTCGGGCCGGTCGCGCTGCTCGCCAAGGCGAACGAGATCGCCGGTCGGCATGGCGTCGGCAGGGTCGACATCGTCGAGAACCGCTTCGTGGGCATGAAGTCGCGCGGCTGCTACGAGACTCCGGGCGGCACGCTCCTGTTCCATGCCCACAAGGCCGTCGAGTCCCTCACGCTCGACCGCCAGGTGCTGCAGCTCCGGGACGACCTGGTCCCACGCTACGCCGCTGCCGTCTACAACGGCTTCTGGTTCGCCCCCGAACGCGTCGCCCTCCAGAACCTCATGGACGACATCCAGAAGCCTGTAACGGGCGAGGCGCGCCTGAAGCTCTACAAGGGCGGCGTCACCGTCCTCGGCCGCCGCTCCCCGAACAGCCTCTACCGCCAGGACGTCGTCACGTTCGAGGAGGACAGCGTCTACGACCAAGCCGACGCCGACGGTTTCATCAAGCTGAACGCCCTGCGCCTGCGCATCGCGAAGCAGCTCGAGAGCGCCAAGGCGAAGTGAGGGCCTACTGACGTGGCAAGCGCTGCCGTCCTACCGAAGCAACCGGGGACAGACTACGTGCCGCCCAGGCTACGTGAGGCCAACGCCTCGGACGCGCCCGCCCTCGCGGCCCTCTACGCCGTCGCGCGGCCGCAAGCGCAGCTGAGCACGGCCGCGCTGCGCGAGTGGCTCTCCAGGGGCCGTGCGCTACTCGTCGAGGACGCGCTCGGTCGGGTCGTGGCCGCGCTGAGGCACTGGGAGGAAGGCGACGGCTGGCGCGTCGAACCGATCGTCACCCACCCGGAGCACCGCGGCCAGGGTTACGGCCGCTGGCTCATGACCATGCTCGAGGCGGACGCCATCCGCTCCAACATCCCGTTCCTCGCGCTGACCATCACTGACGCCTCCGTCCTCCCCTACTACCAGCGCCTCGGGTACAGGCCCGTCGGGGATGACCCCAAGGACCTCGGCAAGCGCGTCGGGGGCGTGTGGCAGAGGACAGCGGGTCAGGCGTGACCGACCGGGGCGCCAAGCAGCGGGAAGGCGCCAAGGCGTCGTCGAGCATGTGGGGCGGCCGCTTCGAAGAGGCCACCGACGCGCTCGTGCAACGGGTCAACGCCTCCATCGGGGTCGACCAGGCCATGGCGGAGGACGACCTCCTCGGCTCGGTCGCCCATGCGCGCATGCTCGTGCGCCAGGGCATCCTCACGGAGGACGAGGGGAACGCCATGGTCGGCGGCCTGCAAGAGTTGCTGGCCGAGGTGCGCGCCGGCAAGGTCGAGTGGCGCGAGGAACTCGAGGACGTGCATATGAACCTCGAGTCGGTGCTCACGCAGCGCCTTGGACCGGTCGGCGGCAAGCTGCACACGGCGCGCAGTCGCAACGACCAGGTGACTACCGACGCCCGGCTGCACCTGGCGCGGCGCGGCGCCGAGGTACGCGACCTCGTAGTGGAGCTACGCCGCGTCATCGTGAGCCTGGCGGGCCAGCACGTCGACGTGATCATGCCCGGCTACACGCACCTGCAGGTGGCCCAGCCCGTGCGCCTCTCCCACCACCTGCTCGCCTACCAGGAGATGTTCAAGCGCGACCAGGGGCGCCTCGAGGACGCCCTGAGGCGCGCCGACGTCTCGCCCCTCGGCGCGGGGGCCCTGGCCGGCACCACGTTCCCCATCGACCGCGCGTACACGGCCGAGCTCCTCGGCTTCGGGTCCGTCGCGGCCAACTCCATGGACGCCGTCTCCGATCGCGACTACATGCTCGAGACCCTGTCGGCGCTCGCCATCCTGATGATGCACCTCTCGCGCCTGAGCGAGGAGCTCATCCTCTGGTCGTCGAGCGAGTTCGCCTTCGTGGCGCTGAGCGACGCCTACACGACGGGCAGCTCGATCATGCCGCAGAAGAAGAACCCGGACGTCTGCGAGCTGGTGCGCGGCAAGACGGGCCGCGTCTACGGCGCGCTCATGGGGCTGCTCACCGTCATGAAGGGCCTGCCGCTCACCTACAACAAGGACATGCAGGAGGACAAAGAGGGGCTGTTCGACGCGCTGTCGACCGCCTCGGACTGCCTACGCCTCTACATAGGCATGCTCCCGGGCATGCGCGTTAACGCCGACCGCATGCGCGACGCCGCCAGTCGCGCCTACTCGAACGCCACCGACCTCGCCGACTACCTGGCGCGACGCGGCGTGCCGTTCAGGGAGGCGCACCACGTCGTCGGTCGGCTCGTGGCGACGGCCATCAAGCGGCGCGTGCCTCTCGAGGCGCTGAGCTTGGACGACCTGAAGGCCGAGGAGCCACGCATCGAGGCCGACGTCTACGCGGCCTTGGACCTCGAGACCGTCGTCGACGCCAGGCGCTCCTACGGCGGCACGGCGCGCGAGCGCGTCCTCGAGCAGATCGCGGCAGCGGAGCTGGAACTCGCCGCGCCGAGCGTTGGCGAGCCGGAAGCCGGTGCCGGCGGTGAGGACCGCCGATGAACGTGACGGTGCGGCCGGCAAGGGCGGAGGACGTCCCCCTGATCTTCGAGAACATCGGCTACTGGGCGAGCCAGGGCCGCATGCTCGTGCGCCCGATGCAGAACATCTTCGAGAACCTCCGCGACTTCTTCGTCGCCGAGGTCGACGACGGCACCGGTCCCCGCTTCGCCGGCAACGGCGCCATGCACATCCTGTGGGGCGACATCGCCGAGGTCCGTGGCCTGGCGGTATCCCCAGACGTGAGGGCTCGCGGCGTGGGTCGCGCGCTCGTCGAGGCATGCGAGCATGAGGCGCGGCGCGTCGGCATCCCGCTCCTCTTCGCATGGACTTACGAAGTGGAGTTCTTCGAGCGCTGCGGCTTCACGCTGATCGACAAGACCCGCGACCTGCACCCGCGCGTGTGGTCCGAATGCCTGCGGTGTCCCTTCTACGTCGGTTGCAACGAGAACGGCGTCGTCAAGCGCATGGACGGCGTGCCCACTCCCCACAACCTGCCCGAACCGCCCCCCGCCCAGGTGCCGCCGGGCATCCGCTGAGGCGCCGGTAGCCGCTCGCCCACGCCCACGGCCCGCCAACCCAACGATGAACGATCCATATGCCCGCGTGCCCTGACGCGTATGTCTCGCGTCAGGACCGGGTCGTTATAGTCGCGTGGTGACCAAGAAGGTCCTACTAGCCCACACCGGCGGAACGATAGGCATGCGTAGGGGCAGGCGTGGGTACGCGCCCAGTCCCGGCTACCTTTCCGAGCTGCTGGCGCGCATGCCCGAGCTGAACGACCCGTCCCTCCCCGCCATCGAGCTGGTCGAGTTCGACCCCCTGCTCGACTCCGCCGACATGGCACCGTCCGACTGGTCCAGGATCGCGTCCGAGATAGCGCGACGCCACGACGCCGTCGACGGCGTCGTCGTCCTGCACGGCACGGACACCATGGCGTTCACCTCTTCGGCCCTCTCGTTCATGCTCGAGGGGCTCGCCAAACCGGTCATCGTCACCGGTTCCCAGGTCCCGTTGGCCGAGCCGCGCTCGGACGCGCGCGAGAACCTCATCGCCTCCCTGCAGATCGCGGCGCTGCCCGGGCTGCACGAGGTCTGCGTGTACTTCTCCGGCCAGCTCCTCAGGGGCAACCGCGCCACCAAGGTGTCCGCCAGCGGCTTCGACGCCTTCGCGTCACCCAACGAGGCGCCGCTGGCCACCGTCGGGGTCGGGATCGAGCTGCGCCGGGGGGCGACGCGACCTGCGCAGCCGGGGCCTCTCCGGGTCCACGAGCTGCGCGACGTCACGGTGGCCGCCGTGCGCCTCTTCCCCGGCGTCAGCGCCAGGTTCATGGCGCACGTGTTGCAGGAGCCGCTCGAGGGGCTCGTGCTCGAGACGTACGGTGCCGGCAACGCCCCGACCCGCGACCCGCGTCTGCTCGCGGAGCTCGCGAGCGCGGTGGAGCGGGGGGTGGTGGTGGTCAACACGACGCAGTGCCTCCGTGGCCGCGTCGACATGCGTGGCTACGCCACGGGCGCGGCGCTCGCCGAGGCGGGCGTGACGGGCGGCGCCGACATGACGCCAGAGGCCGCGCTCACCAAGCTGATCTACCTGTTGGGGAGCCGCATGACACCTGCCCAGGCGCGCGCCGCGATGGCCCGCGACCTGCGCGGCGAGCTGAGCGCGTGAGCGCCGCCGCACGCGCCCCGTGGCGCGAGCGCCCGCGCTGGCTGCGGTGGCTCGGCTGGGGCCTCGCTGTCGCCTGGGCGGGCTTCCTCTTCATGGAGTCGAGTTCGTCTACCGCCGGGTCGTTCCTGTCCAACTTCCCGCCCGGCTCGGACAAGGTCGTTCACGCGGGGGCGTTCGGCATGTTGGCCGCCCTCGTCACCCTGGGGAGCGGCAGGCCGCTACTGGGCGTGCTCGCGGCCCTCCTGTACGGCATCTCGGACGAGATCCACCAATGGTTCGTACCCGAGCGCGCCACGGAGGTGCTCGACGTCGTGGCTGACACGGTGGGTGGCCTGCTTGGCGCCTTCGCCGTCGACTTCCTGGCCCGCCGGCGGCACCGCAACTCGGTAGGCAGGTCAGTATGATTGACGCCATGTCAGGAACCAGCCCCGAATCGCGCGCCCGCACGGGCCCGCGGTTGGTCATAGTCGGTGCCGGCAAGATGGGCGGGGCCGTGCTGCAGGGCGCCATCGCCGCTGGGGCGCTCGAGCGGTCCGATGTAGCCATCTTCCACCCGAACGAACGGCGCCTCGCCGAACTATCGGAGCGCTTCGGGGTAGCGGGTGTCGACGTCGCCGGGCTGCACGAGGCTGAGTACGTGCTCCTTGGTACCAAGCCGCAGTCGTTCGCGACCGTGGCGCCCGTGGTCGCCACGCAGAACGCGGCGTTCATCTCGCTGATGGCCGGGGTGACCCTCGAGACCATCGCGCGTCTGGTCGGCTCGAAGCGCGTCATCCGCGCCATGCCCAACCTGGGCGCGAGCCTCGGAGTCGGCGCCACGGCGCTCGCCTGGTTGCCCGAATCGACCTCGGAGGACGTGGCCCTCGCGCGCCGCCTGTTCGGGGCCGTCGGCCGCGTCTACGACCTGCGCGAGGAGCTGTTCGACGCCTTCACCGGGATGGCCGGCTCCGGCCCCGCTTACGTCGCTGTCGTCGCCGAGGCGCTAGCGGACGGCGGCGTGCGCGTTGGCCTCGACCGCTCCCTCGCCCGCGACGTGGCGCGCCAGTTGCTCCTGGCGTCCGCGCGCCTCCTGGAGACGAAGTACCCGAGCGAGTTGAAGGACGAGGTGTCGTCCGCCGGCGGAACGGCCATCGCGGGGGTGCGCACGCTCGAACGCCACCGCCTGCGCTTCGCCCTCATGGACGCCATCGAGGAAGCGACGCGCCGGGCCGGAGAGCTGAGCCGCCAGGAGGGCAAGTAGATGGCGCGGCTTCGAGGCAGACGCGCGGCGGCGAGGCTGCTGCTTCTCCTCTGCGCCGCCTTCCTGGTCGACGCCGGCTCAGCGCAGTCGTATTACCCGGCCACTGAAGGCGCGAGCTGGACCTACTCCTCCGGCGAGACCCAGGTCTTGAGCGGCCCGCGGGACCTGGGCGGACGCCAGGTCATGGTGCTGACCCACTACCTGGCGGGAGTGCCCGTCTCCGAGGACTACCTCGAGTACGGCGCGGACGGGGTCATCAGCTACGGCTCGGCGGCCGGCGGCCAAGTCTTCCGCTACGAGCCACCCATCATCGTCTATCCGCAGTCGCCCCTCTCGCCCGGCATGAAGTGGACGAGCACGACCCAGTTGCCCGGCTTCAGTCTGACGCTCGACTCCGAGGTGATCGGCCTGCGCGGCGTGGCCACGGAGGCCGGGCGGTTCAACGCGCTGCTCTTGCGGCAGACGACGCTGACGAGCAACGGCGGACAGACCGTTCTGGATATCTACTTCGTGCCCACCGTAGGCATAGTCCGGTTCGTGACGCAGGACGGAACGACGATCGACCTGATCGAACTGGCGCTCTAGGCCGCGACGACCCCAGCACAGTCGCGCCCGGGGCGGCGCGTCGACCGCGACACGCTCAGCCGCCTCGCCCCGTCACGCGCGCCTGGAGTTCCTCGAACGTCCCTTCCGCGAGTGCCGCCCGGATGTCCTCCATCAGGCGCGCCATGAAGCGCAGGTTGTGGATGGTAGCGAGTTGCGGCCCGAGCGACTCCCCCGCCTTGAACAGGTGCCGCAGGTAAGAGCGGCTGAAGGTGCGGCAGGTGTAGCAGTCGCAGCCTGCCTGGACGGGGCCGAGGTCGCTCTGGAAGCGCGCGTTGGTGATGTTGAGGCGACCGCCGCCCGCACCGCCGTCCAGGTCCCGCCTGACGAGCAGCGTGCCGGTCCGGGCGTTGCGGGTAGGCATGACGCAGTCGAACGTATCGATGCCGCGGGCGACGGCCTCGAAGATGCTCTCGACATCACCGATCCCGAGCAGGTGCCGCGGTTTGCCGATCGGGAGGAGCGGCACCGTCCAATCAAGGATGGCGTGCATGTCCTCGCGCGTCGAGCCGAGGTTCCCGCCGATCGCGATGCCGTCGAAAGCCAGCGCGCCGACGAAGCCGGCGCTGTCCTCGCGCTGGTCGCGGAAAGCGCCGCCCTGGACGATGCCGTACAGGGCCTGGCGGTAGCCGTGCAGCGAAGCGGTGTTCTGGAAAGCCGCCAAGCTTCGCACCGCCCAGCGGTGCGTGCGCTCGAGGGAGCGCCGCGTATACGCCTCGTCGTGCAAGGGGCTCGTGCACTCGTCGAAGGCGAGGACGATATCGGCCCCGAGCAGCCGCTGGACGGAGATCGACGTCTCCGGGTCGAACCGGTGCTTGGAGCCGTCGATGTGGCTCTTGAACACCACCCCCTCCTCGTCGACCTTGACCATCCCGCTGCCGGCCGCGAGGCGCCTGCGGCTCCGGTCCTTGTCCTCGCCAGGGAAGATGTTGCCGATCTTGCCGACCCCATGCTCGATCGACGCGCCGAGCGAGAAGACCTGGAAGCCGCCGGAGTCGGTGAGGATCGGACCGTCCCACCGCATGAAGCGGTGAAGGCCGCCGTGGCGCGCCACGAGGTCGGCGCCGGGCCGTAGGTACAGGTGATACGTGTTGGCGAACAGGAGACCGGTGCCCGTTGCGGCAACGGCCTCCGGGGCGAGGCTCTTGACGGTCGCTTGGGTGCCGACCGCGACGAACGCCGGTGTCGCCACGTCTCCGTGCGGCGTGCGGAGGCGTCCGAGCCGCGCGCGCCCTCCTTGGGCGCGCCCTACTTGGGTTCGTCCTACTCGACCGCGCCCTGGTAGGGCGCACCCGCGCTCGGTCAACACGTCGAACGCGAACGTGTCCTCGGTTGCGGTCGTCTTCGTTATGGGGTCCTGTCCATGCGAGCTGTCCATGCGAGCTGGCCCGTCGGGCCCGTCATGTTACCAGAGCGCCTCGGATGGCCGCGTTCCCCACGTCGGGGCCGGCCAAGGGCACGCTCCGGGCGGCGGGCGGGCAAGCGGCGGACAACGGGTCGGCGAAGGGCGGGCAAAGGTCGTGCGACGGGCGGCGAGCAGCCGGCCATGGGTGATTACTTCACGCGCATGAGCGCCGGATGTGCTATAGTCCCCTTCGGGAAGTCGACCACTTCCCGCTTGGACGCTGAGAAACCTGGCTCGTTATTTGGGCGCTTGAGTCAGGTGGAGCGAGTAGCGCAACCGGCCAGGTGAGTGTCCCCTCATCTAAAAGTGCCGTCAACGTCCGAGCGCGGGTCCTGACCAGACCCGCCGCCCGAGTCGTTCGGGCACCCGAGCCTCACGGCTCGGACTTGGAAGCGATGAAGCCTGTTCTGCATCTGGGCGCTTGGAACAGGTGGAGCTAGTAGCGCAACCGGCCAAGGGACGCATGGGTCTAGACGGAACCGTTCCGCACTAGCCAGCAGCCGGGCGAGCGCCTTAGGACGTTCAAGGACGTCCGGGGACTTGATGATCCGGCTGACCGAACGAGTACGCAACCTGGGAGGGTTCGCACCATATGGGAAGATGGTGCCTGTCCTGCTCCTCGGCGCGCTCATGCTGAGCGCGTGCGGGAGCGCCCAGGAGGGAGCCGTCTCGGCGACTCGTTCTGCGCCAGCTTTGGAAGCGACCACCATGTTCGGCGCCTTCACCTACGGTGGCGTGTGGCGCGGCATGGACCCCGTCTACGAACTCGAAGCCGACCTCGGTCGGCGCCTCGATGTCGTCCACTGGTTCACCAACTGGGAGACACCATACTACCCCGAGCTCGTGGCGATGGCGTCCCAAGGCGGCCGCAGGCCCATGATCAGCTGGCAGAGCTACGACCTGAGCGTGCGGGACATCGCCGCCGGCAAGTACGACGGCTACATCACGGATTGGGCGCGCGGCGCGGCCACCGCCCCCGGCCTCCTCTACGTGCGACCCTTCCCCGAGATGAACGGCGACTGGACGACGTGGAACGGCGATCCGGAAGGGCTGAGGCTCGCCTGGCGCCACATCGTCGACATCTTCGACTCCGTCGGGGCCACGAACGTCCGCTGGGTGTTCAGCCCGAACGTCACGGACTCCCCACGCGTGCCCGAGAACGCCATGGAGCTCTACTACCCCGGCGACGACTACGTCGACGTACTCGGTCTCGACGGCTACAACTGGGGCGAGGTACTGCCTTCCGTCGGTTGGCGCTCGTTCGAGGCCATCTTCCGCGCCGGTTACGACCGCATCACGCGCCTGGGCGACCAGCCGATCTGGATCGCCGAACTCGCGAGTTCGAACGTCGGCGGCGACAAGAGCGACTGGGTCCGCGAGATGTTCGCGACGACGGGGTTCGAACGTATCGAGGCGCTCGTCTGGTTCAACGAGAACAAGGAAGCCGACTGGCGCATCGACTCGGACGTAGCTACCCTGCACGCCTTCCGTCAGGTCCTCGGCGCCGGCACAACGGTCGCGGCAGTCCGCTGACCCGGCTCGCGAACGAGCGTCATCTGAGAAGCCGATGAGCTAGCGGGCCCTTGGGTTAAGAACGCGAGCGTTGCGTCTCAGACGAGCCTAATGGTATCCATATGTGAAATGTCACAGCGCTGGCCCCGGCCAGGCGCACGCGGGAAGTCCCTTGACCGACAGCCGTCCCCCCCGACGAGTTCAGACCGGCGCAGACGAGCGTCAGACTGCCCACCAGCCGTCAGCCGGGCTGGCCTTGGCGCTGCTCGTTACCGTCCTCGC
>JBDZVI010000162.1:0-1668 GCA_040255585.1 Deinococcaceae bacterium
GGTTGAATGGGACGGTCTCGAAAACCGTTGTGTGGCTACGCTGCACCGTGGGTTCGAATCCCACCCTCTCCGCCACGCCACGGCCGCCCTATAGGGCGGCCGTTCTGTTGAACGTCCCGGGCCGCCGGATCAGACCGCAGCTCCCCGCCGCCCATGCGCCGACCAGGCGGATGCGGCGCGCGGTCGCGAAAGGAACACCAAGATGGCCGTCACGGTAGTCGACCACCCCCTCGTCCAGCACAAGCTCTCCATCCTCCGCGACAAGGAGACGAGCGTAAGGGAGTTCAGGGCGCTATGCCAGGAACTGACCATGCTGATGGCGTTCGAGGCCATGCGCGACCTCGAGCTGGAAGATGCGACGGTCGAGACGCCGGTCGCGCTTGCCCACGTCAAGCGTCTGGCCGGCAAGAAGCTCGCGCTCATCGGCATCCTGCGCGCCGGGCTCGTCATGGTCGACGGCATCCTCGCCCTGATGCCGACGGCCCGCGTCGGCCATATCGGCCTCTACCGCGACCCAGACACCCTCAAGCCCGTTCAGTACTACTCCAAGCTGCCAAGTGACGTCGGCGAGCGCGATGTCTTCCTCCTCGACCCGATGCTCGCCACGGGCGGCAGCGCCGCGGCCGCCATCGAGGTTCTCAAGGAGAAGGGCGCGACGCGCATCCGGCTCCTCTGCATCATCGCCGCCCCCGAGGGCATCAAGACGGTGGCGGACGCCCATCCGGACGTCGACATCATCGTGGCGGCGCGCGACGAACGCCTCAACGACCACGGCTACATCGTGCCGGGCCTCGGCGACGCGGGCGACCGCCTGTACGGGACGCGCTGACCGTCGGAACGCTTCGTACGGCACACTCATGAGGCCCTTACCGCCCTCATTAGAATGGTCTACGTGCGCGGTACCCTGCTCACCTTCCTCCCGCTAGCCGTCGCGGCTTTCGCCGTCGCCTTCTGCGCCGTCCTGTGGCTCGTCCCGCGCGTGCGGGCCTTCGCCCTGCGCATCGGCGCCGTGCAGGTCGGCGGCAGCGCGCACGGGGGCGGAGTGCGCCAGCACGACGGGCGCGTCCCTAACATCGGCGGGATCGCCATCCTGGCCGGCTTCCTCGTCGCCATGTTGGCCGGCAGCCTCGTCGCGCCTCAGCTCATCGACGGCTACCGCGTCGAGCTCCTCGCCATCGCGCTCGGCGGCGCGCTCATGACGCTCGTCGGCTTCATCGACGACATGTGGGAGGTCCCGCCGCCGCTCCGGCTCGCCACTCAGGTCGTCGCGGCCGGCATCCTCGTGGTCAACGGCGTGCGCATCGGCTTCGTGACCGACTACTTCGGGGCCGGCACCTTCCTGTTCATCCCGGAGACGCTCTCCGTCCTCGTGACGATCCTGTGGGTGGTGGGGTTCACCAACGCCTTCAACTTCATCGACGGGCTCGACGGGCTCTCCTCCGGCATCGCCGCCATCTCGAGCATGAGCTTGCTGGCCGTCGCCGTGCAGTTCGACGACCGTGGCGGCGCCGTCCTGCTCCTCGCTGCCCTCGCCGGGGCCGCCCTCGCCTTCCTGCGCTACAACTTCGGTCCTGCGACCATCACGATGGGCGACTCGGGCGCCTACCTCCTGGGTTACGTGCTGGCCGCCGTCAGCGTCCTCGGCGCGCTCAAGGTGACGGCGGCGAT
>JBDZVI010000102.1:0-5662 GCA_040255585.1 Deinococcaceae bacterium
GCGCTGAGGAGGGCGTCATAGACGTCCACGAGGCTGAACATGCGAGCAGAGAACGGGATGTCGGTGTTGGCCAGCCCGTCTGGATAGCCGCCGCCGTCCCACCGCTCGTGGTGGCTACGGATCACGTCGCGGGTCGCGGGCGGCAGGAACGGTATGTCGCGCGTCATCTCGCTGCCGTAGATGGTGTGCATGCGGACCTGCTCGAACTCGTCCTCGGTCAGCCGCCCCGGCTTGAGCAGGATCGTGTCCGGCACCGCGATCTTCCCGAGGTCGTGTAGGTACGCGCCCCACACGAGCGCATGCTGCTCCTCGTCGGAGAGGTCGAGCGCCTGCGCGAAGCGTTCGACTAGCGCCACCACCCGGTCGGTATGCCCCCGCGTCTCAAGGTCGCGATACTCGAGAGCCATGCCGAGCGCGCGGAAGGTTGCTTCGCGCGTCGACGCGATCTCCTCGAGGTTCCGGACGCGTCCGAAGGCGTTCTCGAGGCGCGCCACGAACCCTTTGGCGATCTGCATACTGTTCTCATCGATATCGGCCGTCCGACCCACGGTCCCGAACGCGATGGTCTTCACGACCTCGCCGTCGTGCTTGATGGGGAGGCTGAGCATGGATTCGAAGCCCGTCGGGAGGAACGGTTTATGACCGCCGGTCCACCGCGGGTAATCGCGCACGAACTTCGCCTCGCCCGTCAGCGCCACATGGCCGTTTAGCCCCAAGCCCAACGGCAGCGGCGCGTCCAGGATATGAAGCATGTTGCCGGTCACGACGCCCTGCAAGCGAACGAAGCGCAGCTGGTCGCCCTCCACCTCCGCGAGGAGGGCGCTGTCGAAGCGCAGCGTCGTGAGCAGGCGGTCCATGCCGAGCTCGATGAGGCGGTCCGTGTCGTGGATAGTCTCGATCTCGGCTCCGAACCGGGCCAGCTCCTTGTAGTCCTCCAGGAGCCGCGCCAAGCGCTTGCTCCCCTCGCGCAGGCTGCGCTCCAGGTTGGCGCGCTGGATGAGCGCGCCGAGCTGGTTGGCGAAGATGCGTGCCATCTGGCTCTCGTGCTCGGCGAACGGCTCCTCGGTCTCGAGGTTATGCACGTGGAGGTAGGCGAGCGTCGTGCCGTCCACCGTCACGGGGAGGCTGAGGCTGGCCCGGATGGAGGCAAGCGGTACGGTCGCAGTCAACTTGGCGTGATGCTCAGGGTCGATAGCGGCGAGCCTCGCCAGGTCGGCCTGCAGCCCCGTCCTGTCCGGGGCGATCATGCGCATGAACTCCTCCGGATAGGCCAGGTCGTCGAAGGCGGACACGTCGAAGCCAGCCGCGGCGGTCAGGCGGAACAGCCCATCCTCGCCCTTGAGCCAGATGGTGCCGGCCTGAGCGTTGGCTATCACGCCGACCGCGGCCTCGATGATGCGTTGGTAAAGGGCGCCGTTGAGCTCCGCGCCCAGCGTCTCCTCGGCCAGGTTCGCGAAGGCGAGGCGGAACGCCAAGTCGCGCGAGCGTGCCTCGGCAGCGCGCCCGTGCTCGGTCACGTCCAGTGCGATCCCTACGCACCCCCTGGTCTCGCCGCTGCCGTCGTTGAGGGGCCTCACGTGCGCTTCCAGCTCACGACCACCGCAAGACGCGGTGAAGCTGGCACACCGACCGAGCAGCGCCTGACGGTGAGCTGCCACGTACTCGTCGGGCCTGCCGGTGCCGGCGAACAACTCGGCCACGCTCGAGCCGAAGAGTGCGTCCTCACCTTGGTCGGAACCGAGCAAGTCGAACCCTGCCCATGAGGTAACGCGCAGGTCTTTGTCGGTAGTCCAGACGCAGGCCTCGACGCGGCTCAAGAGCAGCTCGTGAGCTAGGGTCTGCGCCTGCACGGGCGGTGGGCGAAGTTCCCGCATGTCGTTGCCCCTGACCTTCCCGACCGGCCCCGCCGCCCCGACGGTGGCATGGTCATCACGAAAGCGGTGACAGTCATGTTAAGCCAGGCCGAGTTACGGGGTACTTGACAGGCCGGCGGGGGATCGAGGAACGCGAGCGCGGCGGGTTCGTCGACCGGACGCCGACCGGGAGCTCGGGCCCGCTACAGCACGGTGAGTACGCGCCAGAAGTCGAGCCGCGACCGCTGCTAGTGGTAACCTCAATGGCCTGATGGCCCTCGAGAACGCCGCTAGCCAGCCAGCCACGGACGCCGCCCGAGCCCCGACGGTCGGCCCCGCCGTGCCGAGGAGCCTCGCCGCCGCCACCAGCTACCTCTCCAAGCATGACGCCGAGAGGCTCGCCGAGGCCTACGCGTTCGCCGAGGAGCACCACCGCGGCATGCTGCGGCGCTCCGGCGAGCCGTTCATCAACCACCCCGTCGCCGTCACCGAGATCCTCGCCGAGATGCACCTCGACATCAGCGCCCTGATGGCCGGGCTCCTGCACGACACGGTGGAGGACACGAGCGCCACCTTCGAGGAGATCGAGGAGAAGTTCGGCGAGACGGTCAGGCGCATCGTCGAGGGCGAGACGAAGATAAGCAAACTCGCCGTGCGCGTCTACGAGAACGAGCAGGCGGAGAACCTGCGGCAGATGCTCCTCGCCATGACCGGCGACGTGCGCATCATCCTCGTCAAGCTCGCCGACCGGCTGCACAACATGCGCACGCTGCGGTTCATGCCGCCGCACAAGCAGCTCTCCATCAGCGAGGAGACCATCGAGATCTTCGCGCCGCTCGCGCACCGGCTCGGTATCAACCACATCAAGAACGAGCTCGAGGACATCGCGTTCCGCTACCTCGAACCCGAGCGTTACCTGCAGCTGCAGCGCCAGGTGCGCATGCGCCAGTCGGAGCGCGAGGCGTACGTCAAGAAGAGCATCAAGCTGCTGGAGGAGCGCCTACGCCAGGAAGGCCTCAAGTTCGAGCTCTCGGGCCGCAGCAAGCACCTGTACAGCATCCACCGCAAGATGCTGCGCGACCACCGCAACCTCGACCAGATCTTCGACCTCATGGCCATCCGCGCCGTGCTCGACCCCGGTGAGAACGACCTCGGCGGCGGTAGCGGCGGAGTCGGCCCCGCCATGCCGAACGAGGAGGCGGAGAAGGCCGTGTGCTACCGGGCCCTCGGCATCGTCCACTCGCTCTGGACGCCCATCCCCGGCCGCTTCAAGGACTACGTGGCCGTGCCGAAGCCGAACGGCTACCAGAGCCTCCACACCACCGTCATCGGGCTGCTCGGCCAGCCTATCGAGGTACAGATCCGCACGCGGCACATGCACGAGGTCGCCGAGTACGGGGTGGCGGCGCACTGGGCGTACAAGGAGGGCGTGGAGGACACGGCCGAGGTGCAGAAGCGCCTCGACTGGATGAAGCAGCTCCTGGAGGTCGACACGAGCTCTGAGGACGCGGACGCGTTCGTCGACGCCGTCAAGACCGACCTCCTCGCCGAGCGCGTCCTCGTGTTCACGCCGGCCGGCGACGTGGTGAACCTGCCGCGCGGCTCCACGCCCATCGACTTCGCGTACCACGTGCACACCGAGGTGGGGCACAGGTGCATCGGGGCGCGCGTGAACGGCGAGATCGTGCCCCTCAACCACGAGCTGGCCACGGGCGACCGCATCGAGGTCCTCACGAACCGCTCCAGCCAGTACGGGCCCAGCCAGGACTGGCTCAACATCGTCGTCACGCGCGGCGCCAAGCAGAAGATCAAGCACTACTTCCGCGCGCAGGCGCGCACCATGCAGCTGGAGAGCGGCAGGCGCTCGCTCGAGCGGGCCCTGCGCCGCCGCAGCCTGGCCGTGGCCAAGCTGACGACGCGCTCCAAGCTGGAGGAGGTCGCCAAGCAGCTGATCAACGCCGACAGCGTCGACGAGCTCCTCCTGGCGATAGACGCGGGCCGCCTGTCGGCGAAGGCCGTGGTCGAGGCGCTCGTGCCCGACCTCGTGAAGGAGCGCCGCCCGACGCCCGCGGCAGACGCGCCGAAGAAGAGCGTGAGCGGCGTGTACGTGGACGGCCTCGACGCCCCCGCCAACCTCGCGCGCTGCTGCAGCCCCGTGCGCGGCGACGACGTGATCGGCTACATCACCCGCGGCCGCGGCATCAGCGTGCACCGCGTCGACTGCCCGAACGTCAAGCACCTCATGCTCACGGAGCAGGACCGGTTCGTGCAGGTGACGTGGGACGCCCCGGCGGGCGAGGTCTTCGCCGTCGACTTCGAGGTGCTCGGCGTGGACCGCCCTGGCCTGTTGAAGGACGTGCTAGACGTGATAAGCGGCATGAACAAGAGCGCCAGCCGCGTGGCGGCCGACGTGCAGGGCGCCATGCGCGCGCGCATCATGTTCCGCGTCGACGTCAAGGACCAGGCCGAGATCGAGTTCATCAAGGAGAGCGTCGCGCGGATCGCGGACGTCACTCGGGTCTATCGGAGCAGGCCGGGGTTGAAGGCCTGAGGCTCAGCGGTCACCGTCTCCAAGAACTCGTCTGCTTCGCGACGCATCCGTTGGCACCGAGAGTCGCATGGGCTAATCCACCCAAGCCGGCTTCGCGACGATCGGCTGGCCCTTCCCATCTTTCGGAGTGAACACGACCTGCACGTGGTAGCCGTAGGCGCTGGCGGCGCGGAGGATCGTGTCGAGCTGCAGGTTCGCGTTCGGCTGCTCGATCTGGTGCGCGCGGGCGCGGCTGATGCCCTGGGCTTCGGCGGCGTCTGCGAGGCTGAGATCGTGGCGTTCGCGCATGATGCGTAGGGCGGTGCCGAGGGAGTCCGCAAGGCCCCTGGTCATCAACCGGTCCCACAACTCTTGGAGGTCGTCGAAAACCAACGCGCCGTGTGTCGGGAACTCTCGATCGATGATGCCGGTTTCGATCTCCTCGGGCGTGAACAGCTTGTTCAGCTCCTCGATCGCAGCCCGCGTCTCGGCGTCGTATTCGTAGTCCTCGTCCTCAGCGGCGCAAAGCTCCGGTGCGCCTGTGTCGTCAGGGGTGGCGATCTGATCGGTCTCGTCCCATTTCGATCTCATGGCGCATCCTCCGTCCCGGATGACACAGCTTGGGTAGCAGCGACCGTGCCCGACGCATAGGATTCGAGCATCCGACGAACCTGCTCAACGGCCGCGTGCTGGCCCTTCCGAGTGAATGAATCCAGGTCCAGCTCAAATTGAGAAACACACGTCTCGCCCGTAGGCGGGAGGACAAACAGCAACGCCGCGCTCATGCTCGAAGGCTGCCACGTTTGCGCTCGCCTGTTAAGGTATACCTAGACGCCGGCCTAGGTCAACATGGCTTCTTGCCCCGCACACCCTCGTACCCCAGTTGCGATAGAGACGAGCCCGTTGACCGTTGAGCCTGAGGATTGTCGCGTGCCCGTTTAAGGCAGGACTTCAAGCGCCATCAGCGTGGCCACGCGCCGCAGACGCGCATCGGTAGACACCACGGAGGTCGCTCTCATGGCTCGGGCGGACGCGACGTGGAGGGTGTCAAGGCTCCTGAGCGGCACAGCACCTCTTGTTGCCCTTGACTCGCCAACTCGACGAGTTCCGACAGGGTTGCCTTACTCTCCGTCAGCGTCCTGACCATGCGACCAGTATGGTCACTTTGGTGCTACGAGGCCAACAACGTCGGCGCTTCTAGCGAGTGGGGCCTCGTGACCGGATGCCAAGACAAGAAAGCGGGTACCATCCGACCGATGACGAGCGAGAACGCCACGCC
>JBDZVI010000102.1:5762-8361 GCA_040255585.1 Deinococcaceae bacterium
GCCAAGACAAGAAAGCGGGTACCATCCGACCGATGACGAGCGAGAACGCCACGCCACCTCCCACCAAGCTTGCCGTCCTGTTCGTGTGCATGGGCAACATCTGCCGTTCGCCCACGGCGGAGGCAGTCTTCAGAGCCAAGGTGGCAGCCGCCGGCCTGGCGGACAGGGTAGAGGTCGACTCGGCCGGCACGCACGGCTATCACGTCGGCGACCCGCCCGACCCGCGCTCCATCGCGGCGGCGGCGCGGCGCGGCTACGACCTGACGGACCTGCGCGGGCGCCAGCTGAGCACGTACGACGCGGAGCGCTTCGATTACGTGCTGGTCATGGATAGGGGTAACTACAACGCCACGGTGCGCACCCTGGGTGGTGCGGAGCCCAGCGATGGGCAGCGCGCCCACGTCAGGATGCTCCTGGACTTCGCGCCGGGCGTACCCGAGGTTGAAGTGCCCGATCCGTACGTGGGCGGACCGGAAGGTTTCGAGCACGTGCTGGACCTCATAGAGGCGGCGAGTGACGGGCTGCTCGCGGAGATCGTAGTGCGCCTACACCGCTAGCGTGCCAGTGTAAGGACGGCCCCATAGTCGTGCTGCACGCTTGAGCCGCTCCTACGGGGGAGAATGACTGCTATGGGTTGGCCCGACCAGCCTTACTCAGAAGAGTCCTTGCGCTTTCGCAATCCGCGTCCCTTGCGCTTGGAGCTCGGCTCGGGAACAGGTGCGATCGTCTGATTCTTCTTGGGGAAGGCTCTCTTGATCGAACGGCCAGTCTCAGAGACGGCAGCCAATCCCTTCTTTGGAGCATCGGCGACCGCAGAGGCGACCTTCTTACCCGTTGAGGCAACGGACGTTACGACTCCAGTTGCGGCGGCACCGGCAGTCGAGACCATAGTTACAGCTGTCGTACCAACGGCGCCTGCAGCGACGGACGCTGCAGACCCGACAGTAGACGCCGTCCCTATGGCGGCCGCGCCGACGGCGGATGCCACGGTTCCTGTTGCGGACCCGACCACCTGTCCCACGGTCACCACGCCCTCGCCAATCGCGGTGGCGCCATCGACGACCTTCTGCCCGGCCCCTAGTGCGGTGTTAACCACGGCGTCCTTTGAGGCGACCGCAACGGCCTTCGCGAGTTGAACTGTTCCTTGCGCGACCGTCTTGACGAGCAAGCCACCCGCGCGGGCGACCGCGGAGTGCCAGATCTTGCCCCGTTGGATTCGGCTCGTGGAGTTCGAGTAGGCGATGGCTACCATGCCGACTCGGAGTGTCAGGAACGCGTTGACTGAGCCCTGGAACACAGCGTTGGAGAGTCGAGAGGTCACGGCGGTGACGCCCGGTATTGGAGGACCCTGTCCGGCCATACTGACTATCAGGGGCTGTAGGTACGCGGACACGTCGAGTTTGTCCAGGTTTGAGGCGACCACGGACGTCACGAGGACGTTCGTGTACAGATACCCGATGTGCTTCAGCGAGGGCCGACTCTGGTAGATATGGGCGATCTGCCAGACCATCCGCAACTGTAGGGTTGCGACGACGAGGGTATCCAGCGCTCCATACTGCGAGATGGCCGAACCGAGGAAGACGCGGGCAGCGGTCCGGTTGACCACTGCCTCGGCCTTCGTCGTCAAGAGCTTGAGGGCGGAACCGAGGTCGTCCTCGCTCTCAAGTGGGTGTCCCTCTAAATGCGGGTTGGTCCGGCAGGCTGCTAGATAGGCTGCGACGAACGCATCATGTTGTGGACCGCTGGCCTCGGTTGGCGGTACCAGTGCCGGAGCGAGTCTGGCGTAAGTGAGGACGGGTACAGCGACGAGCCATGCGAGACCGCCCACGAGAATGAGGCCGACAAACGCTCCGAAGAAGGGATGCACTCGAGCCGCCAGGTCGACGACCTGTGCTACCTGGGCCACCACGAACAGCGCAGTGACTAGGGAGATAGCGATAACGGCGTACTTGACCGCATGGCGAATGTGCCGATCCATCCGTGAACCCCCGCTTGAGAAGTGCAGCAATGGTAGCAGCGTGTAGCCAGGTTGGCTGCTAGCAACTGCACTAGGCGGGGCCGACCGTGATTGACCTTTCACGACTCGGGCTTAGGGGTGGCTGCAGTGGGATGAGAGGCGCGGTTGCAAAGAAAGCCCCACCGGTTGCCAACGGCACCTGACGATCACCCCTTAAGGCTGCTTCTTCCGACCTGACCTGATTCGGGGGTCGCCACCGCGTTGGGCCGGTGGGGCGAAGGGGATGGTAACACGGCGGCGTAAGGCGCATGCGGGTCCAAATCATGCCAGTTTGGATGGAATGCCGCCTGTTCCTAGACGCCTCATGAGGGTTGTGGGCTACCTCACAAACGCGCACTATTGGGCGTCTGGAACAGGACGTCTAGGCAGGACTCCATAAGGTTGCTGCGGCCGCAGGTGGGAAATGTAAGAACTGCGTAAGGATGCCTTGCTAGGCTTCCCACAGCACAGGAAGACCCTGTGCCGGACTACCCAAGGCGACCGGGCCATCATCCATAACTCATCCCGGAAGCCGAATCGGAAGGAGCGCATCATGCGCAACCGTAAGACGCAAGGCTTCACCCTCATCGAGCTGCTGATCGT
>JBDZVI010000103.1:0-8279 GCA_040255585.1 Deinococcaceae bacterium
AGGCCGACTACCGGCACCCCGCGCTCGACGTACGCGTGCAGCGCCGCCACGTTGCCTCGCGCCATGCGTTGAGCCTCGCGCGCCAGCCCCTTGCTGATCTGCGGCCGGCCGCAGCAGCCGTAGGCCACGAGCTCGACGTCGTAGCCGATGCGCTCCAACACCGCCACGGCGGCTTGGCCTACTTCCGGCTGGTTGAACATAGTCCAGGTGTCGGCGAAGAGCGCCACCCTGCCAAGCGCGCCCGTGGCCGGCTTTGCCCGGCGCCGGAACCAGGTGTCGAAGCGCTGCGCGGAGTAGCGGGGCAGGGTGCGACGCTCGTCCACACCCACGGTCTTCTCGAGCAGCCAGCGCACGGGCTTGAGCGGCAGGAAGAAGTTGGCGACGGGCGCCAACGCCTGCGCGAGCGGCGCGAGGCGCCCCACGTTGCCCATGGCGCGCGCGGACAGCGGCGTTCCCTTGACGTCGTAGTAGTGCTGCAGCCACTCGTACTTGAGCTTGGCCATGTCGACCCGGCTCGGGCACTCGGACTTGCACGCCTTGCACTCGAGGCAGAGGTCCAGCACCCGGTAGACGTCGTCGCTCGTCGGACCGCCCGGCAGGCCACCCGTGAGGGCCTCACGGAGCACGTTCGCGCGGCCGCGCGTCGAGTTGTCCTCGTCGCGCGTGCCCATGTAGGACGGGCACATGGTCCCGGCGCCTACCTTGCGACACGCGCCTACGCCCGTGCAGGCCTCGACGGCGCCCAGGAAGCCGTCCTGTTCGGAGAAGTCGAACACGGTCGGCAGTTCTAGGGTCGGGTAGTCGGCGCCGTAGCGCAGGTTCTCCGTCATGGCCGGCGCCTCGACGATCTTGCCGGGGTTCATGAGCCAGTCCGGGTCGAACGCGCGCTTCACCGCGATGAACGCCTCGTACAGCTCGTCGCCGAACAGGCGGCGGTTCTGGTAGGAGCGGATGAGCCCGTCGCCGTGCTCGCCGCTCCACGAGCCGCCGTACTTCACGACGAGGTCGAAGACCTCCTCGCTGATGGCCCGGAACTTCTCGATGCCGGCGGCGTCCTTGAGGTCGAGCAGCGGCCTGACGTGGATGACGCCGACGGACGCGTGCGCGTAGAACACGGCCCTGGTGCCGTGGCGCTCGCAGACCGCGATGACCTCCGGGATGTACTGCGCGAGGTGCTCGACGGGGATGGCGGCGTCCTCGATGAACGGCGTCGGCTTGGCCGCGCCCGGCATCGTGGCGTAGATGCCGAGGCCGTCGCGCCGGAAGTCCGAGATCTCCTTCTGCTGCTTCGGGTCCTCGGCCAGGTAGGCGCCATAGGACAGCGCGGCGACGTCCTGGTCGGCTTCCAGACCGGCGAGGGCGCGGCGGCACGCTCCAAGGTCCTCGCCGTCGAACTCCACGAGGAGCACGGCCTCCGGGTCGCCCACCACCCAGCCCATCAGCGGGGCCATCGCCGGGTTCTCGCGCCCTAGGACGATGAGGGCGCGGTCGATGATCTCGACGGCCGAAGGGCCATGCCGGTTCACGAACTTCACTGCCTCGAACGCCGCCGTGAGGCTGGCGAAGTGGAGCATGGTCACTATCCGGCGCTTGGGCACGGGGTGCAGCGCCAGCTTGAGCTCGAGGATGAGGGCCAGCGTGCCCTCGCTGCCGGACACGAGCTTGGCGAGGTTGAAGGGGCGTTGGCCGTGGGCGCCGGCGTTCGTCAGCTCGTCCAGGTTGTAGCCGCCGACGCGGCGCATGACCTTCGGGTAGCGCTCGGCGATCTCGGCGGCGTGCTCGATGACGAGCGTATGGACGGCGCGGTAGAGCTCGCCTTCGCGGCCCGCCTCCGCGAGCTTGGCCGTCAGGTCCGCGCCCGTCAGCGGCTTCAGCTCGAGCTCCGTGCCGTCCACGAGGAGGACCCTGGCCTCGATGACCTGGTCGACGCTCTTGCCGTACTTGATGGAACGCGTGCCGGCCGAGTTGTTGGCGACCATGCCGCCGACGTTGGCTCTATCCGTCGTGGCGACGTCCGGAGTGAACTGGAGGGCGTGCCCGGCGAGCTTGGCGTTGAGTTGGTCGCGCACGAGACCGGGCTGCACGCGTACCCAGCGCTCCTCGACGTTCAGCTCGAGCAGCGCCGTGAGGTGTTTCGACATGTCGATGACGAGAGCCGCCGCCACTGTCTGGCCTGCGAGACTCGTGCCGCCGCCGCGCGGGAGGATGGGGACTTCGAGGTCGTGAGCGACGCGGACCGCGGCTTTGACGTCGTCCTCGTCGAGCGGCACCACCACCCCGATCGGGGCGATGCGGTACGGGCTAGCGTCGGTGGAGTAGAGCGCCCGCGCGAGGGCGTCGAAGCGTACCTCGCCCTTGACCACGTCCCTCAGGCGCCGCTCCAGTTCGGCGTGAGGGCCGGTCGGGGCGCGCGCGTCTAGCCCGACGGCTGCGTCGGACTCGCTGGCCCCGCTCGGCGCCCCGCCTGCGATCGGCGCCCGCAGGCGCCCTTCAACGGCTTGTGGCGCTCTCCACGGGCTGCTTGGCATCGGGCAAGTATACGTCTGGCGCGCGGCCGGCCTCGGGGCCGAACAGGCGCTTGAGGGTCATGGCGAGGCCGGCGTCGTCGAGATACCGGTAGGCATGCACGAAGGTGCGGAGACGGTAGCGTCGGAGCAGCCCCTCCATGAGGCTCGGGGACTCGAACGGCGACACGCGCGTGCCTGGCGGTAGCCGCACGGCTCGCGCCTGGTCGTCGATGAGCCCCAGTTCCGCCAGCGCCGTTCTGATGCGCTCTACCTTCGGCTCGAGGAAGGGCAGCGGAGCGCCCCGCATGAGCGCGCTCAGCCCCCGCCTGAGCTCGGAGACGGTGGGGTACTCCTTGGCCATGCGCTCGAGCGCGTGTATGGCGTCGGGGGTGAGGGCGAGCGAGACTTCGGCGTCGCTGCCGGCGAGGCGCTCCAGAGCGATGACGGGGTCCGGCCCGAGGTCGGTCACGGCGTAGGTGTCGGTCGCTTGCGCTGCAGCTGATCGCCTTACGCGGGGCGCACCGGTGCTATCCGGCTCTCGCTCGTCGTCTGGGGCCAAGACTAACGGCGCGGCCGCCCGCACCGCCGCCGCGCGGAACTCGAGCGTGCGCTTCTCGCGGAACTCGCTCTCCTCCAGGGTTATCGCAGCGTTGACGAGCGCCCCGACGGGCAGGCTGGCGGCCAGTTCGCCCATGCGCCAGGCCACGCCCTTCACGCCGCCGATCCTGAGCTGCAGCGTGCTGCCCTCCTGACCGACCGCGCGTGCCGTGTCCAGAGTGTCAGACAGTGCGAAGAGCGGCGCCGGGTGACCCTCTCCGAACGGCTCCAGTTCCTGGACGGCGCGCCACAAGCCACCTTCGATCTCGTCGCCGCCGATGATCGCGTCGGCTACTACCTCGGGTGCCGGCCTGGGGAAGCGTCGCGCGTAGTCGTAGATGGCGTCCTGGAAGGCCCCGAAGTTCTCCATGTCGAGCGCGAAGCCGGCAGCCTGCTTGTGACCGCCGTACCTGAGGAGGTGCTCCGACGCCGCGCGCAGGCCCGCCACGGCCGAGATGCCGGGGGTCGAGCGCACGCTGCCCTTGCCGGCCGCGGCTATGTAGACGGGCAGGTAGTAGCGCTCCAGGAGCTTGCTCGCGACGATGCCCATAACGCCTGGGTGCCAGCTCGGGTCCTGCAGGACGAGCGCGGGCGCCTCCGGGTCGGCCTTGGCGACCGCCTCCTCGTACATGGCGTCCTGGATGCGGCGGCGCTCGACGTTGCGGGCGTCGAGGTAGGTGGCGAGCTCGGCCGCACGGCGCTCGGAGGCGGTGGTGAGCAGTTCGAGGCCGACGTCCGCCTCGCCGAGGCGACCGGCCGCGTTCAGTCGTGGCGCGAGGACGAAGGCTACCTCACGCGCACTGACCGGCGCGGTGAGCTTCGCCAGCGCGACGCTGGCGCGGATGCCCGGCCAACGCGAGTCCGCCATCCGCTTGAGCCCTTCCTTGATGAGGGCACGGTTCTCGCCCAGCAGCGGCGCCACGTCCGCTATGGTGCCGAGCGTCGCCAGGTCCGCGTACTCGAGTGGAGCCGCCATGCCGAGAAGCTCGCGTACGGCCCAGAGGAGGTGGAACGCGACGCCGGCACCTGTAAGCTCCGGCAACCCGTGGCCGGCGGCCGGCGACAGCCCGGGGTGCACCACCAGGCAGTCCGGCAGCGTCTCACCGGGGGTGTGGTGGTCGGTGACGATGACCTCAACGCCGGCGGCCTGCAAGGCCGCGATCTCGCCCAGGTTGGACACGCCGCAGTCGACGGTCAGGAACAGGTCGGCGCGCTCCGCATGCTCGGGCACGCGGTCGGGGTGGATGCCGTAGCCGTCCGTGAGGCGATCGGGGACGTAGGTCGCTACGTCGGCTCCCAGCTCGCGTAGCCCAAGGTACAGCACGGCCGTACCGCTGATGCCGTCGGCATCGTAGTCGCCGTGGATGAGGATGCGCCCGCCCGTCCTCACGGCGCGCACCAAGCGCTCCGCTGCCACGGGCAGGGCAGGGTTCGGGCTGAGGACCAACCTGGGGTTCAGGTGATCGGGAGCGGCGTCACGTAGGCCGCGTGACCAGAGCAGAGCCGCCAGGGCGGGAGGCACTTGCAGGGCGCGGCTCAGCGCAGCGACGGCGCGTGGCGGCGCGGGTGGTCTCACGGACCAGCGCACCGCTGGAACGCCCGGCGGCATCAGCCGGCTTCGTCGTCGCTGACCGGGATCTCGTGGAACGGGTTGCCGCGATCTGGGATGACCGGCACGTCCGGCTCCGTCGCCGGGTAGGTGGTGGGGGGACCGGCGCGCACTGCCGTGGCGCGCTCGGGGATGGGCGGTCTGACCTGACCCTCGAGTTCGGCGACGCGGGCGCGTAGCCTGGTGACCTCCCGCGAGCGGTTCCAGACAGCTATGCGCGCAGGCAGGAACCCGACGAGCCAACCGAGCACGAGGGCGAACCCGACCACGTACGCCACAGGCAGCGGCGGCAGGAAGCTCTGGAAGATGGGCAACTCGACCTGTTGCCTGTTCGCGGTGTGGAAGAGCCACAGGTACGCAGCCAACGCGACCAGGAGGATGAGTCTGATGATGCGGACGCTCTTCACGGCCACCTCCGGGCCGTAGTCTACAGGTTGCGCGCGAGGGCGGACCGTTCCGCCGTCGCGGACGCTTTGGTCACCCCGACCCGGGCGACGTCCACCCCAACAAAGTACAATCTCCCCTCGTGGAAGCCGTCGCCCCGTCAGCGCCCGAACCGGCCGCCGTCAGACCGGTCAAGGTCATGGCGGCCATGTCCGGTGGCGTCGACTCGTCCGTGGCGGCCGCCATCCTCGCCGAGCAAGGCTTCGAGGTCGTGGGCAGCATGCTGCGTTTCTGGCCCGACGACAAGCCGGCGGGCGCCTTCGACCTCTGCTGCAGCCCCGACGCTGCTTACGACGCGCGTCGCATCGCCGACGGCTTGGACGTACCGTTCTATCTGCTCGATTTCCGCGACACCTTCCATGAGATAGTCATCGACCCGTTCGTGCCGACCTACGAGGCTGGCAGCACGCCGAACCCGTGCGTTTGGTGCAACAGGCACATCAAGTTCGGGGCGTTCGTCGCCAGGGCTCAGGCGCTGGGCTGCGAGTACATGGCGACTGGCCACTTCGTGAGGCGTGTCGACGGTGAGCACGGCCCCGAGTTGCACCGCGGGCTCGATGACGACAAGGACCAGACCTACTTCCTCTGGGCGCTCCCGCGCGGCATCCTCAAGTACCTCCTCTTCCCGCTCGGCGAGTTGACGAAGGCTCAGGTCCGCGCCATGGCCGCGGAGCGCAGCATGCGCACCGCGCAGAAGAAGAGCTCGTCCGGCCTCTGCTTCGTGCCCACCACCGTGAAGGCCTACCTCGACGAGGCCACCAGGGCCAAGCCCGGTCGCATCCTCGACGCCTCCAACGGCTACGCCGTGGTGGGCGAGCACCGCGGCGTCGTGTACTACACGATCGGTCAGAAGAAGGGTCTCGGTCTCCACCAGTCGCACCTGGAGCGCTACGTCATCGACCTGCGCGCCGAGAGCAACGAGGTCGTGGTCGGCACGCGCGAGATGTGCCACTGGCGCGTGCTGGAGGCCGACCGCCGGAACTTCCTGACGAGCGACGGGCATGTGCCGAGCCGGGTGGAGGCGCAGGTCCGGTACCGCCAGAAGCCGGAGCCGGCCACCCTCACGCTCCTGGACGACGACGCCTTCCGGCTCGAGTTCGACGACCCGCAGTTCGCCGTCGCCAAGGGTCAGAGCGCGGTCATCTACTCGGGAGACAGGCTGCTCGGCGGGGGTGTCATCAGGGCGCGCGCCGGCTGAGAACCCGCCGCCCTCGTCTCCAGCTCGTGCCCGGAACGTGCGCGTGGGGCGTTCGACACGTCATGGTCGGGTCTTTCCGCTACAATCGTTGTCAGGAGGTTCAACCATGGGAGGCCTCATCGTCCTGATCGTTGTCGCCGCGCTCGTCTTCTACGCGGTCTCGATCTACAACCGGATAGTCGCTTACGAGAAGCGTTACCAGAACGCTTGGAGCCAGATAGACGTCCAACTCAAGCGCCGCGCCGACCTCATCCCCAACCTGGTGGAGACAGTGAAGGGCTACGCCGCGCACGAGAGCACGGTGTTCGAGGAGGTCACGAGGGCGCGCGCTGCCCTCATGAACGCGCAGGGCGTCAACCAGTCGGCGGAGGCAGCCAACGTTATGTCGGCCGCCCTCGGCCGGCTGTTCGCCGTCGCCGAGGCCTACCCGGAGCTCAAGGCCAACGAGAACTTCAGGCTGCTCCAGGAAGAACTCTCCGGTGTGGAGAACAAGATCGCCTACGCCAGGCAGTTCTACAACGATGCCGTCATGCAGTACAACACGCTCATCGAGACGGTGCCCGCCGTCTTCCTGGCCGGCCCCATGGGTAAGAAGCCGGCCGTCTTCCTCGAGATCCCGGAAGGCGACAAGGCCGTTCCGCAGGTCTCGTTCGGCAGCGCCCCGAGCACGGGGGCCTGAGCGACGCCGTCTCGGTCGGTGCCTCGTCACCCGCATAGCCGCGGCCATGACCGCGGCGCTCTAGGACAAGCTCGCCCCCGGTTCGCCGCGAACGTCGGCACCGGGGGCGTGTCGAAGGTCAGGTGGCGCCAAGCATGAGCGATCAGGTCAGGAAGCTGGGCGACCAGTTCACCATCCCCGGCACCGGCCGCAAGATAAACCTGCTCGACTATCAGGCCGCCAACAAGCGCAGCACCTGGTTGCTCGCCCTGTTCACGATCCTGCTGCTCGCGGCCGCCGCCTACCTCCTAGCCGAGGCCGTCGATCCGGCCTCGGCAGCGTTCTTCATCGGCGTGGCTGGCGTTCTCGGCTTCGGTCAGGCGGCCGTCGGCTTCTGGTTCTCCGACCAGATCTCCCTGGCGGCGTCCGGCGCGCGCGTCGCCACGGTGGACGAGCACCGCTATCTCGTCAACGTGGCGGAGGCCGTCGCGATCGGCGCCGGCGTGCCGATGCCCAAGGTCTACGTGATCGACTCTCCCGCGCCCAACGCCTTCGCCACCGGCCGCGACCCGCAGCACGCGTCGATAGCGGTGACCACTGGCCTGCTCCAGCTCCTCGACAGACAGGAGCTGGAGGGCGTGGTCGCTCACGAGCTGGCGCACGTGCGCAACTACGACATCCGGTTCATGTCCATGCTCGTCGCTACCCTCGGGGCTTTGCTCGTCCTGAGGGACATGGTGCTCCGCTGGGGGATGTACGGCGGCCTCGGCGGTGGGCGCGGCTCCTCGCGACGTTCCGGCTCCGGTCGCGGCGGCAGCGGCGGCGGCATGGGGCAGGGCATCGCGCTGATCCTGCTGGTAGTCCTGCTGGTGATCGGCCCGATCGTCGGCACGTTGGTGCGCCTGGCTGTGAGCCGGGGCCGCGAGTACCTCGCCGACGCGACCGGGGCCTACATCACCCGCAACCCGGAAGGCCTCGCCAGGGCGCTGGAGAAGCTCGCTGCCTACTCGGGCCAGCGCCTCGAGGTGAGCGAGGGCGTGCGCCACATGTTCTTCACCAACCCCGCCATGCACGCGGGCGAGGGTGGAGAAGCCGGTATCTTCTCCACCCACCCGCCCATCGCCGAGCGCATCCGGCGCCTCAGGAACATGTGATCAGGGTCTATTCATTCTTGATGGCGCGGCGTCGGGTGGCACGATCATCGAGGACACCATGTTGGTGTCGTTCGAGGGCAAGTGGTTCCGCCTTGGCTTTCCGGCCGGTTTC
>JBDZVI010000020.1:0-40442 GCA_040255585.1 Deinococcaceae bacterium
GCCGCGCCGAGTGCGAGGGCTCGGAGGAGCAGGTGTCTTTCGAAATCACGAGGCATGTGCAACGCGCGCGTTGCACAACGTAGTCGTTGCACGGGGTCATGTTTTTCTCGCAACCCCTGTGTCCCCGCATGACCTCCGTGCTCCTGCGTGCAAAGCGGCTTGCCGATGGCCGGCATCGAAGGCGGCGTCGGCGTTGCCCTCATGAGATGAGACCCCCCAGCGAGAAACCGCCGAGCAGGGTGATGCCCTCCGCCGCGGGAGGGCGGGTAAGTGTCAATGGGTCCCGCCCTGGTCCGCCTCTCGAAGGTGCCTAGCGGCCTGCTTAGCCTCAGAGCGCGGTCACCGGCAGCGCCCAGAGCTTGTTCCCGAAGGGCACCGCGTTCTCCCCGAGATAGAGGACAACGCCACGCCGAAGAGTGCGGCCACGAAGTCGCTTCGCGAGTCGCGGACCTCGTCCTCCGACAGAGGCCAGAGATGCAGTACCTCCACACGCCCCGCCAGGGAGTCCGCCACCCGGGGCAGAGAGAGCACGTCCACCGATCCCGTGAGGAGGAAACGGCCTGGCGTGCGGTCCTCGTCCACTGCGAGCTTGATGGCGAGCAGAAGTTCGGGCGCGCGCTGCACCTCGTCGATGACGATGAGCTGCGGGAGGCTGCGGACGAAGCCCTGCGGATCCAGGGCGGCTGCGCTCAGCACACTCGCGTCGTCGAGCGTGAGGTACGTTGCGCCGGTCTCCGTTTACTGGTGGAAATTCCGCCACCGAGTGGTGGATGCTCCGGCTGCCCGACCCACGCACCCCGCCCGCCGCGCCGCGGACGTTAAGCTCACAGGTCGAAGCATGCCTATTACCCCACCCGCCCGAGCGTGGCTGAGCGCCGCCACCGGCATCCCGGACTTGCGCTTGCGACTAACGCCCCTGGCCGGCGGCACCTCCACGACGATGTTGGCGGTGGCCGACGGCTCGGGTCAGCCGGGGTTCGGTCAGCCGAGGTTCGCCCTGCGCCTGCTCGACAACGCCGACTGGCTCGCCGAGGAGCCCGATCTGCTCGAGCACGAGGTCGCGGCGCTGATCGCGGCGCGCGCCACCGGCCTGCCGGTGCCGGAAGTCGCCGCCGCCCACGCGGGCGGGGGTGAGTTCGGCCCGGCTGCCCTCCTCACGACCTTCCTGCCGGGCAGGGTGGTGTTGCGCCCGGACGATCCGGTGCGTTGGACCAACCTGCTCGCCGAGACGCTCGCGCAGGTCCACGGCGTGGCGGCGCCGGAGTTCCCGTGGCGTTACCGGAGCTGGGTGAACGCCGGGAACGTACGCGTGCCGGAGTGGACGGTCCGGCCGCGCCTCTGGGACGTGGCGGTGGAAGTCTATTCCGCCCACGGCTCGCGCCTAGCCGGTACGGGCGAGACGACGTTCATCCACCGCGACTACCACCCGTTGAACCTGCTCTTCACTGGCTCCGGGCCCGCGTTGGTGGTCTCGGCCGTGGTCGACTGGGTCAACGCCTGCTGCGGCCCGGCCGCTGCCGACGTGTCGCACTGCCGCATGAACCTCGCCATGCTTTACGGTACCGAGGCGGCGGACGCCTTCCTGCGCGCCTACGGTGCGGAGGTCGGCGGCTTCGACTACGACCCGCTCTGGGATCTGGAGGCCGTGTTCGACATGGCTGCTCCGACGCCTACGTACTACGCGCCGTGGGACGCGTTCGGGGCGCCGGACCCTGGGGAAGCGGCCTTGCGCGAACGCGTGGAGGCCGTCGTAGTGAGGGCGCTGGAGCTCCTCTAGCGCGCCTCTCACTTGCCTCAGGTGCGCCGCCAAGGCGCCGCCAACGCGGCGCAAACGCAGCGCCAACGCAGCGCCAACGCAGCGCCAACGCGCTGCCAACGCAGCGCCAACGCAGCGCAAACGCGCCGCCGACCATCCGCGCCGCCGCGTTTGCCCCTCGCGCCCTCGTCTGTTACCCTCCGAAGCGAACCGTCGGTGGGAGGACCGTGGCAGTGGGTGTGCCGGTCCGCGCCGGCGCTGTCCGCCCGTACGCTCGCGGCCGCGGGGAGCTTTCCCGAGACGCGCATGTCCAGACACGGCATGCCCTGCTCGCGCGCCCCTCCTAAGCACGTGGGCCACGCCAACGCGAAGTCGTCCGTTCACTTCGGCCGCCGATAACGAGGTACCCCATGCCAACCGACCCCGCCCGACGGGCCGCTCACCCGAGCCGCTCGCCCGACGCTAGCGCAAGACAGACCGGTCAGTCCGTCCGCGAAAGATACGTGGCCACCGAGCCTGCCGACACCGTTCCGCGCCCCTCCGACCCGCCGAAGATCGAGTGCCGCTCCCTGACCAAGGTCTTCGGCGCCAGGCCCGAGAGGGTCGTCGAGTTCCTGGCTGCAGGCGGCACGAAGGAGGAGGCGCAGGCGCGCTTCGGCAACGCCGTCGGCGTGTACGACGTCGACCTGAGCGTGAGGGCCGGCGAGACCTTCGTCCTGATGGGGTTGTCGGGGAGCGGCAAGTCGACGCTCCTGCGCCTGCTCAACCTGCTGCACGAGCCTACGGCCGGGCAGGTCCTCGTCGACGGCGTGGACCTCACCGACCTCCCGCGCGGCGAGCTCCTGAGGGTGCGCCGCGCGAAGTTCAGCGGCATGGTGTTCCAGCAGTTCGCCATCCTCCCGCACCGCAGCGTGCTCGACAACGTGCGCTTCGGCCTCGAGGTGCAGAGGTTGCCGGTCGCGGAGCAGCGCCGCCGGGCCATGGAGGCGATCGAGCTCGTAGGCCTGGCCGGCTGGGAAGGGAGCCTGCCAGCCCAGCTCTCGGGCGGCATGCAGCAGCGCGTCGGCCTCGCGCGCGCGCTCGCCATGGACGCAGACATCCTCCTCATGGACGAGGCGTTCAGCGCCCTCGACCCCCTGATCCGCCGCGAGATGCAAGACGAGCTCGTCGAGCTCCAGGCGCGCGTGAACAAGACCATCGTGTTCGTCACGCACGACCTCGACGAGGCCCTAAAGCTCGGCGACCGCATCGCGATCATGCGCTCCGGCCGCGTGGTGCAGATGGGCGGGGCGGAGGAGATCATCACCGCGCCGGCGGACGATTACGTCGAGGCGTTCGTGGCCGGCGTTGACCGCACGGGCGTCCTGACGGCGAGGAGCATCATGCAGCCCGTCAAGGCCACCGCCAACGTGAGCGACGGGCCGCACACGGCGCTCACCAAGATGCGGCGCTTCGGCCTCTCCGGGCTGCTCGTCATCGACCGCGAGCGCCGCGTGCGAGGCTACGCCGCCGGTGAGGCGGTGGTCGCCAGCATGAACGTGCGGGAGGCGTCTGAGGCGAACGCTGAGAGGTTGACCTTCGCGCCCGCCCTCACCGTCGGCCTCGACGCGAGCCTGGCCGAGCTCATCACCGTCGCGGCCGGCAGCAGCGAACCCATCGCCGTCGTCGACGAAGGCGGCAGGCTGCGCGGGGTGGTCGTGAAAGGCGCCATCCTGGCCGCGTTGGCCTCCGAGCCGCCGGCCGGCGCCGCGGGTGCCGCGACGACTGCGACTACTGCGACTACTGCGACGACTGCGACGGCCGCGACCACCGCCACCGCGGGCGCTCCCGATGCCAGCGCCTCCGGCGAGGCGAACGCCGACACGCGAGGGCCCGCTACCCGGCGGAGCGGAAAGGGGGCCGCCGGTGCTGCTTGACTACCGCATCCCGATCGCCTCGTGGGTCGAGAGGCTCGTTCGCGGCATCCAGGACGCCTGGGCCGGCGGGTTCGACGGCTTCGCCGACGTCGTGCGCTTCGTCATCAACGGGCTGCTCGGCGGATTGCAGGCCGTCCCGCCCCTGATCCTCCTGGTGGCCCTCGCCGCCCTCGTCGCCTGGACGGCGGGCTGGCGACTGGCGCTGTTCACCGCCGTTGGGCTCTTCCTCATCCACAACATCCAGCTGTGGACGCCGTTCCTGCAGACGCTCTCGCTCGTGGTGACCGCCCAGGTGCTGATCGTGCTGGTGGGCGTGCCGCTCGGCATCCTCGCCGCCGGCTCGGACGCCGCCGAGCGCATCATGCGGCCCGTCCTCGACTTCATGCAGACCATGCCCGCGTTCGTCTACCTGATCCCGGCCGTCATGTTCTTCGGCATCGGCCTCGTGCCCGGGGTGGTGGCGACGTTCATCTTCTCGCTGCCCCCGCTCGTGCGGCTCGTGAACCTCGGCATACGGCAGGTGCCCGTCGACCTCGTCGAGGCGGCCGACGCGTTCGGCGCCACCCGCTTGCAGAAGCTAGTTAAGGTGCAGGTGCCGCAGGCGCTGCCGACTATGATGGCCGGTCTCAACCAGTCCATCATGCTCAACCTCTCGATGGTCGTCATCGCGGGCATGATCGGCGCGCGCGGCCTCGGCGCCGAGGTGTTGAGGGGCATCCAACGCATCCAGGTCGGGCAGGGCTTCGAGGCCGGCCTCGCCGTCGTGGTCCTGGCCATCGTGCTCGACCGGCTGACCGCCGCCTTCGCCACGCGCCGATCGAAAGGCTCGCGGGCGCGGGAGGAAGCCTGACGCGGGAGGAGGCCTGACGCGGGAGGACGGCTGACGCGGGCGCGCCAAGCATGGGCGCGCCCAGCGTGGCCGGGCGCCCGGCGCGCCGCCTGCGTTTGCACTCTCCCGGGTCATGTGCTAGGGTCGGAACGGCACCTGTGGTGCCTTGTACGTGTGGCGCATCATATATGCGCTGGTGCGGGATGTTACCGCACTGCAACTTTACGCCTCTCCTAAAAACAGGAGGAAAACCATGCAGAAGTTTGCACTAGTGGCTATTGTCGCGCTGGTCGTCGGGTCGGGCGTCGCCAACGCTCAGACGGTCAGGTTCGGTTACGTGTTGTGGGACGACTGCGTCGCGACCACCAACGTCGCGGCCGCCCTCATCCACGACCGCCTCGGTTACGACGTCGACATGACGTCCGTCGACGCTGGACCGATGTTCGCCGGCTTGGCGCGCGGCGACTTCGACGCCACGCTCTGTGCGTGGCTGCCCGCCACCCACGCGGCCTACCTCGAAGAGTACGGCGACAGCTTCGAGGTCCTGAACGCCAACCTGGAAGGCGCCGACATCGGCTGGGCCGTGCCCGCCTACGTGGAGCTTGACAGCATCGAGGACCTCCCGGGCAACGCGGGCATGTTCAACGGTGAGGTCATCGGCATCGATCCAGGCGCCGGCCTGATGAGCGCCTCCGACGAGGCTATGCGGGCCTACGGCCTCACCGACTACACCCTGCTCGACGGCTCCGACGCCGCCATGACGGCCGCGCTTGACCGGGCCATCTCCAGGGGTGAGCCCATCATCGTCACGAGCTGGCGCCCGCACTGGATGTGGGCCGCTTACGACCTCAAGTACCTGGCCGACCCGTTGGGCGTGTTCGGCGACGCCGAACAGGTCGAAACGGCGGCCAACAACGACTTCGTCGCCAACGGCCCCGCCGAGGTCATCGACTTCCTGCGCGCCTTCCAGTGGACGGGCGCCGACGTCGGCGACGTGATGCTGAAGGTCCGCGGCGGCATGGAGCCGGCCGCGGCGGCCGCGGAGTGGATCTCGGAGAACCAAGAGTTGGTCGATAGCTGGTTCAACTGAGGCGGACTGCGGCTCGGCCCGAAGGCAGTCGTAGGCCTCGAGGCAGCCGTGGCCCTAAAGGCAGCCACGGGCCCCGTAGCTAGCCTCGAGCCGCAGAGCTACCGACGATTCCCCAAGGGCGAAGCCCCCGAGGCCCCAGCAGCCTCGGGGGCTTCGCCTAGGAGACGCCGTCCAGGAACGTGGCGGTCGGGAGGAAGAACAGGCTGCCCGTGATGGGGCGGCTGAAGTCCAGTATGCGGTCGTAGTTGCCCGGCGGGTTGCCGATGTACATGTTGTCGAGCATCCGCTCGATCCGCTGGGGCGAGCAGGCGTAGCCGATGAAGTACGTGCCGAACTCGCCCTTGCCGACCTCGCCGAACGGCATGTTGTCGCGCACGATCTCGAGCTGCCGGTCACCGTCGTAGATGCTCGTGAGCGCGTTATGCGCGTACTTCTGCTTCACCGAGTCGTCCAGCTCGATGTCGGAGAGCTTCTTGCGGCCGATGATGGCCTCCTGCCGCTCGACGGGCAGCGCGTTCCACTTGTCGAGGTCGTGCAGGTACTTCTGGACGATCACGTAGCTGCCGCCGGCGAACGCCGGGTCCTCGGCGCCGACCATGGTGGCCGTGTCGGCGGCCCGCCCCACGGGGTTCTCCGTCCCGTCGACGAAGCCCAGGAGGTCGCGCTCGTCGAAGTACCGGAAACCGTGGGTCTCGTCGACCACGGTGATGGCCGCTCCCAGCCTCGTCACGATCTGCATGGCGAGCTCGAAGCAGACGTCCATGCGCTCCCCGCGGATGTGGAGGAGGAGGTCGCCGGGCGTGGAGACGGCGTGGTGCACGCCGTTTATCTCGCGGAAGGGGTGGAGCTCCATGGGGCGCGGCTGCCCGAAGAGCCTGTCCCACGCCGCGGAGCCGATGCCGAGCATGCAGGTCAGGCCCGAGTCGAGGTTGCGGAAGCCCACCGCCCGCACGAGGCCTGAGAGGTCGGGGCAGAGCGAACGGACGGCCGCGGCCGCCCGTTCGTCGTCTGCGATCGTCGCCACCATGAACAGCGCGTAGCGCGTGAGCCTGGAAGTGACGGGTTGGCTGAGGCTCTCCTCCTGCACGCTCGGCGGGGGAGCGCTCTGCCGATCATGGTCGCTCAGGCGAGCACCTTCAGCGCCCGGTCGAGCCCGTCGAGGCCGACCTGCAGCTCGTCGCGCTTGATGGTGAGGGGCGGGGTGACGAGCAGGACGTTGTAGCGCCCGAACGCGTAGACGCCCTCGTTGCGCAGGGCGCCCGTGAGCTTGCCGATGGGGGCGTTGTCGCCGCCGTACCAGGGCACGAGGGGCTCCTTCGTGTCGCGGTCCTTCACCAGCTCGATGGTGTAGAAGGCGCCGACGCCGCGCACGTCGCCGATGACGCGGTGCTTGTCCTTCAGGGCGCCGAGGCCTTCCTCGAGCCACGGGTCGATCTCGCGCGCCCGCTCGAACAGGCCTTCCTTCTTGAGGGTGGTCACCGTGGCGAGGCCCGCCGCCATGGCCATGGGGTGGCCGGCGTACGTGTGGCCGCACATGAGGGCGACGTCGTCGAAGTGCTTGGCGAGGCCCTCGCGGACCATCACGCCGCCGAGCGGGATGTACGCGGAGGACGAGCCCTTGGCGAACGTGATCATGTCGGGCGTGACGCCGAAGCGCGTGGCGGCGAAGCGGTCGCCGACGCGGCCGAAGCCCGTCATGACCTCGTCGAAGACGAGCACGATGCCGTGCTTGGCCGTGATCTCGCGCAGGCCGGCCAGGTAGCCATCGGGGTAGACGATGACGCCGTTCGAGCCGACCACGGGCTCGATGACGAGCGCCGCGATGTTCTTGCCGCCCTCGAACGTGATGACCTGCTCCAGGTGCTCGAGGGCGCGGGCCGTCTCGAGCTTCGGGTCCTCCGTGAAGAACGGGCTGCGGTAGGGGTAGGGCGCGAAGAAGTGGACGATGCCGGGCAGCCCGGGCTCGTTCGCCCAGCGCCTGTCCTCGCCAGTGAGGCTGCCGGCGCCGGGGGCGGAGCCGTGGAACGAGCGGTAGGCGGCCAGGACCTTATGGCGGCCCGTGATCATGCGGGACATCTTGATGGCGTCCTCGTTGGCCTCACCGCCGCCCGTCGTGAAGAACGTGCGGGCGCCCTCGCTCCACGGGCTGACCTCGGAGAGGAGCTCGGCGAACTCGGAGCGCACGTCGTGGATGAGGGAGGGCGGCAGGTAACAGATCTTGGCCGCCTGCTCCTGGATGGCCTTGACGACGGCCGGGTGACCGTGGCCGAGGTTCGTCGAGACGAGGCCGGCCGAGAGGTCGAGGTAGCGCTTGCCCTGGTCGTCGAAGAGCCAGGAGCCCTCGCCACGCACGAACGTGGGGCCGCCTACCGCCGACTGCTTGTACCAGGGCGTGAGCACATGCTTGTGTGAACGAGTGGTGGCTGTAGGGGACATCGCCTGACCTCCTAGAATCGTCCCCCTCCGGCGCTGGGCGCGCGTGAAGGGGCCTCCCAGACGTTGCCGCCGGGAGCCGCCGGATACCGGTGTTGGTCAGCAGGTTACCGCATCTTGCGCGGCCGCGGTGGGAAAAAGCTGTGCTTCGCGCGAGGTGAAGGCTGTGCTTCAAGCGGGGTGGAGGCCGTGCTGCCCGGCGGCCCGCCGTGGTGCCTGCCGGGCGGCCGCGCGACACGACCCTGTATGCTGAGCCGCCCAGTGCGCGACGGCACGAACTGACCGATGGTCCTCGGCACGCCACTGGTCCTCGGCACGCCACCATGAAGCGACCCGTACTCCACGCCCTGCTGATCTCCCTCGCCCTGTCCGGCGCGGGCTTCGCCTTCGCCGTCTGGAGCGTCGGCGGACCGAAGGCCCTCCTGAAGGTCGGCGAGCTGACCCCGCGGTACCTGCTGTACGCGGCCGTGGCGCTGCTCGCGTCGTTCGTCATCTCGGCGCTGCGCCTCGCCTTCATCTGCCGGTCCCTCGGCTACCGGCTCAGGTTGCGGCACGCCTTGCGGGCCCATGTCCTCGGCCTGTTCTCCGCCGCCGTGACGCCGGGCGGCAGCGGGAACGTGGCCGGCATCGCGCTCACCCTCGACCTGCAGGGCGCTGGCAGCGGCCGCGCCTGGGCGGCGGCGCTCGCCACCATGTCGTCGGACACCACGTTCCACGCGTGGGCAATGCCCCTGTCCCTCATAGCCCTCTACTCGATGGGCGCCTACCCGCGCACCCCGCTCTGGACGGTCATCGGTATCGTCACGATCCTCCTGACCATGGCGTTCGCGTACCTGCTCCTCTTCAAGGTGAGCCTGATCGGCCCGATCGCGAGCCGGGTCCTGCGCGGCCCGCTCCTGCGGTTCAGGCGCCGAGGGCTGCGCCTGGCCACGAGCGTGATCGCCAGCAGCCGGACGTTCGCCTCCGCCCCGCTCTGGCAGCACGTCGTCATCCAGCTCCTCACCGCGGCGGCGTGGGCCTGCTACTTCACCGTCCTGCACTTCCTGCTGGTCGGCCTGCACGTGCACCTCGGCTTCGCGCTCGTGCTGGTCGGTCAAACGGTCGTGTCGGTCATGAGCACCTTCGTGCCCACCCCGGGCGCCAGCGGCTTCCTCGAGGTCGTGCTGAGCTGGTTCCTCATCAGCAAGGGGAGCGGCGAGGCCGGTCCTGCCACCGTGTTCGTGTGGCGGCTGCTGACGTTCTACAGCCTCTTCATCCTCGGGCCGCTCCTGGGCGGCTACATGGTCGTCAAGATGGTCGGTGACGGCGGCAAGGCCAAGCCGACGGCGGAGGGTGCGGAGGCGGACCCGGCCTAGGCCGACCCCGCTTGGGGCACGCTAACGAGGCCGGCGCAGGCAGTGTGCGTTGGCGGCGTTGAGCCGAAGCTGAAGCTAACGCAGCACCTCGGCGTAGAGCTCGTCGAGCGCCCGCCAGTGTCGCTCGTACGTGTACCGGTCCAGCACCCGCTGGCGGGCGGCGGTGCCAAGCGCCGGCACGGCCTCGCGGTTGGCCGCCAGCCAGTCCCAAGCGGAGCGCAGGTCCCGGCGCACGTTCAGCGGGTCGAGCACGCGCCCGAGGCCGCTCAGCACGTCGGCGTGCTCGCCCACGTCCGTAGCCAGGGGCATGCAGCCGCTCGCCATGCCCTCCAGCAGGCTCAGGCTCAGGCCCTCGATGGGGCTCGGCAGCACGACGACGTCCGAGCCCCGCCAGAGGCTCTTGCGCACCGCCTCGTCGGCCACGAAGCCGAGCCACTCGATGCGGCGGTCGGCCGCGAACCTGGCCTTCAGGCTCGCCACGAGCGGGCCGGTCCCCGCCAGGGTCAGCACCAGGTCGGCGTGCCCATGGGCGGCGAAGGTCTCGACGAGCGGCGCGATGTTCTTGTCGGCCGTCATGCGCCCCATGTACGTGACGCGCAGCTTGCCCTCGAGCCGGAACTCGCTCGGCCCCGGCGCGTAGGCGGCGGCGTCGACCCCGTTGGGGATGACGGCGATGCGCTCTGCCGCCACGCCGCGCGACTCGAAGTGCCGCCGCAGGCGGCTGCCGAAGACGATCACGCGCGTGTAGCGCGCCAGCGCCGGCGCGTACGCGTTGCTCACGACCTGGCCGAAGACGCCGAACCTGGTCGGTCGGTAGTCCCAGCCGTGGTGGAAGGTCCCGATGACGGGCACGCCCAGCTCGCGCGCCAGGCGCGGGAGCGCGAAGTCCAGCGGGCTCGTCGTCAGCTGCGCGTGGATGAGGTCCGGTCCGAGCTCCTGCAAGAGCCGCTTCAGCCGCCCGTACGAGCCGGGGCCGGGCAGCGTGTAGCCGGGCGACCTGGTTAGGTAGGGGAGGGCGTGGACGTCGGGGTCGGCCGGGCGGTTCGAGTCGACCGGATCGTTCGAGAAATGGACGATGTGGGCGGCATGGCCGTTGCCTCGCAGCCACGCCTGCAGTTGCCGCGTGTAGACGACGACCCCGTCGCCGGGGCTCAGCTTGCTGAGGATGGCTACGCGCATGCGCCCCTGCCCCCCGGCACGCTCACCGAGGGTGGCCTCCGCGCCGCTCGCGCCAGAGCCGCAGCCCGATGTCCACCAGTGGCACGCGCTCCAGGTCGGTGACCTCGTCGAACTCGAACCAGCGCGCCTCGTCGGTCGAGCCGTCCGCCTCCGACCTGAGCATGCCCGAGACGAGCCGTGCCGCGTAGATGAGGCGGAAGGAGTGGAGCGGCAGGTCGCCGGGCCGGCTGCGCTGCTCAGGGCGCATGTGCACGCTGTCGGTCCCGAGGAGGCCGGTCAGCTCGACGTGGTAGCCCGTCTCCTCGAACACTTCCCGCACGGCCGCCGTCGCCGGGTCCTCGCCGAACTCCAGGCCGCCGCCCGGCAACGTCCAGCCCGGCGCGAGGCCGGGCACGCTGAAGTGCGCCAGCAGGAGCCGCCCCTGGTCGACGATCAACCCGTAGGCGGCCACGCGCGTCTCGAAGGTGAGCGACATCGTCAAGGAGCTTAGCCCACGCCGAGGTGCCGGTCGGCCGGTGTTCAGTGGTGACGGTCAGCCGGCGCTCAACCGGGCGGCCTGCTCGATCAGACCGCGCAGCGCCTCCCGGCGGGCTTCCAGCTCCGCGAGCGACCGCAGCTTCACGTGGCGCACGTTCCTGCCCGTGCCCTCCAGGATGCGCGTCGCATCGTCCAGGTCGGCCCCCCGCGAGAAGACCAGCGACACCCACCGCGTGTGCGGCATCGCCGCCGCCATGCCCCAGCCGTCGTAGCCGTACTGGTGCGCGCCGTAGCCGGTAGCCAGGTCGACGAGGTCGGTGCTCCAGCGCACGTCTGGTAGTACGTCCCTGACGAGGGCGTGCACGGCCAGGTAGGTGGTGCGCACCACCTCGGACTTGCTGGCCAGCAAGTCGGCGAGGCGCTCGTCCGGGGCGCCGTCCTCATGCGGGTGCTTACCGCTCATGCCACCGGTATACCCCACGGTCGCCGGGGCCGAGGCGCCTGTAAGCCGATCACGCACCGGCTGGGCTCAAGTGCACCGAGCCGAGGTCACTCCTCCCCGATGTCCTCGTTCCAGACGTCCGGCTTGGCGGCGATGAACTCCGTCATGAGGCGCACGCACTCCTCGTCGTCGAGGTCGACCACCCGCACGCCCTGCTCGCGCAGCCATGCGGCCCCGCCTTGGAACGTGCGCGACTCGCCGACGATCACCGTCGGGATGCCGAACTGCTTGACGAGGCCGCTGCAGTACCAGCACGGTTCGAGGGTGGTGACCATGATCGTGTCCTTGTACGTGCGCTGCCTGCCGGCGTTGCGGAACGCGTCCGTCTCGCCGTGCGAGCTCGGGTCGCCGTCCTGGACGCGGCGGTTGTGACCGCGGCCAAGCAGGGTCCCGTCCGTGCGGAAGAGGGCCGCGCCGATGGGGACGCCACCCTCCGTCAGCCCTTGCCTTGCCTCCTCGAGGGCTACTTGCAGGAGCGCCCGGTGATCGAGCGTGTTAGCCATGCCTCGCCTCCTTAGCTAGCTGTCCAAGACGCTAGCTAGCTGTCCAAGACGCTACCGCAAAGAGCGCGACCTGAGCGGGACGCCGCGGTGCTGCGCCGGCGCGTTCGGCCTGGGAGAACGGCCTGCTCCGCAGCCCCGCCCTTGCCGCCGCCGCACTTGCCGCTATACTCGCCTCGGAACGCGTAAGTCGACCCCGCGGCGTAGGTCGCGGGCGCTTGTGCGGATCGCGCGGGAGGCGCCTGCGGCTCGTGCAGGACGTCAGAAAGGGCGTGAACGTGAGAAGATTCGTGTCTATGCTCGTCGTCGCCGTGGCAGTGCTGGTCGGCTTGGCCGCCGCGCAGGGCCCGGTGAACGTCTACGCCGTTTACGCCACGGCCATCGAGGAGCCATGGGACGGCGTCATCCACGCCGCCCTGCTTGACGCCCAGAAGGCCGGTCTCATCAACTACGAGTTCGTCGACGACCTCGGCTACGCCGGCGACCTCGAGCGCATCATGCGCGAGGTCGCGGAGGAGAACGCCCCAGACGTCATCTTCGGCGACGCCTTCGGCAACGAGGAGGCCGTCAGGCGCGTGGCGCGCGACTACCCCGACATCGCGTTCGTCTTCGGCTCCGGCCTCGGGCCCGTCGAGCCGAACTTCTCCGTGTTCGACAACTGGATCCACGAGCCCGCCTACCTCTCCGGCCTGATCGCCGGCAAGGTGAGCAAGAGCGGCATCGTCGGCGTGGTCGGCGGCTACCCCGTGCCCGAGGTCAACCGCATCGTCAACGCCTTCATCGTCGGCGTGAAGGAAGCGAACCCCGAGGCGCAGGTGCTCGTCAGCTTCATCAACTCGTGGTTCGACCCGCCCGCCGCGAAGGAAGCCGCGCTCGCGCAGCTGGACGCCGGCGCCGACGCCCTCTTCGCCGAGCGCTTCGGCGTGATCGAGGCGGCCTCCGAGCGCGGCGCCGTCGCCTTCGGCGCGATGAGCGACCAGAACTCGCTCGCGCCGGACACGGTGATCACCGGTCCCGTGTGGCACATGGAGCCGCTCGTCCACTACGTCATCGACCAGGTGGCCAAGGGCTCGTACACGTCGCAGGACCTCAAGGACTTCACGATGATGGCCAAGGGCGGCGCGAGCCTCGCCCCGTTCCACGGCTTCGAGCAGACCCTCCCGGCCGACGTGATCGAGCTCGTGCGCCAGCGCGAGTCCGAGATCCTCGGCGGCCTCTTCCGCGTGCCGATCAACGAGGACCCTCCGGTCGCGACGCGCTGACCTAGGGGCCGACTTCGTCGCGTGGCGTGCTGGACGCGCCACGCGACGGACTTCGCGGGTCGGGCCCACCAACGGCTGCGCGGCAGCGATGGCTGCGCGCGCGAACGGCTGCGCACCGCGTACCGAGAGGGGCGACCAGTGACCACCACGCCGGAGCCTGTCGTCAGCCTGCGCTCCGTCACGAAGCGCTTCGGCGCCCTGACGGCCCTCGCCGACGTCGACCTGGACGTGCGGTCCGGCGAGATCCTCGCCCTGCTCGGCGAGAACGGCGCCGGCAAGACGACCCTCACGAAGATCGTCTACGGCATGTACCAGCCCGACGAGGGCGAGCTGCGCGTCGGCGGGGTGCCCGTGCGGTTCCGCTCGCCGGCCGACGCCATCGCGAGCGGCATCGGCCTCGTCTCGCAGCACTTCGCGCTCGTGCCGAGCCTCACCGTGGCGGAGAACGTCGTGCTCGGCCGGGAAGGCGGGGTGCTGCTCGACCGCTCGAAGATCGAGGGCGCCGTCCTGGCGACCGCCGAGCGCTACGGCCTCGACGTCGCGCCGCGGGCGCTCGTGCGCGCCATGTCCGTCGGGGCGCAGCAGCGCGTCGAGATCCTCAAGGCCCTCCACCGCGACTGCAGGCTCCTCATCCTCGACGAGCCGACCGCCGTCCTCACGCCGCAGGACGGCGAGCGGCTGTTCACCACGTTGGACGGGCTGCGCGAGCGCGGGCTCGCCGTCATCATCATCACGCACAAGCTCCGCGAGGTCATGCGCGTGAGCCAGCGCGTCGTCGTGCTGCGGCACGGTCGCGTCGTCGGCGAGCGCGCCACGGCGGGGGCGAGCCAGGCCGAGCTCGCGCGCTTGATGATCGGCCGCGAGCAGCTGCCCGTCGAGAGGCGGGCGCGGGCGGCGCGGCCCGCCCCGGGCGACGCTTCCGGCATGCGTCGCCACAACCCCACTCAACCCGGCGCCCCCGAGGAGCACGACGACCTGACGCGGCCAGGCGCGCCCCTGGAGCCGGGGACGGGCGAGCCGGCCCGCCGCCAGCCGACTCCGCTTCAGCGCCCGCTGTTTCAGCGCCCGCTGTTTCAGCGGACCCCGCTCGTCGAGGCGCGCCGCCTCACGCTGCGCGACAAGCGGGGCGTCACGCTCCTGGACGACGTCAGCTTCGACCTCTACCCTGGCGAGCTCGTCGGGGTGGCGGCGGTGGCCGGCAACGGTCAGAGCGAGCTCGTGAGCGTCCTGACTGGCATGACCCAGCCGTCGGGCGGTGAGGTCCTCCTCAGCGGGCAGCGCGTGAGCGGGCTGCCGCCCGCGCAGCTGGCCCGGCTCGGCGTCGGGCGGGTGCCGGAGGACCGCCTCGCGGCGGTGGTCGGCAACCTGTCCGTGCGCGAGAACCTCACGCTCGAGCACATCGGCGCCTTCACGCGCGCCGGCCACCTGGACGGCCGCGCCATGGCGGCCGAGGCGGATCGGCTCATCGCCGAGTACCAGGTGAAGGCCAAGCCTGGCGACCTCGTGCGGACGCTCTCTGGCGGCAACATCCAGAAGATCGTGCTGGCGCGCACCCTCTCGCGCAAGCCGCGCTTCGTGGTCGTCGCCCAGCCCACGCGCGGGCTCGACGTCGGCGCCACCGCCTACGTCCATGAGCGCCTCCTGGAGCAGCGCGACAGGAACGCCGCCGTCCTGATGGTCAGCGAGGACCTCGACGAGGTCCTGCGCCTGTCCGACCGCGTGCTCGTCATGTACGGCGGGCGCATCGTCGGCGACTTCGCGGCGGACGAGGTCGACGTCGGCCGCGTCGGCCTCCTCATGGCGGGGGAGGGGATGGTGGCGCATGGTTAGGCTCGCTCGGGCGGCGGGCCACACCTCGCGTCGGGAGGGGGTGGTGGCGCATGGCTAGGCCTGCGCCGACCGCGCGCGCTCCGCGCCTGCCGTGGCGCTGGGAGCGGGGCTCCGCCCCGTGGTGGTTGCGCCTGGCGCTGCCCGTGATCGCCATCCTCATCACGTTCGCCCTCGCGTCCGTGCTCATCGCGGCCTCCGGCGCCAACCCGCTCGACGTCTTCTACGAGCTCCTCATCCGGCCCCTGACGCGCCGCACCTCGCGCCTCGAGGTGCTCGTGCGCGCGACGCCGCTCCTGCTGACCGGCGTCGCCGTCGCCATCGCGTTCCGGGCCGGCTACTACAACATCGGCGCCGAGGGGCAGCTCTACGCCGGCGCGCTCGGCGCCGCCTTCCTCGGCCCCCGCCTCGGGGAGTGGGCGCCGTCCGCCGCGGTGGCGGCCATGCTCGCCGGCGGCCTGGTGGCTGGCGCCGCTTGGGCGCTCCTGCCCGCCGTCCTGAAGGTCTACGCCAAGGTCGACGAGGTCGTTACCACGCTCCTGCTCAACTCCGTGATGCTCCTGCTCGTGGGTGGGCTCCTGAACGGTCCGTGGCGCGACCCGGTGTCGGGCTGGCCGCGTTCGCCCACCATCGCCGCCGCGGCCGAGTTCCCGCAGGTCATCGCCCGCTCGCGCGTCCACCTCGGTTTCGTGGTGGCGCTCGTCCTGGTGGCCCTCTTCTGGTGGGTGCTCTCCCGCACCCGTTTCGGGCTCGAGCTGCGCGCGGTCGGCATGGGGGCGACGGCCGCCCGCTTCATGGGCGTGAGCGTGCGCAGCACCGTCCTCGTCGCCGCGCTGCTCAGCGGCGGGGTGGCCGGGCTCGCCGGCGTGGGCGAGGTGGCGGGCATCCATCACTACCTCATCGAGGGCATCTCGCCCGATTACGGCTACACGGGCATAATCGTCGCGACCTTCGGGGGCCTGCACGCCCTCGGGGTCGCCGTGGCCGCCGGGTTCCTCGCGCTCGTCGACGTCGGCTCGACCTCGGCCAGCCGGGCGCTCGGCATCCCCGCCTACCTCGGGCAGGTCGTGCAGGCCACGCTGCTCCTCGTCACGCTCGCCGTCCTGCTGCTCAACCGCTACCGCCCCGCGCGGCGGAGCCGCCGAGAGGAGCGTGCCTGATGGAGTTCCTCATCGTCCTCGCGGCCGCCGCCCTGCGCGTGGCCACCCCCATCCTGCTGGCCGCGCTCGGCGAGATGCTCGCGGAGCGCGCCGGCGTGCTCAACCTCGGCATCGAGGGGACCATGCTGCTCGCCGCGTTCGTCGGCTTCGTGGCCGCGCACCAGAGCGGCTCCCTCTGGGTTGGCCTCGCGGCGGCCGTCGCGACGGGCGCGCTCATGGGGGCGCTCATGGCGCTCCTGTCCGTCACGCTCGGCCTGAACCAGCACGTCTCCGGCCTCGGCATCACGCTGCTGGGCGGCGGACTGGCGCTCTACTTCTTCCGCCTCCTGTACGGCGGCGCGAGCACCCCGCCCTCGCTCGGCCAGTCGTTCGGTCAGTTGAGCGTCCTGCCGGGCACGACGCTCGCGCCGCTCCTGAGCCAGTACGGCCTGACGTACTTCGCGCTGCTGCTCGTGCCCGTTATGGCTCTCGTGCTGCGCCGCACTGCGTTCGGCCTGCGCCTGCACGCTTCGGGCGAGAACCCCGAGGCCGTCGACATCGCCGGCGTGAACGTCTACCGCGTGCGCTACCAGGCGCTGGTCCTCGGCGGCGCGCTCATGGGTCTCGCCGGGGCGTTCCTCACGCTCGCCCAGCTCGGCGCGTTCACACACGGCGTCGTGAACGGGCGCGGCTGGGTGGCCATCGCCATCGTCATCTTCGGCAACTGGCGCCCCGTGCGCATCCTGCTCGGCGCGCTCCTGTTCGGCTTCGTGCAGGCGCTCCAGCTCCGGCTCCAGGCCGAGGGCGTCGCGCTGCCTTACGAGATCCTGCTCGCGCTGCCGTACCTCGTCACGATCCTCGTGCTGGCGCTGGCCGGTCGCAACGCCAGCTACCCCGCCGCGCTCCTCAAGCCTTACCGGCGGGAGGGCGGGTGAGGGGCGCCGGCGCGGCGCGCGCGGGGCTTGGCGCCATGGGAGCGACGGGCGCGGGGGAGCAGAGGTGTCTTTAGGAATCGCGCACCATGTGCAACTGATACGTTGTGCAACACGGACGTTGCACAAGATGCGCGTTGCGCATAGGCGCATTTCCTTTCAATAGTCTCATGCCCCCGCATCCCTGCACCTGCACGTCCCCGCACCTGCACTCCGGCCGAACGCGCCAGAACCCCGGCTGGGCGAAGCCTGACAAGCTCAGAGCGATGGATGGCCGAGCGCTGCGCGGTCGGGCACCGGTTGAGTCCGGATCGGCTGGGAGTACCAGCTATCCGTCTGCAGCGTAAAGCCAGCCACCGTCGAGCCGGCCACCGGCCTGGTCTGGGCGGAGCCTCATCCGCGTGTGTAGCGTCGCCCTCTCCTTGCGGTCCTGGTCACTCATGAGGGGCCTGTCACCACCGCGGCGCGTGCTCGGCGCGGGCGCGGTTGCGGAAGATGAAGCTCATCGGCGCGAAGAGCATGATGGCTGTCTGTGACGACGTCATTCTGGGTTTCTAGACGCGCGCCGCCCTCAGCATGGGTCGATGCAGCATCCAGCCGACTCTACCTAGGCGATCGCCCTATCTTTCGTTGACGCCAGCTGCCAATTGTCCTAACATTCGAGCATCCAACCCACCTACGGCTTGCCGTAGGCTCAGGAAACCCGCAGTGGGAACTGCGGGTTTCCTGTAGCTAGGGGACACTAGTGAGAACCTACGTTTACATAGATGGTCTTAACCTCTACTACCTGGCATTGAATCCTACACGACGTGATTCGCGCCCTGGACGGAGGTGGTTGAACGTCTACCAGTTCGTACAGAAAGCCATGCCCGCCGGTTCGGACATTCGGAAGATCAATTACTACACGGCCGACGTCTCGGCGCTTCCGGACCCAGATGCTCCTAGACGACAACGAACCTACTTCAAGGCATCGGAGACGATCCCCTGTTTACGGATACACAAGGGCCGGTTCCTTGTGTCGAGACCGATGATGTACCTAGATGAGCCACTGACTTTCAGCCCCAAGCCGACAGTGCCTCAGGAGCCGCCGCCCCGGTTTGCCAAGGTCGTCAAGACCGAAGAGAAGGGTACCGACGTGAGCCTGGGCGTACATCTGGTGCGGGATGCCCTTGCTGGAGGGTTCGAGCAGGGCGCCGTCATCACCAAGCCTGCCAATTGGTAGGAGGAGCCACGCTGGGCTAGCTTCTCAACACGTTTCGAGTCCGGTGACGCCGGTCTCCGATCACACGCAACGGGTATAGTGACTACCTAATCGGATTAGGTAGTGGGGTAGCGGGCTGGCACCCTGACGGCGTTCCTGTAGCGCCGCCACCGCTGGGCAAGCCGGTGCGGGTGGAGGTGGGGAGACGGTGCCGAACAAGAAGGTCTCGGGCGGCGCGTTCAACGCTTGGCGCATCCTTCTCCGGTCGTTGGCGCTGCTTTGGCGCACCGCACCGGCCAAGGTGACGCTCCTGACGGCGTTGCTCGTCATCCAGGGCGTCGTGCCGGCGTTGAACGTCTACCTGACGAAGGCGACCATCGACGGGCTCACGGCGCTCCTGCAGGGCGGTAGCGCCAGCCTCGTGCCGCTCGTCGCCCTGTGGGCGGGCTCGATCGCCATCAGCCAGCTGCTGGCGCCGTTCGTGCAGATGCTCCAGGGCGACGTCGCCGAGCTCTTCACCACGAAGGTGAACCTCGACCTCATGCGCAAGAGCGAGGAGCTCAAGGGTCTCGACGCCCTGGAGCGGCCGGGCTTCCACGACGACCTGCTCCTCCTGCGTGATGGGGCACGGAACCGGGCACTCAACGTGCTCGTCCTGTCTGTTTACGCCGCCCGCAGCCTCGTGGCTATGGTCAGCCTGGCGGCCGTCCTTGCCACGCTGGCGTGGTGGGTGCCCTTCGTCATAGTCCTCGCCTCGATCCCGTACGGGCGCTCGATCCTGAAGCTCCGCGAGGTCGGCTGGCACGCCCTGCTCGGTCGCAGCCCGGAGGCGCGGCGCATGGAGTACGACAGCCGCATAGCCCTCGACGTGGAGCATGCGGCCGAGGTGCGGCTCCAGGGGCTACTGCCCTGGCTGCGGCAGCGCTACGTCGCCACCTTCGCGAGCGCGCACCGGGCGATGCACGTGGCCCGTCGCCGGCAGGCGCTCGGCGGCCTGCCGAGCATCGCCTTCTCCGTGGTGGTGACGGCCGGCCTCTTCGCCTGGGCGGTCCTGCAGGCGAGCCGCGGCGCCCTGTCGTTCGGCGGCATCGTCGTGGTGGCGCAGGGCATGGGGCAGCTGCAGAACGAGGCGTTCGCACTCAACGAGGGCGTGGGTGAGCTCTTCCAGCGGGCCCTCTTCTTCGAGAAGTACTTCGAGTTCATGGCCATCGAGCCTGAGGTGAGGCAGCCGGACGACCCGCTCCCGGTGCCGGAGGGGCCGTTGACGGTCGCGTTCGAGGACGTGTCGTTCGCCTACCCTGACGGGCGCGTGGCCCTCGAGCACGTGAGCTTCGCGATCCGGCCGGGCGAGACTCTGGCGATCGTCGGCGAGAACGGCGCGGGCAAGAGCACGCTCGTCAAGCTCCTCCTGCGCTTCTACGACCCGACGGGCGGGCGGGTGACGGTGAACGGCGTCGACCTGCGCCGCCTGGGCGTGGACGCCTGGCGCGCCAGGGTGGGCGCAGTGCTGCAGGCGTTCGGGAGGTACGACTACACGCTGCGGGAGAACGTCACCCTCGGCGCCGCGCCGCGCGAGGACGAGCCCGAGGCGGTCACCCGCGCGCTGGCCGACGCCGGTCTCGGCGCCCTCGTCGAGTCCTTGGGCGGCGGCATCGACCATGGTCTCGGCAAGGAGTTCGGCGGCACGGAGCTCTCGGGCGGGCAGTGGCAGAAGGTCGCCATCGCCAGGGCCCTCTACCGCGACGCGCCCCTCCTGATCCTCGACGAGCCAACGGCGGCGCTCGACCCGCGCAGCGAGCACGAGCTCTTCGAGCGCTTCGCGCGGCTCAGCCGCGGCAGGAGCGTGATCCTGATAACCCACCGCCTGGCGTCCGTGCAGATGGCGGACCGGGCCGTCGTCCTGCGCGGCGGCAGGCTCGTCGAGGAGGGTGGTCACGCCGAGTTGCTCGGGCGCGGCGGGGAGTACGCGGAGCTCTGGTGGTTGCAGGCGGAGAAGTACGTGGCGACGGCTTGACGGAGAGGTCCTTCCTATCGAACCAGACCACGATTCACTGTCGTGCGCGGTGGCGCGACTTGCTTACCTAGAAGTCACGTCCTGGGACCGGACTCAATGTCGTTCGTCGTCTCGGAGTTGGCGGACGGTCCGCCCGGCCGAGTGCCGCATGGGCGGGATGTCGCTTCGCAGTTCGCTGCGGTCCACGAAGTCTGTCGTACGCTTGTCGATCGCGACTAGCCTGGCGACGGGGCGGCCTCGGCGGACGATGACGATCTCCTCGCCTTGCTCGGCGGCGGTGAGCAGCTTGGCCAGGTTCTCTCGTACTTCGGTCGCGTGGACTGTCCGCAAGACTCGGCTCCTTAAGACGCAGCACCTTCGCCGCCTATCTTTATGCGCATCACGCAGTGGCCGATAAGGCTCTCGATCCCTACGGCAGATCGAGCTTACGGCTGGGGAAGGCCAGGCCGACGCTAGCCAGCTTCTTCTGAACGCTACCGGTTCGGGCGAGGCTGTCTGACCCTTCCGCGACCCAGAAGAACGCGGAGCCCAACTCTCTCTGCCCGCGCTGCGTGGGATCCCTCAACAAGCTACCGTCCGATTCAAGCCAGCCCGTGAGCCAGCGCGCCTTGGCTACCATCTCTCGGACGGAAGAGGGTCGAGCCTGATGAACTTCAACCCAAACGGCGCATTCTGGGGAGGCATCTGAAGGTTGGAACCCTATCCCGTAGTCCCAGCGAGCGGCAGAGGCGTGCTGGGGATGGGTCGAGAGCGTGGTGTCCAGGTCGATGCTGTCGGTGAGGCGACGGGAGTCCCGTATGGTTACCAGCCTCCTGTGCTGCCTGGCGAGAGCCTGCAGCCCAGGTTTCACGGCTGATGCGTACGGCTGCCCAAGGCTAACGAACTCGTCGCGCACTTGATCCTTCCCTTGCAACTTGGCTCCTCTGCACTACGCCTGCGACTACCTGGGCGGCGTTGTCGGCGAACGCGGTGAGGCCGCCCCAACTTGCCTCTTCCTGTCGCTCGGAAAAGGGATCGAGGGCGGATATGTTCGCTACCACCGACCCGCGCTCGAAGTAGTAGACGCGTGAGACAGCCTCGAGAACGGCTGCGCCGGCGGCTCGGGTACGACGGCTGGAAGGCAGCTCGATGAGCTTCAATGCGTCGTCCGGACCTCCGCCGTGCTCCTTCATGGCCCTCAAACCCCACACGACGTCCAGCACGTGCGTGGAGTGGGTCGACAGCACGACACGGTACTCGCGCCGGATCAGTTCGTAGACCAGGGCCATCGTGGCGCCGATGGCCCGCGGGTGAAGCCCCGACTCCGGCTCCTCGATGATCGCCCACCTTAGTGGGTCGCGTCGGCTGCCCGCTCCTGCTGGCATGAGTTCGTACATCCCTATCAGGAGAGGCACGAACTCACGCTGACCTGCGGACCAGGAGAGGAACCTCAGCGGGTACTGCTCGTCCGCCGCCGGATCCTTCTTGTGGGTCAGTACCAGTTCCCGTTGATTACCGGCGGTGTCGACCGAAAGCTGCCACCCGCCGAAGACGTGTGTCGCAAGCGCGTCCCTTATCGCTTCGTCCAGCCGCTGAGGCTTCGGAAAGAGCTGAGAGGCGCCTTTGCTCAGTTCGCCATGAACGATGTCGTGGACGTGTTGGCTGAACTCTCGCAATACGTAAGGATCCCCCGCCCGATAGTCACCGAACGGGCGGGTGGCGCCGTCCCTGAAGCACAGCATCCTTTGCGCGGGGATATAGAGCGCCTGTTCTTCGGTGATGGTCCTGGCTGCGCGGCCATGACCTTCGGGTCCGCTGGGGCGCGTCAGGGTGCGCAGGCTCAGTTGCTCACCCTGCCAGCGCAGCGATGACTCGCGGTTCCAGACCGACTGCATCCCCGAGCCGAGGTAGAGGTCGAAGAACTGCCTCGTGCCGCCCTTCCATATCAGGCCCTTGTCAACCATCGTTCTCAGCACGTGCTCGTTGTCGATGGCGAGCTTGAGGAGCTGCAGCGCGATGCTCTTGCCGGACGCCTGCGGTCCGGTGAACACGGTCAGACCCCCGAACTCGAGGGTGGCTTCCTCGATCGGCCCGATCTTCCGCACTTCGAGCTTGTCGAGCTGCATGGTGCATTCTAGCCGCGTGCAAGTCGTGCCTCGCCGTGCCCACGGCCGATGCCCATTGCTTCTACTCCCGACACCCGCTACCATTTCACCACCAAGTGATTCACTGATCGGTGAATCGCTGCTCGGTGAAAGCAGGTGCTCATGCCGGACCCAGCAGGCAACCCCTTCCGCATCGGCGAGCACGTCTCCGGCTACCACTTCGCCGACAGGGAAGAGGAGACGGCCCGCATCCGGGCGGCCATGCTCTCCGCGTCGTCGCTGCTCGTCTACGGACCGCGGCGCATGGGGAAGAGCTCGACGATCGCCAACGCGGCCGAGTCGGCGCGGCACTCCAGGCCCAAGCCCATCGTGGTGAGCGTCGACATGGCGACGGCCACCAACCTGTTCGACGTCTCGGCGCGGTTACTCGGCTCGCTGTACCGGGAGACGCGCTGGCTGAAGCTGCGCCTCGAGGATCTCCTCGGTGGGCTGGCGCCGCGCGTGACCGTGAAGCTGGACGAGCGCGGCGGCCCGCCGGCCATCACGTTCGGCATCGACCGGCGCATAGCGGGCGAGGAGGAGCGGCGGCAGGCGCTGGAGGGGGTCTTCGACCGCTTCAGCCGGATCCGCGAGGAGACGGGGCGGCCGGTCGCCGTGGTGCTCGACGAGTTCCAGGCCGTGACGTCGTTCGCGGGCGAGAGCTCCGAATGGCACCTGCGCGACGTCATGCAGCGCCACGGCGACCTCGCCATCATCTGCGCCGGGTCGCAGGAGTCGCTGATCCACGCCATGATCGGCCCGAAACGGGCGTTCTACAAGATGTTCGACATGCTGCCGCTGGCGCCCATCGCGCCGGCCGTGTTCGCGCCCTGGCTCGAGGAGCGCCTGGAGCGTGGGAGCGGCGTGGCGCCAGGGGTGGGCCTCGAGCTGCTGCGCCTGGCCGGGCCCCGCACGCAGGACGTCGTCCAGGTCGCCCGGCAGCTCTACTTCCGCGGGCTCGCCGCGCGGCGCAAGGTCGACCTGGCAGACGTTCAGGCGGCGCTGGGGGACGTGGTCGACGGCGAGGCGCCCCTACTGCGCAGCATCTGGGGCGGCCTCTCGGCGCAGCAGCAGGACGTGCTGCGGGTGGTGGCGCTCGGCGTGGAGCGCCTGTACTCCGCCGAGGCGCGAGACCAGTACGGCCTGCCGGGGGCGTCGTCCGTGCACAAGGCCGTCCAGGCGCTCATCGCGCGCGGGCTGTTGGTGACCGAGAGCGAGAAGGTCGCCTTCGACAGCCCGTTCTTCCTGCGCTGGGTGAGGACGGCGGTGGCGCCCGACCTGGGGTGAGTGGAAGCCGACGTTGTCTCGTTGCTCGCGCTCGGAGGCAGGGTTCCCGGGTGCCCTAGGCTCGGGACCGGTAACGCGCGGTCGACCGTACGCCCCGGGAATGCCCGATCGACCGGGCGCCCTGGGAATGCCCGGGGCGCGCTTTCATCTTGCTCACATCCAAGTGAGCGCTCACTCAATTACACTCCTGCGGTGACCAGACCCCGCAGAGCACCCCCACTGGACCGCGCGGCGCGGCGCGCCAAGATCATCGAGGCCGTGGCGCCCCTGCTGGCGGCGCGGGGCGGGGCCGTCACCACCCGCGAGCTCGCGGAGGCCGCCGGCGTGGCGGAGGGGACGCTCTTCAGCGTCTTCGACGACAAGCGCTCGCTCATGCTCGCCGCCATCCAGGGCCGGCTCGATCCGGAGCCGCTGCGTACCCGCATCGCCGCGCTGGCAACGCTGCCCACCATCGAGGCGAAGCTGCTCGGCGTGTGGAAGGTGATCATGCCGCGGGTCGAGGAGTTCCACGCGCTGGCCGTTGCCATGCGCGGCGTGCTCAAGACGGGCCTGCCGATGCCGCCACCCGGCGCCGAGGCGGCCCCCGTGGGGCACGATCACCCGTTCGGTCGCCACGGCCCCCCGGCGCAGATGCACGGCTGGGTAACGGTGGTGATCGGGGAGGTCACCGAGCTCCTCGCCCCGCACAAGGCCGAACTCAGGGTGAACCCGACCCGCCTGGCCCAGGGCTTCGTGACCCTCCTGCTCGCGAGCCGCATGCCCCAAGCGGAAGGCGAGCCCCCGCTCAACCCGAAAGAGCTCGTCGACTTCTGCCTCAACGGCGCGCTCAAGCGCCAAGACGAAAGGTGACCCCCGGATGTTGCTCAAACTCGTAGCACGCTTCATGAAGCCGTACTGGCGAACGGTCTGGGTCATCGTCGCCCTGCAGTTCGTCGCCACCATCTGCACGCTCCTCCTGCCGAGCATCAACGCCGACATCATCGACAAGGGCGTCGTGCTCGGCGACACGAACTACATCCTCAGGCAGGGCGCGCTCATGCTCGGAGTCTCGCTCCTGCAGGTGCTCGCCACCATCGTGGCCGTCTACTTCGCGGCGCGCACGGCGATGGCGTTCGGGCGCGACATGCGCTCCGGGGTGTTCGCGCACGTCGGCGACTTCTCCGCGCGCGAGGTGAGCCGGTTCGGCGCCCCGTCCCTCCTCACCCGCACGACCAACGACGTCATGCAGGTGCAGACGCTCGTGTTCATGGCCTTCTCCATGCTCGTGACGACGCCGATCATGATGGTCGGCGGCATCATCATGGCCATCCGCGAGGACGTCGGCCTCTCGTGGCTCGTCGCCGTGGCAGTGCCCGTGCTGGCGGGGTCCGTCAGCGTGGTCCTCATGGCCATGGTGCCCGGCTTCCGGAAGATGCAGAAGCGCATCGACCGCGTCAACCAGGTCCTGCGCGAGCAGATCAGCGGCATCCGCGTCGTGCGCGCGTTCGTGCGCGAGCCGTTCGAGGAGAGGCGCTTCGCCGAGGCCAACCGGGAACTGACGGACGTCGCCCTCTACGTGGGGCGCTGGATGTCGGCCCTCTTCCCGCTCGTCATGCTCGTCCTCAACGCCTCGACCATCGCCGTCCTGTGGTTCGGGGGCATCCGCGTGGACGCCGGGCACATGCAGATCGGCTCGATGACCGCCTACCTCAGCTACCTGATGCAGATCCTCATCGCCATGCTGATGTCCACCATGCTGATGATGCTCCTGCCGCGCGCGACGGTCTCCGCCGGCCGCATCGGCGAGGTGCTCGACACGGAGCCGAGCGTCGTGCCGACCGCCAAGCCGGTCGCCGCCCCCGCCGCCCGCCTCGGCAGCCTCGAGTTCAGGAACGTGACGTTCAGCTACCCCGGCGCCACGCACCCCGTGCTGGACGACATCAGCTTCAAGGTCGGTCCGGGCGAGACGGTCGCGGTCGTGGGCTCGACGGGCGCCGGCAAGACGACGCTCGTCAACCTCGTGCCCCGCCTCTTCGACGCCACGGGCGGCGCAGTCCTCGTCGACGGCGTCGACGTGCGCGACTACGCCCCCGAGGCCCTCTGGGAGCGCATCGGGCTCGTGCCGCAGAAGGCCTACCTGTTCACGGGCACCGTGGCGAGCAACCTGCGCTACGGCGACCCGCACGCCACCGACACGGACCTGTGGCGCGCGCTCGAGGTGGCGCAGGCCAAGGACTTCGTGAGCGCCATGCCGGAGGGCCTCGACTCCCCGATCGCCCAGGGCGGCACCAACGTCTCCGGCGGGCAGCGGCAGCGCCTCGCCATCGCGCGGGCGCTCGTGCGCAAGCCCGTCGTCTACGTCTTCGACGACTCGTTCTCGGCGCTCGACGTCGCGACCGACGCGCGCCTCAGGCGGGCGCTCGAGCCGGCGACGCGCGACGCCGCCGTGCTGATCGTGGCGCAGCGCGTGGCCACCATCCAGAACGCCGACCGCATCGTCGTCCTCGAGGACGGGCGCGTGGTCGGCATGGGGAGCCACGCCGAGCTGCTCGCCACGTCCGAGACCTACCGCGAGATAGTCGCGTCCCAGGAACAGGTGGCGGCATGACGCAGGAGCGAGGCAAGGCACCGAGGAACGAGCAAGGGGGGTCGCAGGGCGCCGAGGGGACGCCTGGCGCCACCGGTGATTCCAAGCAACCCAAGACCATGAAGGCCACGGAACGCGTCCGGGCCGGCGGCATGATGTTCGGCGGTGGCGCCGTGGGGCAGAAGGCGAGCAACTTCGGGCCGTCCGTGCGCCGACTGCTGGCGCAGCTCGCGCCGCACAAGGCCAAGGTCGCCCTCCTGCTCGTCGCGGCCGTCATCTCCGTGGCGCTGTCGTCCATCGGGCCGCGCGTCCTCGGGCGCGCCACCGACCTCATCTTCGGCGGCGTCATCGGCAAGATGTTCCCCGCCGGCATGACCAAGGAACAGGCCATCGAAGGCGCGCGGGCGGCCGGGCAGGGGCAGGTCGCCGACATGCTGAGCGGCATCGACCTCGTCCCCGGCGTTGGGGTTGACTTCCAGGCCGTTAGCCAGGTCCTCCTGCTCGTCATGGGCATCTACGTGGTCGCGTCCCTGCTCCAGTTCGTGCAGGGCTACCTGCTCAACGACGTCGTCAACGCCACCGTCTACGGCCTGCGCCGCTCGGTGGAGGAGAAGCTCAACCGGCTGCCGCTGCGCTACTTCGACGCCCAGCCGCGCGGCGAGCTCCTCAGCCGCGTCACGAACGACATCGACAACGTGTCGCAGAGCCTCCAGCAGACAATGAGTCAGTTCGTCACGTCGCTCCTCTCCGTCGTCTTCATGCTCGTCATGATGTTCACGATCTCCCCGGTCCTGACGGGCGTGGCGCTGCTCAGCATCCCGCTGACCATGGTCGTGGCGATCCTCGTCATGTCGCGCAGCGGCAAGCAGTTCACGCTCCAGTGGCGCCGCACGGGCACCCTCAACTCCGCCATCGAGGAGGCGTACACGGGCCACGCGCTCGTGAAGGTCTTCGGCAGGCAGCGCGAGGTGCAGGAGCAGTTCGAGAAGGAGAACGCCGGCCTCTACGACGCCAGCTTCCGCGCCCAGTTCCTCTCGGGCCTCATCATGCCGGCGTCCAACTTCATCGGGAACCTCAATTACGCCGCCGTCGCCGTCATCGGCGGCCTGCGCGTCGCGAGCGGCACCATCAGCCTCGGCAACGTGCAGGCCTTCATCCAGTATTCGCGGCAGTTCACGCAGCCCGTCACGCAGATCGCGTCGATGATCAACATGCTGCAGTCGGGCGTCGCCTCCGCCGAGCGCGTCTTCGAGCTCCTCGACGCCGAGGAGGAGTCCGTCGACACGACGGCGCGGCGCCTCGAGGGCGAGACGCACGGCCGCGTGACCTTCGAGCACGTCTCGTTCCGCTACGAGCCAGACCGGCCGCTCATCGAGGACCTGTCGCTCACGGCCGAGCCGGGCCGCACCGTCGCCATCGTCGGTCCGACCGGGGCGGGGAAGACGACGCTCGTCAACCTGCTCATGCGCTTCTACGAGCTCGACTCCGGCCGGATCACGCTCGACGGCGTCGACATCGCCACGATGAGCCGCGCCGAGCTCCGTTCCAACATCGGCATGGTGCTGCAGGACACGTGGCTCTTCAAGGGCACGATCCGCGACAACATCGCCTACGGCCGGCCCGGCGCTAGCGACGATGAGGTCATGGAGGCGGCGCGCGCCACCTTCGTCGACCGCTTCGTGCACAGCCTGCCGGACGGCTACGACACGGTCATCGACGACGAGGGGAGCAACGTCAGCGCCGGCGAGAAGCAGCTCATCACCATCGCGCGCGCCTTCCTCGCCGACCCGGCGCTCCTCATCCTCGACGAGGCCACGAGCTCGGTGGACACGCGCACGGAGCTCCTCCTCCAGCAGGCCATGGCGGCCCTGCGCGGCAACCGCACGTCGTTCGTCATCGCCCACCGCCTCTCCACCATCCAGGGCGCCGACACCATCCTCGTGATGGAGGAGGGGCAGATCGTCGAGCGCGGCACGCACGAGGAGCTCCTGGCGCTGGGCGGCGCTTACGCGGCGCTCTACCGGTCGCAGTTCGAGGGGGCGTTGGAGGCGGCGTGAGCTAGGCAGGACCTCGTCCCTCGGCGTCCTTGACGGCCCGAGGTCGGGGCGCGCCGGGCGCTTGTACTCGGCGCGCCCCGTCCTTTGGCGCAGCTGGTGCTTAAGTGGTATACCTGAGGAGGTCTTCGACCACACCCTGCACGCCTGGAGGTCCAACATGCGACGACCCCTAGCACGCTGTCTCGTCCTGGCGCTCGCGTTCGCGGGCGTGGCCATGGCGCAACCGAAGATGGAGATCACGTGGTGGATCAACCCGTGGCGCATCGTCACGCCAGACATGGCCGAGGGGGCCAGCCCGACGGGCGAGGAGTACGCCCGGTACATGAGCGAGCAGTTCATGCTCCTGCACCCCGAGGTCACGGTCAAGTACGAGCTCGTGCCCAACGCAGGGTTCGGCGAGAAGGTCACCACCGCGATCTTCGCGGGCAACCCGCCCGACCTCCTCAAGGACCTCGACTGGAAGGCCGAGTGGGCCCGCGAGGGGCTGCTCGAGCCCATCGACGCCTACCTGACGGACGCTGACCGCGCCGACTTCCTCCCGTACGCGCTCGAGAAGGGCAACATCGACGGAGCGCACTACATCTGGCCGTGGAACAACTCGAACAACGGCATGGGCTCCACGATGCTCCTCAACGTCGACCTCTTCGCCGAGCGCGGCGTCGAGCTGCCCGCGCTGCCTGACCGTTCCTGGACGATCGACGAGTTCATGGCCGCGGCCGAGAAGCTCACCTTCGACCGCGACGGCGACGGCACCACCGACGTCTACGCCCTCACGTTCGCGGCCAAGGACACGCTCAACATGCTGGCCTGGATGTACCGCTTCGGCGCCCGACTGCTGAACGACGACGCCACCGAGTTCGTCCTCAACTCGGAGGAGGGCGTGCGCGCGCTGCAGTTCATCGTCGACCTCGTCTACGAGTACGGCTACGCCCCGACGGGCGGCGAGGCGCTCGACGTGTACGGCACCATCGACAACCTGCACCAGGGCCGCGCGGCCATGGGCTACGGCGGCATCTACGAGATCGGCCGCCTCGACCGTTACGTCCAGGAAGGCCGCATCACGGACCCCGTCCACGTGGCCATCGCGCCGTTCCCGCACGACCCGGTCGCCGGCCCCGTCGCGCACGAGACGTCGGGCGGCTTCCTCGTCTTCAAGCAGAAGGACGAGGCCAAGCGCGACATGGTCATGGAGTTCGCCCGCTTCCTCACGAACACGGAGAACGCGAAGCTCCTCGAGACGCTCATGTACGTCACGGCGCGCAAGTCGGCCAACGCCGACCTGGAGTTCGGCACCGTGACGCCGTACATCGCCGACGTCGCCACCGAGGTCGCCGTCTACCAGGCCGCCATCGACCACGGCGTGCCCTACTACGGCCCAGAGAGCCTCGACACCGGCCCGGCCATCGAGCACTTCACCGCCGCCATGGAGGCGGCGCTGAGCCGCTCCAAGACGCCGCAACAGGCCTTGGATGACTTCGTCAAGGCCGCCAACCAGGCCGTCTTCGGCCGCTGAGATCGGCTAGCGTGACGCGCGGAGGCGCGGCGCGCAGGCACGTGGCCGCCTGGGGTGCGACGTTCGTCGCGCCCCAGGCCGTGCTGTTCGCCGTCTTCTTCCTCCTGCCGGTCGTCATCGCGTTCGTGCTCGCGTTCATGGACGTGAGGCCGACGCGCATGACCTTCATCGGCCTGGCCAACTTCAAGCGCGTCCTTGCCGACCCGCTGTTCGGCAAGGCCCTCACGAACACGGCCATCTTCACGGCCGTCGTGGTGGTGTTCTGGCTCGGGAAGGCGCTCCTCATCGCGTACCTCCTCGACCCGATGAACCGCGCCCTCCAGACGTTCTTCAAGTCGGCGTTCTACCTGCCGGCCGTCACGTCCAGCATCATCATCTCGCTCGTGTGGGCGTGGATCTACCACCCGACCTTCGGCCTGCTCAACGCGTTCATCGGCCTCTTCGGCCTCAAGCCGGTGGCCTGGCTCGGCAACGTCGACACGGCGCTCGCCTCCCTCATGGCCATGCAGATCGTCATGGGGGGCGGGTCGAGCATCGTCCTCCTCTCGGCCGCCCTGGCGCGCATCCCGCGCGACCTCTACGAGGTCGCCCTCATCGACGGTGCCAAGCGCCCCGTCATCTTCACGAAGGTCGTGCTGCCCCTCATCCGGCCGACGCTCCTCTACCTCGTCGTCACGGGCACCGTCAACACGTTCCAGGTCTTCGAGTCCGTCTACGTGATGACGCAGGGCGGCCCGCAGTTCAGCACCACCACCGTCGTCTACCGCATCTACCAGGAGGCGTTCCAGCGCTTCAACCTCGGGCTCGCCTCCGCCCAGGCCATCGTGCTGTTCCTCCTGACGTTCGTGCTGGCGGCCGTGCAGTTCCGGTTCCTGGGCCAGAACGTGGAGTACTGATGGCCGCCGGGCTCCCGCCGCTCGCAGACCGCCGGGGGCGCGCATGACGGCCCGGCGCTTCGACCCGTTCCTGCGCGACCCCGACCACCCCGTCCGCCCCGGGCCGGTGGGCGCCGTCGTGATCCTCGTCGTGCTCGTGGTCCTGTCGCTCGCGGCGATAGCGCCCCTGTACTGGATGTTCGCCACGTCGCTCACGCCCTCGGCGCTGACCGTCAAGTTCCCGCCCGAGCTGGTCCCGAGCGCCCCGACACTGCGCAACTACCAGGAAGTGCTTGGCCAGCCCAACTTCATGCGCTGGGTCCTCAACTCCCTCATCCAGTCCGTCAGCGTCACGCTCGTCACCATCGCCACGGCGAGCATGGCCGGCTACGCGCTCGCGAAGCTGCCGTTCCGAGGCTCCCGCGCCCTCTTCTGGCTCTTCATGCTCTCGATGATGCTGCCGTTCGAGGCGATCCTCGTGCCCCTGTTCCTCGTCGTCACCCGCCTCGGGCTGGTGGACAGCTACCTGGGGCTCATCCTGCCGCTGCTCGTCAGCCCCTTCAGCATCTTCCTGATGAAGCAGTTCATCGGCACGCTGCCCACCGAGTTGCTCGACGCGGCGCGCGTCGACGGCGCAGGCGAGGCCCGCATCTTCTGGGAGGTGGTCCTGCCCCTCGTGCGGCCCGGCCTGGCGTTCCTCGGCATCATCACGTTCGTGGCGCAGTGGAACTCCTTCGTATGGCCGCTCGTCGTGACGCGCTCCAGCGGCATGCGCACGTTGCAGGTCGGCCTCGTGCTCATCCGCGAGCAGGAGCCCCTCTTCTACGGCCTCCACATGGCCGCCGCCGTCCTGGCCGCCCTGCCCGTCATCGTCGTGTTCTTCGCCTTCCAGCGCTACTTCCTCCGCGGCGTCACGGTCGGCGCCCTGAAAGGCTGAGCCGCCAGCGTGGCCAACATCGGTTTCGACCTCGACGGGGTGCTCATGCGCAACCCGTTCGGTGGCCACGTCTTCCCGACCTTCCACCGCCTCATGCGCGCGGCGCCCGCGCTGCAGAACCTGGACGCGGACGCCGCCACCGCCGCGGTCACGCGCGCCGTGCGCGAGCATTGGAACGAGCTGATGCGCCGCGGCGAGCTCAAGGCGGCCTACGACTGGGACGCGACGTTCGCGGCCGTGGCCCATAAGTTCGGCGGCGGCGTGGCCGTGCCGGCCGTCGCGACCCTCGTCAGGGAGGGGTGCGCCCTGCCCGACGTCATCGCCGCGCTGCCGCACGCGCGCGAGACCGTGGCCGCCCTCGCCGCCGCCGGCCACCGCCTCGTGGTCGTGACCAACGGCTACGCCGCCTACCAGGAGCCGGTGCTGGACGCCCTCGGGCTGCTGCCGTGCTTCGCGCTCGTCGTGACGCCCGACCGGGTCGGCGTGGCCAAGCCGCAGCGCGAGGCGTTCGCGGCCGCCGGACCCCTCGACTGGTTCGTGGGGGACACGCTGCTGCACGACGTGTTCGGAGCGCGCTCCGCCGGCGTGAAGGCGGTGTGGCTCGACGCGGCCCTGCCCGACGCCCTGGCGGCCCTGCCCGTCGCCGCGCGCGCCGGGCGGCCGGAGCTGGCCGCCCGCGTGGCCGAGTCGCTGGCCGCCTCGCAGTACGCCGTCTTCCACCCCGAGGCGGACGTGGCGAGCTGCACGCCCGAGGCGGTCATCAAAGACCTGGCGGAGTTGGCGGGGGTCGTCGGGACGTAGAACGGCCAGTATTGATCATGGACCGGCCATGTGAGCGAGGGACGGCGTGTCCTGACAGCCGACGTTCTGTTCCATGGGAGATATGCCTAGGACTGCTAGGCCCCGATGCCGCGACCCGGAACGGGCGGTACGCTTGTGACGTAGAATGGACCATCATGGGGTTCCGTTCTACGTCCGAAATCGGTCCAGCGCTGGGCAACCGCGGGTGGCCGGCCGCGGTCATGGCCATCAGCCGAGGAGAAGCGATGGGCTTCGCCACCGGCAGGAGCGAGGACTCCGTCGAGGAGCGCCTCGCGGTGTTCATGAAAGACCTCAGGGCGAACGGTGTCGGCACCGTTCAACTGGAGGCCCTCCAGCAGGCGCTGGCGGGCGGGCCCGAAGACGAGCCCCGGGTCGTGGCCGCGCTCAACGGCTTGTACGAGACGCTCGGTGAGAACCCGGCGCCGGTCAAGGAGGCGCGCGTCCTCGTCGCCACCCTCGGGGAAGAGAGGCTCGCCGCCCTCCTACTCGTGTCGAGGAGCAGCGTGCAGCGCTACGCACGGGGCGAGCGCCAGGCGCCCGATGTCGTCGTCGAGCGCTTGCACTGGCTGGCCCTACTCGTGGGCTACTTGCACGGCGTCTACAACGACTTCGGTGTGCGGCGCTGGTTCGAGCGTCCGCGAGTGCAACTCGATGGGCTCTCGCCTGCCGATGCCCTCAAGTCCGATGGGGCTTGGACGCCCCACACGCCTTGGGCGGTCCGAGTGATGGAGCTCGGCATGGCAACGCTCGGGATGATCGCCACATGACCCTCTTTCGCGTCACGCAAGGTAGGTACCCGTTCATGTGGGAGACCCCCGCGCAGCCTGCGGGGCGTTGGCACGCCGCAGGTGATGGTCCAGTTCACTACTTCGCCACGACGACTGACGGCGCCTGGGCCGAGTTGATACGACACGAGGGGATAACGGACCCGGAGGATATCGCCGGTCTCAGGGCGGCGCTGTGGGTGATCGAGGTACCGGACGGTCAGGCCCTGGCAGAGCCGGTCCTCGCCGATGCGGTCCTTACCGGCGGCACTGCCAGCTACCCGGCATGTCAGGCCGAGGCCAAGCGGCTGCGTGAGGCGGGCAACGCCGGGCTCATCGCCCCGTCCGCGGCGCTCGAACCCGATGGGGCCGCGTGTTACCGCGTTGACGGCGGCCTGATGGTCGAGCCGGTCGTGAGCAGGGTGGTAGCCCTGTTCGGGCCGCGTCCGGACCTGAAGGCGCAACTCGCGAGCGTTGGCGGCCGCCCGCCTCGACGAGCCCTCAACCAGGTTCGGCGGCTGAGCGGTCAACCTGTCGAGTCGACCACGCGTGGAACGGGCCTCCCGTCCTGAGGAACCGGAGCCGACTCCTGCCAGGCGACGGACGCTCCCCGCTCCCTACGCTCGCACCAACTCCCGATAGGGCGCCCAGTCCGGCTCGTTCTCGAGCGTCCAGCGGTAGTACTCGTGGCCGGCCAGGCGCGCGGCGGCGGCCTCGTCCACGAGGACGTGGCAGCGCGGGTGGAGCTGGAGGGCGGTGGCGCTCACCATCGCGGTGATGGGCCCCTCCGTCGCGGTGGCGAGGATCTCGGCCTTGTGCGCGCCGGTGGCGATCATCAGGACCTCGCGCGCCTCAAGGATGGTCCCGACGCCCATGGTGAGCGCGCGCGGCGGCACGGCGTCGGGGTCGCCGCCGAACATGCCGGCGTTCTGCTTGCGCGTCTGCGGCGCCAGCGCCTTCTCGCGCGTGCGCGACATGAGCGATGAGAGCGGCTCGTTGAACCCGATGTGACCCGAGTTGCCCAAGCCGAGGAGCTGCAGGTCGATGCCGCCGGCGGCCGTGATCTCGGCCTCGTACCTGACCGCCTCGGCCGCCAGGTCGGCCGCCGCGCCGTTGGGCAGGTGCGTGTTCTCCGGCCGCAGGTTCACGTGACGGAAGAGCATCTCCTGCATGTAGTGGTGGTAGGAGCGGGGGTCGTCGGCCGCCAGGCCGACGTACTCGTCGAGGTTGAACGTGCGCACGCGCGCGTAGTCGATGCCCTCCGCGCGGCTGATGCGCACGAGCTCGCCGTAGATCCCTTCCATCGTCCGGCCGGTGGCGCACCCGAGCACGAGGTCGGGCTTGGCGGCGACGCGGTCGGCGACGATGCGGGCCGCCAAGCGCTCCGCGTGCCCTACTGTAGGGAGGATCAAGATCTCCATGCAGACCACCCTATCCAAGCGCGCGTGCTTGGGGAAGGGGCCTACGGTGCGCCTGCGGTGGGCCGGCGGTCCTGGCGGTTCAGCGCATCAGCAGCCCGTCGGACTTGTCCGGCGCGGCCTGGAGCGTCTGGATGAGCTTGCGCGCCTGCTCGACGACGACCTTGGCGCGGGCGCTCGAACGCGCCTCGAGCGCCTCGTCCACGGCGCGCCCGAGGCTGAAGAGCTCCATCGCGAAGGCGTCGGCGAGGCGCTTCGTGGCGGCGAGTTCCTGGGCGTCGCGCAGCAGGCTCTTCAGCTGCGCCTCGACGTAGAAGGGGGTCTCCGTCATGGACCTAGACTTTACCCAGCGCGAGTGTCGGGTTTCTTACACGTTGCGGTGCTCGCGTCGCACCCACCTAACCGTCCGCCAGCGCGTGCAGCGCCCCGGGCGCGAGCGACACGTGCGTGCCTGGCGCCAGCAACCCCGTCTCGGCCGGGCTGGCGACGTCCACCTGGAGGTCGGGCAGCCCCTCGACCTCGACCATGTAGCGGGCGATGGTGCCGAGGAACGTCGTGCGCTTCACGGCGCCGAAGAGGCTGCCGGCCGCGCGCTCGTCCTGCTCGGCCGCGCGCGCCAGGTTCATGGCCTCCGGCCGCGCGACGACCACGACGTTGGCTCCCGGCCGCTCCTGGCAGGGGTCGGCTAGCGTGAGGGTCGCGCCGGCGATGCGCACCGTGCGCGCGTCGAGGAGGACGCCGGGCAGGAAGTTGGCGTCGCCGATGAAGTCGGCCACGAAGCGCGATACGGGCCGCGCGTAGATCTCGCGCGGGCTGCCGACCTGCTCGACGCGGCCGGCGTTCATGACCACCACGACGTCCGACATGGCCATGGCCTCGATCTGGTCGTGGGTCACGTAGACGCTCGTGATGCCGAGGCGCTGCTGCAGGTCGCGGATCTCGACGCGCATCTGCTCGCGCAGCTTGGCGTCGAGGTTGGAGAGGGGCTCGTCGAAGAGGAGGAGCTTCGGCTGCATGACGATGCAGCGGGCGAGGGCGACGCGCTGCTGCTGGCCGCCGGAGAGCTGGCTCGGCGCGCGCTTCGCCATCTTCGTGAGGCCGACTAGCTCGAGGACCTGCCCGACGCGCTCCGTGAGCTCGCTCTTGCTAACTCCATGCATGCGCAGGCCGAACGCGACGTTCTCGTACACGTTGAGGTGCGGGAAGATCGCGTAGGACTGGAACACCATCGCCGTGTCGCGGACGTTCGGCGCCAGCTCGTCGACGCGCCTGTCGCCGAACCAGATCTTCCCGGACGTCGGCTCCTCGAAGCCCGCGATCATGCGCAGGAGCGTCGTCTTGCCGCAGCCCGACGGCCCGAGCAGCGTCACGAGCGCGCCCTTCTCCGCCTCGAGCGAGACGTCGTCGACGGCGAGAACCGTCGCGCCCTCAGGCGAGGCGAACTCTTTGCGGAGCTTCTCTAGGCGCAGGTCGGCTGGCATCACGTCTCCTTGGGCTTAGCGGCCGCTAGAACCGCACCGAGGTGGCATCCTCGGCGCCGCGGCCAACGATGAGGTTGATCACCCCGAACGCGACGAGGACGATGGCGAGGAGCACCATGCTGTAAGCGGCCGCGACCCCGAGCCGGCCCGAACCGACCTCGTTGAGGATCTGCACCGTCATGAGGTTCCAGTTGGCCGACACGAGGAAGATGGCGGCGCTGATGGCCGTCATGGCGCGCACGAACGCGAACACGAGGCCGGAGAAGAAGGCGGGCGCGATGAGGGGCAGCGTGATGCGCCTGAACGTCGTGATGGCGTTGGCGCCGAGGTTCTGCGCGGCCTCCTCGATGGCCGGGTCGATCTGCCGCAGCACCGCGATGCCCGACTGGATGCCGACGGGCACGTATCGGAACACGAAGTTGAGCACGAGGATGGCCAGCGTGCCCGTGAGGATGAGGGGCGGTCCGTTGAACGCGAGGATGTAGCCGATGCCCGCGACCGTGCCAGGCACCGCGAAGTTCAGGATCGACATGAACTCCATGGGCGCGCGGCCGGGGAAGCGCCGGCGCACGACGAGGAAGGCGATGAGCATGCCGAGCAGACCGCTGACGGGCGTCGTGAGCACGGCCACGATCAGGGTGTCCTTGACCGTCTCCCACCCGACGGCGAAGACGTAGCGGAAGTGGCGCAGGTCGAGCGTGTAGTCGAAGCCCCACACGCGCGTGACGGCGCCGAGCAGGATGACGGCGTAGAACGCGATCACGACGACCGCGAACGCTACTACCACCCCGTACAGGGACCACTTGGCGGCGGGCGAGACGATCTTGCTCGTCGAGGCGGTCGGCTTGCCCGTGACCGTGACGTACTGGCGCTTCGCGAGGTAGTAGCGCTGGATGGCGAAGGCCGTGATGGACGGCAGGAGGAGCACTCCGGCCAGCATCGCGCCGCGCGCCAGGTTGAACGAGCCGGTGATCTCGAGATAGGCCTGCGTGGCGAGCATGGGGAAGGCGGCCCCGCCGAGGACGAGGGGGTTGCCGAAGTCGGCCATCGACTCGATGAGCACGACGAGGAACGCGCTCGCAACGCCCGGCAGGGAGAGGGGGAAGATGACGCGCCAGAAGACCTGCCAGCGGCTGGCGCCGACGTTGAGGGCCGCGTCCTCGAGGGTCGGGTTGAGCCCGGCCAGGACGCCCCGCAGGTTGAGATAGGCGATGGGCGCGAACGTGAACACTTGAGATAGGACGACGCCATGCATGCCGTAGATGCTGAAGTTGGTCAGGCCGAACAGTTGGCGCGTCACCAAGCCGTTGAACCCGAACAGGAAGAGGATCGATATGGCCCCGGCGAACGGGGGAGAGATGATCGGGAGCATGACGAGCGTGTGCAGGACGCCCTTGAACGGCACGTTCGTGCGAGTGATGACGAACGCGGCGATGTAGCCGATGACGACGCCAACGAGCCCCACGAGGCCACCCACCACGAGGCTGTTGCGCAGCGCGTTCCGGTAGAGGCGGCGTTGGCCGAGGAGCTCGAAGTTGGCGAGCGAGAAGCTGCCGTCTGGCGCCTGGAACGCCGTGAGCAGCACGCGCGCGAGCGGCCACACGACGAACACCACGAGCGCCGCCATGATGAGCACGATCAGCGCCAGCAGGATGGGATCGCGCGCGATGATGCGGAGTTCTTGCCGGGCTCGCTTGAACATCGGGCCTTTCGGGGGGCTGGGAAGTCGAGGCTCGCGTCTAGCCAGGTGCCTGGCGCGAGCCTCGACGACGTTACTTAGGCGTTACTGCCCGAGGACCTCTTCGACCCAGCGGTCGACGAGGCGCTGCCGGTTCTCGGCGGCGTAGCCCGGGTCCCAGGTCACGAGCTTGATGTCGGAGAGCGACGGGACGCCGGGGCCGGCGCTGACGTCGGCGCGGATGGGCATGAAGTACGTCTTCTGCGCGGACAGGGCGGCCTGGCCCTGCTCGGAGGTCATCCAGTCGACGAGCTCCTGGGCGCCCCCGAGGTTCGTGGCGCCCTTGAGGATCGACATGGCCGCGACCTCGTAGCCGACGCCTTCGCTCGGGAACACGATCTGGGCGGGGAAACCCTCGTCGATGAGCTTGAGGAAGCCTGGGCTGAACTGGATGGCGACGGCCGTCTCACCGACGCCGAGCGCGCCGGACGGGGCCGTGCCGCTCTGGGTGTACGTCTGCACGTTGGCGTTGAGGGCCTTCATGTAGTCGTAGGCCGCGTCCTCGCCCATCACCGTCGCGACGGTGAGGATGAAGTTGTAGCTCGTGCCGGACGACTGCGGGGACGGCATCTGGATGAGGCCCTTGTAGCTCGGGTCGAGGAGGTCGGCCCAGCTCGTCGGGACGGCCGCGCCGCGGCTCTCAAGGATGTCGGTGCGCACGCCGATGGCCAGCGGGTTCGTGTAGATGGCGTGCCAGTACCCTTCGGCGTCCTTGAAGGAGTCGGGGAGGGCGGCGGCGTTGGCGGACACGTACGGCTGGGTGAGCCCGCGGTCCTTGGCGATGATGTGGTTCTCGCTGGGGGCGCCGAACCAGACGTCGGCCTGCGGGCGGTTCTTCTCGGCCTCGATGCGCGACAGCGCCGGGCCGGCCGAGAGGAACACCATCTGGACCTGGACGCCCGTGTCGGCGGTGAACGCCTCGAGGATGTGGCGGGCGTTCTCCTCGTCGACGCTCGAGTAGACGGTCAGCGTCTGGGCGGAAGCGAGGCCTAGGAGGGCGGCTGCCAGCAGTGCGATGAAGATGGACCTGAAACGCATGTTTCCTCCGATTCGCGGTGTGGCGGTCCGGGTGGTCGGCGACCGGTTGGTCGGCGACGGCGCCGCGCCCCGTGAAGGGCGCGCGACCGACCTGGTCGACGTGGACCGCGGCTTGCAAGGCGATTGTACCGTGTGTCGGGCGGTGAACCGTGGCTGGTGGGGTGGCCGGTGGCGTTGCTCCCGGCGCGGGTCGGTGGCGTGCGGGAGGTCGTCCGCGGGCCCGTCTGGCGCGCATGAGCCGAGTGGCCGCCGGCGCCCGTTTAAACCCGAGTTAACCCCGCCACCCCTACATTCGACCCATGAACAAGTCAGGGATTCTCATGGTGGGGTTGCTCGCCGGCTTGCTGGTGTCTTGCGGCGCGCCGGCGCCCGTGCCCGGCCGGTCGGTGGTCATCACGGCGCCCGCGGCCAACGCCCAGCTCGTGACGAACACCCCGGTGAAGGTCGAGGGCACGGCGTCGCTGGGCGCGTCCGTGACGGTGGCGATAGGCACGGCGTCGCCGGTCGCGGCCACGCTCCTAGGCCCGGCCGGCGGCCGTCAACCGTGGACGGCCGAGCTCGTCATGCCGAGCGTGGGGAACTACTCGATCACGGCCACGGCCACCGGCCCGGACTTCGACCCGGCCGAGGCGACCTTGCCGGTCAAGGTGGTGGCGCTTCAGCCGTACGGCATCTGGCAGGGTCTGTTCACCCTGGATGGCACGGCGTCGGGTGGCACGGTCATTCAGGACACCATCGTGGTGTCGTTCGAGGGCAAGTGGTTCCGCCTTGGCTTTCCGGCCGGTTTCGTCTACGGCGTCACTGAGGGTTGGGACATGATCGACAAGGGTGGCTTCCGTATGGTTGGTACGTATCACGAGGCGGGTGGGATGTTCCGGGACTCGTACATCTCGGATGAGCCGTGGGTGTCGTTCTACGGGGTGACGGAGCTCGGCGAGGTGTTCGACGGGTTCGTGTTCCTTGACGACTGAGTCGGCGCGGTGAGCATGGGAGGTCTAGGACGAAAAACGACACGATATGCAACGAGGCAGTTGCGCAAAGATCTGCTTGCACGAGTGCGCGTTTCTTGAGAAGGACTCGGACTCCCCAGCTCCATGGGCGGAGTGCGCAACGCTCGGCCCGAGCGCCTAGGCTGTGATCGGGTTCTGGGATGATCGACCTCGAGAGGCTGGGTCGAGTCGCGAAGCGCTCCTACCGTCAGCGCCGGCTTATCAGCGTCACCCATTCCGGGTCGACTTGATACCCAAGCTTCTTGTTGAGGTGCTTCATGGGAGCGTTCGCCCCGCCGCCGCCCGTGCTGACGTTGGTTACGCCGAGACTCTTAGCCACGGACAGCGACAGCACCTTGAGGGCCGAGGCGAGGCCGCGACCGCGGTACTCGCGCCTGACGCCCGTGAGGCCCGATCCTATG
>JBDZVI010000104.1:0-3091 GCA_040255585.1 Deinococcaceae bacterium
CGACGTACATGACGGCCACGCGGTGGCTGATGTGCTTGACGATGCTGAGGTCGTGTGCCACGAACAGGTACGAGAGGCCGAGGCGCTCCTGCAGCTCGAGGAGGAGGTTGAGGATCTGCGCCTGCACGGAGACGTCGAGCGCGGAGACGGCCTCGTCGGCCACGACGAGCTTCGGGTTGAGGGCGAGCGCGCGGGCGATGACGACGCGCTGGCGCTGCCCCCCGCTGAACGCGTGCGGGTAGCGGTGCATGTACTCGGGCCTCAGGCCCACGAGGCCGAGCAGCTCGGCCACCCTGTCCATGCGCTCCTGGCGGCTCCTCACCCCGTTGACGAGCAGCGGCTCGCCGATGATGTCGAAGAGGTTCTTGCGGGGGTTGAGCGACCCGAACGGGTCCTGGAAGATCATCTGCATGTTGCGCCATAGGGGGCGCAGCTCGCGGTCGCTGAGCTTGGCGACGTCGATGACCTCGTCATCGCCGACGCGGAAGAGGATCTCGCCCGAGGTGGGGTTGACGGCCCGCAGCACGCAGCGCGACGTGGTCGTCTTGCCGCAGCCGCTCTCGCCGACGAGACTGAGGATCTCGCCCGTGTCGACGTGGAGGCTCACGTCGTCGACGGCCCTCACCGCGCCGACGGTGCCGCCGAAGAACCCGCCCTTGATCGGGAAGTACTTCTTGAGGTGGCGGACCTCGAGCAGGCGCTCAGGGGGGAGGACCTGCGCGCCCCCGCGGGTCCGCTCGGCCACAGCGCGCGTTCCCACGTCCATGCCGGTGCCGGCCTGCGCGCCCGCGGCATCTTGCGCGCCGGCGGCCGGGCCCGCCGCGGCGTCCGCCGCCACAGCGGCCTTGTTCACGGCGCCACCCTCACTCACCTTCGACCTCCCGGTGGTACAGGAAGCAGGCGACGGGCTGCTCGGAGTCGACGGGCCGCAGGGCGGGCACCTTGACGTCGCAGAGGCCGGGGATGGCGTCGGGGCAGCGCGGGTGGAACGGGCAGCCGGTCGGCTTGTGCAGCGGGTGCGGGATGGAGCCCTCGACCGTTGGCAGGGCGACGCGCGGCTCCGTGTCCATGTTCGGCACGGAGCGGAGGAGCGCCTTCGTGTACGGGTGCTTGGGGGCGTGGAAGATGTCGTCGACGGGGCCGCGCTCCATGACGCGCCCCAGGTACATGACGACGACCCGGTCGGCCACCTGCGCGATGACGCCAAGGTCGTGGGTGATGAAGATGATCGAGGAGCCGTGCTCGGCCTGCAGGTCGCGCAGGAGCGAGAGCACCTGGGCCTGGGTGGTGACGTCGATGGCCGTCGTCGGCTCGTCAGCCACGAGCAGTTTCGGGTGGCACGAGAGGGCCATGGCGATGATGGCGCGCTGCCTCAAGCCGCCGGAGAGCTGCCAGGAGTAGGCGTCGACGCGCTGCTCGGGGCTCGGCACGCCGACCTCGCGCAGGCGCTCGATGGCCATGGCGCGCGCCTCCTTCTTGGAGACGTCCTGGTGCAGCCGGATGGCCTCGACGATCTGCTCGCCGATGGTGTGCAGCGGGCTGAAGGACGCCATCGGCTCCTGCGGGATGAGCGCGATCTCGCCGCCGCGGATGTTCCGGATCTTGCGGCCGTCCTTGCGCAGCTTGGCGAGGTCGATCTCCTCGCCGGCGCCGCCGGCTCGGCCGGACGGGTCGGGGCGGTAGAGGATCTCGCCCCCGACGATGCGGCCGGGCTTGGCGACGAGCCTGAGGATCGACTTCATGGTGATGCTCTTGCCGCAGCCGCTCTCCCCCACGATGCCGAGGACCTCGCCTGGCATGACGTCGAAGCTGACGCCGTCCACGGCGCGGACCGTGCCCTCGTCGAGCTCGAAGTACGTCTTCAGGTCCCGGACCGAGAGCAGGGGGCGCGTATCAGCGCCCTTGCGCGTGGCCTCAGTGGCTGTAGGGGTCTGCGGCATCGCGTAAGCCGTCTCCTAGGATGTTGAGGGCGAGGACGGTGATGATCACGAACACGCCGGGGATGAGGAGCCACGGGGCGTTCACGACCGACTGGAGGTTCTGCGCCTCCTGCAGCATGACGCCCCAGCTGATGGCGGGCGGGCGCATGCCGAGGCCGAGGAAGCTCAGGAAGGTCTCGTTGAGGATCATCAGCGGCACGGCCAGCGTGACGGCCGCGATGATGTGGCTCGCGAACGACGGCACCATGTGCGAGAAGATGATGCGGCCCTGGCTGGCGCCCACGAGCCGCGCCGCCGTGACGAAGTCCTCCTCGCGCAGGCTGAGGAAGCGGCCGCGCACCTCGCGGGCCAGGCGCGTCCAGCCGAGCAGCGCCAGGATCACGGTGATGGCGAAGTAGACCCACGTGACGGGCCACGTGCGCGGCAGGGCGGCCGAGAGCGCCAGCCACACGGGGATGGCGGGGATGGCCTGGAGCAGGTCGATGATGCGCTGGATGAGGTTGTCGACCCAGCCGCCGAAGTAGCCGGAGATGCCGCCGAGCACGATGCCGAGGATGGTGCTGATGAGCACGGCGACGAGGCCGATGGAGAGCGAGATGCGCGTGCCGTACATGAGGCGCGACCACTGGTCGCGGCCAAGGCGGTCCGTGCCGAGGATGTTGGCCGTCACCGGCTGGTCGGCCGTCCCGAAGCCGATGAGGTGCCTGTCCATGGGGATGATGCCGAACAGCTTGTAGGCGTAGCCGCGCGCGAAGAGCCGCACGGGCAGCCTGACGTCGGTGTCCTGGACCCACTCCATCTTCAGGGTGCGCTGGTTGCGCTGCCCCTCGACGCCGTACACGAAGGGCCGCGCGAGGTGGCCGTCGTGGAAGATGCGCACGCTTTGCGGGGGGATGTAGGCGAGCCTGGCGCTCGTCACGTTCGGGTCGGCCACGCTGAAGAACTCGGGCATCAGGGCCATCAGCGTGATGAGGACGACGACCCAGAGGCACACGACGCCGAGCTTGTGCTTCGTGAAGCGCAGCCACGTGAGCTTCCACGCCGGGGTGACGTAGACGGAGGGCTCCTTGGCCCGCTCCGCGGCCGGCAGGACGACGTCGCTCATGCGCTCTCCAGCTTCAGGGCGGCGCCTCTCATGCGCTCTCCAGCTT
>JBDZVI010000104.1:3191-8117 GCA_040255585.1 Deinococcaceae bacterium
CTCATGCGCTCTCCAGCTTCAGGGCGGCGCCTCTCATGCGCTCTCCAGCTTGATGCGCGGGTCGAGGACCACGAGGAGGATGTCGGAGACGAGCGCGCCGACGACGGCGAGCATGCAGAAGATGAGGATGATGGTGCCGGCGAGGTACATGTCCTGGCCGACGAGGGCGCGTAGGAGCAGCGGGCCGATGGTCGGCAGGCTCATGACCACCGAGACGACGAGGCCGCCCGACAGCAGCTGCGGGAAGTACCAGCCGAGGGTGCTGACGACCGGCGCGATCGCGACGCGCGTGGGGTACTTGATGACGAGGCGCCACTCGGGCAAGCCCTTGGCCCGCGCCATCTCCGTGTACGGCTTGCTCAGCTCGTCGAGGAGGTTGGCGCGCACGACGCGGGCGATCTGGGCCGTGCCGGCAACGCCGAGGACGATCATCGGCAGCCAGATGTGGCTCATGAGGTCGCCGACGCGCGCCCACGACCACGCTGCGTCGAGGTACTGGGGCGAGAAGAGGCCCGTGACGGTGACCCCGAACTTGTCGAACGCCACCCACATGAGCACGAGGGCGAGCATGAAGTTGGGCGTGGCCAGGCCGACGTAGTTGAGGACCGTGAACACGTAGTCGAGCAGCGAATATTGGCGTGTTGCGGAGAAGATACCTATGGGGATGGCGACGGCCCACGTGAACAGGAGCGAGAACGTGGTCAGTATGAGCGTGAGGACCAGGCGCTCACCGATGAGCTCGCTGTTCGGGCGCCGCCACTCGAGGGAGACGCCGAGGTCGCCCCGCAGCAGGTTGCCGACCCAGCGCGTGTACTGGACGTAGATGGGCTGGTCGAGGCCGTAGCGGGTCCGGAGCGCCTCGATCTCGACCTGGTCGATGGAGGTGCCGCCCGCCGCCAACTCGGCGACGTAGCTAGTGAGGAAGTCGCCTGGCGGGGCCTGGATGAGCGCGAAAGAGACGATCGAGAAGATCAGGAGCAGGACCGGGAGCAGCAGGAGTCGCTTGATGATGAACCAATGCAAGAGACGCTCTCCTAAAGCGGTTCGTGCTCGTTACTGCGTCGGGGCCGTTCGGGCGCCCCTCGCTAAGGAGCGCCCGAACGGGATGAACGAGGTCAGTTCGTCTTGTAGAAGAACTGCTCGGGGCGGGAGTCGCCCGGGGTGCGGAGCGGCCAGTCGTTCGCGACGACCGCGGGGACGTTCATGAGGTTGTCGTTGACGACGACGACGCCCTGGACCATCGGGGTCAGGCCGACGAGGCCGAAGCCGTACAGCTCGTCCACCGCGTGGCGGAAGAGCTCCTGGGCCAGCTCGATCTGCTTCTCGACGCCGACCGTCTTGGCCTCTTCGATGATGTCGACGATGCGGGCGATGCCGGGGGCGGGTTCCTTGCCGGCGGTGCCGCCCGAGGCGTACCAGCGGCGCGACTCGACGGCGAAGATGGTCGCCGGGTTGCTGCGCGGGTCGATCTTCGGGTTGCCGGTGAAGGGGAACGCCGTGGTGTCCTCGTTCCAGATCTCGACCTGGAGCTCGTTGGCGTCGCGCATCGTGAAGTGGGCGTTGCGCTCGCGCACCTGGACGTCGGTCGGCACGCCTACCGCGGCCCAGTCGGCGGCCACGAGCTGCGCCACGTCGGGCCACGGGCCGAAGGCCGGGACTACGGAGAGCTCCACGCGGAGCGGCTTGCCGCTCGGCATGAGGCGGTTGCCGTTGGCGTCCTTCGTGAGGCCGATGGCGTCGAGCATCTGGTTGGCGAGGTCAGGGTTGTACTCCGTGTACTTGTGGGCGTACTCGTCGCCCGGGTAGTACGGGTGCCACGGCGCCGGGACGTTCTGGCGGATCTCGCCGAGGCCGAGGAACGCGGACTCGCGGATCTCGTCGCGGTTGGTGGCGTACGAGAGGGCCACGCGGAAGTCGTGGTTGGCGAGGATGCTCCCGAGCTCTGGGTCGATCTCGTACTCCTGGTTGAACCAGACGGCGGCGTCGGCGCCACCGAAGCTCGGCCACAGCATGACGCGGTAGTTCGAGCGGTCGGAGTTCTCGACCAGCACGGGGTAGTTGGGCATCTGGATGTGGCGGGCCTGGAAGTCGAGCTCACCGGCCACGGCCGCGAAGTTCAGGGCCTGCACGTCGGCGAAGTAGCGGAACTGCACCTCGTCGATGTACGGGAGCTGGTTACCGGCCGGGTCGACGCCGATGTAGTACGGGTTGCGGCGCAGCGTGAACACCTGGTCGGAGACCGTCGAGTTGAAGGGCACCCAGGCGGCCATGGTCGGGCGCTCGGGGTTCTCGGTCGGCATGGCCTTCGTCATGAACAGGTCGGTCCAGTTGGAGAGACCGGCGGCCTTGACCTTCGCGTCGAGCTCCTCGGCGCTCTGGAAGTCGGGGTGGAACTGCTGCAGGTAGTGGCCGGGGAGGAAGGCGGCCAGGGTCCTGTCGCCGCCGTCGCGGAACGTGAGCTCCGTCAGGAACAGCGTGTTCGGGAAGTCGAACGTGATGCGGACCGTGTAGTCGTCGACGGCCTCGAGCTTGGCGGCCGTGCCGTCGCGGTTCGCGAACCAGGCCGGCACGCTCGGGGTCAGGTCCTTGTTCAGGATGACGCGGGTGTACCAGAACGTGAGGGCGCTGGCGTTGAACGGCGCACCGTCGGACCAGTGGGCGCCGTCGCGCAGGTGCAGCGTCCAGCTGTGGAAGTCATCGGAGGCTTCCCACGACTCGATGATGTGCGGGACGATCTCGGAGCCGTCCGTGCTGAAGCGGACGAGGCTGTCGTACACGACGCGCACGTAGTTGTTGGCGTCGGCCGGGCCGGTGAAGGCGCGGCGCAGCACCCCGCCGTACGTGCCGATCTCGTCGACGACGTTGACGACCAGCGGGTTCTTGGGCAGGCGTTCTTCGACGGGCGGGAGCTGGCCCTTGGCGACGAGGTCGGCCAGGGCGGGGGCCTCGTGGTACGTCTGGGCGGACGCGATCCCCCAGATGAGGGCGGCCAGGATGAGGAGCGTCGGCCGCCTCCACCCCGGGCGCCTCCGAGTGCTCGACGTGAAGCTGTTGGTCATCTGAACTCCTTCCGGTCTCTAGCTGCGCGCCATCCGAAGCGCTCCCTCCGATTCGGAGGGACACCCTCGTTTCGAGGGGTTACTGCCCAGGAGATCGCCCTCGTTGGCCCGGCGCCGTGCCATTTCGTCACCTTCGCCGGTTGCGTTAGCGATAACGCGAATTGCTAGTGCTTGGAGGCTAGCACGGGTCGGGAGGGTGGTCAAGGTCGAGCCGAGGCGAGGCCGGACACCGTATCACCCTCCACAACGCCCCTCCCGCTCGCGTCCTAGGGACGTCCCTGGTTGACGGGGACCGGCTGCGGACGGGCTGCGGACGGGCCGCGGACGGCCGGCCATGTTTAGCAGGGCTCTGCGTGCTCGGCAGGGCTCTGCTTGCTCGGGGACCGGCTGCGGACGGGCTGCGGACGGACTCCGGACGGGCCTGGTCACCTAGCCTCATGCAACGAGGCCGACCCGGGTTGAGCGCCTGTAGGCCTCTCACCCCCAACGCCGCGCCGCTCGCGTCGGCGTCAGAAAGCAGGGAACCGACGTGAGACCACTTCTGATCGCGACAGCCCTCGGAGCACTGATCCTCGCCGCCTGCAGCCAGCCGCAGCCGGACCCGACACCGGACCCGCTGGTGTTCGGCGTCCCGTCCGTTCTGACGGCCAACCCCGGCCAAGCAGCGCAGTTCGCGGCGGAGCTCGAGCGGCGCCTCGACCGTCCCGTCACCGTGCAGACCGTCGACCGGGCCGTCGATCTGATGCAGTCGCTGGAGGACGGCACCTTCGACTTCGCCCACCTCCCACCCTCGATGACCGCGCAGACCATCGCCGCCCTGGAGCTCCCCCTGGTCGCCATCGTCTCTCGCGGAGGCGGAACCACCTACAGGGCGCAGTACAACGCCAGGTGCGACCTAGGGCTGACCGGCCTGGGCGATCTGGCGGGCCTACGGTTCGGCTTCGTATCCAACAGCTCGGTCTCGGGTCATCTCGTTCCCTACCTGGAACTGACCGACGCGGGCATCGACCCGGAAGTGGACGTGACCACCTCCTTCGCAGGCAGCCACGACGCGGTGATACTTGGGATCTACGCGAACGATCTGGACGCGGGCGTGTCCTGGGAAGACGCACGCGTGGCGGTCTCCGGTGACCACCCCGACGTGAACGACGTGGTGTGCGTCATCGGCTACTCCACGCCGATCCCCAACGACGCAGTGCTCGCCAGAGCCGGCCTAGGCGCGGACGTGCGCACGGCTATGCAAGAGGCCCTCGTCGCCATGACCGCCGACGACGCCGGCCGCGCGGTCCTCAACGGGTTCCTCGGCAGCGATGTCGGGTATGGCACCGGCCCGGCGAGCCTCTACGACGTCATGATCAGGGTGATGGAAGAGTTCTACTAGGGCGTGTTCGTACTACCTACGTTGTGTGGTGCGATATCCAGTTTGGGGGATGGTTCGTGCTGGTTGGCGCGTGTTGCTGGCGCAGCGTGACAGTCTGGTAGTCGATGATCTCCCTGGTAGTTGATGATCTCCGTAGGTCTTGAGCGGTACCTTGTGCGTCTCCCTAATGAGATGCCCGAGTACGGTCTAGGTGGTCGGGTCAAGCGTTGCGCTTTTCGCTCTCGGGGTTGGGGGTCGGGGGGTCTGGGTCCTTCTCGAGAACCGCGCACTCGTGCAACCAGGTGATTGCGCAACTGCCTCGTTGCATGGCCTGTCGTTTTTCGTCTTAGACCTGCCATGGTCACCGCGCCGAGTCAGGCGGCAACTTCCGGAGGGTAGCTGTGCTGCATCCGATGCGCTGCGCGGTTAAAACCCCGGCATGGCGCGCAAATGGCTCTTGAGTCGTCGAGGAGCGCGTACCCGTGGAGCATCCTGTCGAGTTCGGTC
>JBDZVI010000021.1:0-30541 GCA_040255585.1 Deinococcaceae bacterium
GGGCAAGGTCTTGGAGGGATGGGAGTTGCCGAACGGTCTGCGGGTACGGCGCGTGAGCGTGCCGTTCGGGGTGATCGGGATGGTCTACGAGTCGCGGCCCAACGTGACCGTCGATGCGGCCGCTCTGGCCCTCAAGGCCGGCAGCGCCGCCGTGCTGCGGGGCTCCTCCAACGCGCTGGCGAGCAACAGGGCGATCGTCGCCAGCATGCGTTCCGCTCTCGCCCGAGCCGGGCTGCCGGAGGACGCCGTCCAACTGATCGACTCCTCCGATCGCGAGCTCGTCACGGAACTTCTGCGAGCCAGGGGCAAGGTCGACCTCGTCATCCCGCGCGGCGGCGCCGGGCTTATCCGCCACGTGGTCGACACGGCCAGCGTGCCGGTGATCGAGACGGGTGTCGGCAACTGCCACCTCTACGTCGACGCTGGCGCCGACCTCGCCATGGCCGAACGCCTCGCCATGAACGCCAAGGTGCAGCGACCCGGCGTCTGTAACGCCATCGAGACGCTGCTCGTGCATGCGCGGGTCGCCGGAGTGTTCCTCCCAAGCATCGCCACGGAGCTGCGTGCGGCCGGCGTCAGGCTCTACGGTTGCGCGAGGGCCCGGGCCATCGTCGGCGACATGGAGGCCGCGGGTGAGCGCGAGTGGGAGACCGAGTTCCTCGACCTCGAGCTGGCGGTGCGCGTGGTCGATGACCTCGACGCGGCCCTTGACCACATCGCCCGGTACGGGACGCAGCACACGGAAGCGATCGTGACGCAGGACGGGACGGCCGCCGAACGGTTCCGGCGCGAGGTGGACGCGGCCGTCGTCGTGGTGAACGCCTCCACGCGCTTCACGGACGGCTTCGAGTTCGGGTTCGGCGCCGAGATAGGCATCAGCACGCAGAAACTCCATGCGAGGGGGCCGCTAGGACTCGAGCAGATCGTGACGTACAAGTACCTCGTTGACGGTGTCGGTCAGACCCGCGGCTGAGGGGCGCTCACTGCCCATCTTGACTAGGCAGAAATACTGTCCAGGACGTCGTAGAACGTTTGACCAGCCTACCGTTATGCGGATAGAATAGGGCTGTTAGTGGGCCAGTGCCTGCTACGCAGCTCGCCGCGCTCGTCTCCACTCCATCACGTCGACAACGTCCGCGGTCGTCTGGCGCCATCAAGGGGTCCTAGCGAGCTAGGGCCTCGCATCAGCGAGGGTCGCTAAAGAGCGAGAGTCGCTCACGAGCGAGGGCCTCGCAGCAGCGAGGGCCTCGCAACAGCGAGGTTGCAACGGCGAGGCGGCAGCCGGCGGGCGGTAGCGAGCGCGTCGCAACGAGCGCGTCGCAACGACTGCGCCGTGGCGAGTGCGGTAGCAAGTGTGCGGGGCAGGCGGGCGCCCGGGAGGTCTAGTTGAACGGTCACGAGAACGGTAACGGCAGCGATTACACTGCCGACAGCATCAAGGTCCTGCGCGGTCTCGAGGGCGTGCGCAAGCGCCCCGCCATGTACGTGCAGGGTGGCACCGGGGTGGACGGCTACCACCAGCTCCTCACCGAGATCATCGACAACGCCATCGACGAGTTCCTGGCCGGATACGCCGACACGGTCGAGGTGACGCTGAACGCGGACGGCTCGGCCACCGTCACGGACAACGGTCGCGGCCTCCCTGTCGACATGATGAAGCGCGAGGGGCGCCCGGCCATCGAGGTCATCTTCACCGAGCTCCACGCCGGCGGCAAGTTCGACGCTGGCGCCTACAAGGTATCGGGCGGTCTACACGGGGTCGGCAGTTCGGTCGTCAACGCCCTCTCCAACTGGTTCGTCGCGGAGGTGCGGCGCGACGGCAAGCTCTACCGCATCGGCTTCGAGAACGGCGCGGTGTCTGAGCCGCTGCACGTCATCGGCACCGCACCGGCAGGAGTCTCCGGCAGCACCGTCACGTTCCATCCCGACCACGGTGTCTTCAAGGAGATCGAAGGGTTCGACTACAGCCGTGTCCGCCGCCGCCTGCGCGAGCTCTCCTACCTGACGGGCGGCGTGCGTATCGTCCTCACCGACAACCGCGGTGCCAGCCCCAGGACCGAGACGTTCCATGAGGTCGGTGGGGTGGCGGCCTACGCCACGTTCCTCGCCCGCGAGGGGACCGCGCTCTACGAGAAGGCCATCGCCATCAAGGGCACGGCGAGCGTCCCGACGGACGCCGGCACGCACGACGTCGAGGTGGACGTCGGCCTCATCCATACCACCGGGTACGGCCAGACGGTCCTCACCTACGCGAACATGATCACGAACCGCGACGGCGGCACGCACCTGACTGGCTTCAAGAGCGCATACACGCGTGCGCTGAACAACTACGCCAAGGCCAAGAACCTCATCAAGAAGGGTGAGGCGGCGCCGACGGGCGACGACTTCCTCGAGGGTATCGCCTGCGTCATCTCCGTCAAGCTCCCAGACCCGCAGTTCGAGTCGCAGGCCAAGGTGAAGCTCCTCAACGCCGAGGCGCAGACGGCCGTGAACAGCGTCGTTTACGAGAAGCTCACCGAGGCGCTCGAGGAGAACCCCAAGGTCGGCAGGGCCATCATCGACAAGGCCGCCCAGGCCGCCAGAGCCCGCGAGGCCGCCCGCAAGGCGCGCGACCTGGTGCGCCGCGCCAACCCCCTCGAGAACGACGACCTGCCCGGCAAGCTGGCCGACTGCCAGTCGCAGGACCCGTCCGTGAGCGAGGTGTACATCGTCGAGGGCGATTCGGCCGGCGGCACGGCCAAGCAGGGCAGGGAGCGCCGCTTCCAGGCCATCCTGCCGCTACGCGGCAAGATCCTCAACGTCGAGAAGGCCAACCTCGGCAAGATCCTCAAGAACGCCGAGATCCGGGCCATGATCGCGGCCATCGGGGCCGGCATCGAGGGCACGGGCGACGACGCCCACTTCAGCATCGAGGACGTCCGCTACCACCGGATCATCATCATGACGGACGCCGACGTCGACGGCTCGCACATCCGGACGCTCCTCCTCACGTTCTTCTATCGCTACATGCGCCCCATCATCGATGCCGGCTACCTGTACATCGCGCAGCCGCCCCTCTACGGCCTGCGCATCGGACGCCAGAAGGAGATGCAGTACGTCTACGACGAGGCCGCCCTCGCCCAGGTCCAGCGCCAGAACCGCGACAAGAAGCTCGAGGTCCAGCGCTTCAAGGGCCTAGGCGAGATGAACGCCGAGCAGCTCTGGGAGACGACCATGAACCCGGAGACGCGCATCCTCAAGCGCGTCACCATCGACGACGTCCTCGAGGCGAGCGAGACCTTCGAGATCCTGATGGGCACCGAGGTTCCGCCACGCCGCGAGTTCATCGAGACGAACGCGCACCTGGCGCACCTGGACGTCTGAACGCCGGTCGCAGAGCCTAACGTTCGATAGGGAAGGGCCCGCGCGGAGAACAGCGCGGGCCCTTCGATCAGCGAGGCTTCAAGCAGGCGAAGTCAGTCGAGACCGGCCGCCACGCGGTTGGCGTGAACCTCCGTGGCCATGAGCATCATGCCGCGCACCGCCTCGACGTCGGCGGCCGTGTACGGCTCGAAGTCGCCGGGCAGGTCGGCCTCGTTGCCCCAGGCCGTCATGACGTAGTTCAGGATGGCGGCGATGTCGGCGTCCTGCAGATGCAGGTGCGACGGCATGACGCCGTTGTAAGTCGTGTCGTGGATGTTGATGCTGCCCTGGAGCCCGAAGGCGACGGCCTCGATCGGGTAGTCGCGGTCCGCGGCGTACAGTTCGGGCGCGTGACCGGCGAGCGGCGGGAAGGCCATGGGGATGCCCATGCCGGTCGCCTGATGGCAGGCCGAGCAGGTACTCACGTAGAGGGGCTCGCCATCCGGCAGGGGGGCTGCGCTCGTCTGCACTTCCGTGCCGTCGGCACCGGCTCCCCCGGAAGCGTCCGGCGCGCCAGGAGTGGCGGGTGTCGCGGGCGCGGCCGCCGGGACGACCGCCGGGGCGGCGGAGTAGAAGCCCGGGTTGACGACCCCGCGTTCGGCTACGAGCGCCATGGCCTGCGAGATGTCGATCCGGGCCTTGCCCCCGCCGAGATCCTCGTAGCCCGTGATGCTGTCGACCGCGGCCTGGAGCTGCGCCTGATGAGCGGAGCCGTCGAGGATCTGGTACTTGCCCTGCGGCCTCGACGTCGCGAGGAAGAGCAGGGCGAGCAGGACGAAGCCCATGCCGGCCGAGCCGAGCGCGACGGCGGCGCGGATCTGTTTCTCGCTGAACAGGTAGTCGCGGGTGTTGTCAGGCATGGTGTTCGACCACCTTCAGGAGCCGCGGGTCGTTCGCCGGCACCACGTTGCGAGCGGCGAGGGCGCGCGCGTAGACGGCCACCCAGATGCCGCCGAGGCCGATCAGCAGCAGCACGTCGAGCAGCGTGACCTGGAAGCCCGTCCGGCCGTATGCGGGCACGAGGAACCAGTAGTAGTTGAGGCACTGCACGACGAGCGCCCAGATCGCCACGATGGAGAGCGCGCGCCGCGTGCGCTTCACCCACCGGGAGAAGAGGATCATGAAGGGCGCGAAGAAGCCGAAGAACAGAAGGAACGCGCTCAGGCCGACCCATTCCGGACCGAGGCGGACCACGTACCAGGTGGCCGTCTCCACGACGTTGTTGGACCACTGGATGATCAGCTGCGAGACCTGCGTGTACGCCCAGAACATCGTGGTGGCCATCAGGAGGTTACCGAGGTCCTGCAGGCGCTTGGGTGTCAGGAGCTTGTCGATGGTGGGGTTGACGCGCGCCAGGTTGACCATCACGAGGATGACCGCGGCGAGCGCGGAGATGACCTGGCTGGCCATGATGATGCCCGGGTAGATGCCCGAGAACCAGGTCGGGGTCACCGACATCGCCCAGTCGAAGGCGGCGAACGTCATCGTGAGGATGTAGACGACCACCCACAGCCCGCCGAGGTTCTTCATGCGGTAGCCCGTGCGCGCCGACGTGGCGGCGTCATCGTCCTGGCGCTTGCCGAGGCGGCGGTACAGGAACGCGCCGAGGGTGAAGACGGCGAAGATGATCACGGCGCGAACGATGAAGAACCCAGTGTTCAGGTAGGCGGTCTTGGCCGCGACCGTCGGTTCGGCCGCCACGTACGCGGCGTCGGTCCAGGGATAGAGGTCCTTCATGCCGAAGATGATCGGCAGGAAGAGCAGGGCGAAGAGCGGCACCGCGCCCGCCGCCGCCTCGAGCGGGCGGCTGATGAGGGCCCCCCACGAGCCGCCGGCCAAGTGGACGATGAACAGGAGCATGAGCGAGCCGAGCGAGAGGCCGAGCCAGAAGAGGTAGGTGAACAGGTACGACTGGAAGAACCCCTCTGCCTGTCCCGCGAAGCCGAGGACGACGGCGATCAGCAGCGCCACCGCCCCGACCACCAAGCCGCCGACCTGCGCCTTGCTCGTGTTGATGGGGGGGAGCTTGAGCGAACTCATCGGTTGGCCTCCGTCGCGCTTGGAGCGAGCGTCACGCCGGCCGGTATGTCCACTACGCCCGCGTTCTGACTGAGCTGAAGCGCCTTGACGTAGGCGGCGATGGCCCAGCGGTCCGCGACGGGGATGCGCGAGGCGTAGCTGTACATGCGTCCGAACCCGTTCGTCATGGCGTTGTAGAAGTAGCCGACCGGGGCGTCGAGCAGGCGCTGCGTCGTAGTGAAGTCCGTAGGCTGCGGGAACCCCTTGAGGACGGTGGCGCCGAGGCCGTCGGCGTTGAAGTTGTGGCACGGCGAGCAGAAGATGTTGAACCGCTCCCGGCCGCGCTCGAGCAGGTCCGCGGTCAGCTCGATGGGCAGGTCGGAGAGGAAGCCCGTCGGCCCCATCCCGGTCAGGTACGCCGGGTCGAGGGCGCCGAACTCACGTGAGACCGTGCCCGTCGGCAAGGGGCGCATAGCCGAGCCGTCGGCGAAGAAGGGGGACGATTCGAAGGCCTTGGCCTTGGGCTGGTCGTACATGTTGCGGCCGCAACCCGTGAGAAGCAGCGTGCCGATCACGACCGCGGCCACCAGGCCACGCTTCACGCGGGCGCGCCTGTTGGCGCGCCTGGTGGCGCGCCTGGCGCCGGCGTACGCACGGGACGCATCGGAGGCGGCGAGCGACTGCGAGGTCACTTCTGCACCTCCGAGATGATGAGGGGCGAGAGCCCCTCGAGGAAGGCGCGGGTGGAGTGCAGGTCGAACTTCGGGTCGCGCGCCTCGATGCAGAGGAAGAAGCGGTCGCGCATGGCGTTGTCGAACCCCGGGGTGTTGAAGATCGGGTGGTACGGCCGCGGCAGGCCGTTGCGCACCAGCATGGTGATGGCCGCCGTCAGGCCGGCGAAGAGGATCGTGCACTCGTACATGATGACGATCCAGTTCGGCCAGCTGTTGAGCGGCTTGCCGCCGGAGACGAGCGGGTAGTGGGACGTGTTCGCGTACCACTGCATGAAGAACCCGCCGAGCCCGCCCGTGATGCCCATGATGAGCACCACCCAGCCGAGCCGCGTCGGCTTCATGCCGAGGTCCATGTCGAGCCCCTCGACGGGGAAGGGCGTGTAGGCGTCGATCTTCGTGTAGCCGGCGTCGCGGACACGGGTCGAGGCTTCCCTGATGGCCTCGACGCTGTCGAACTGGGCGACTAGCCCGTACAGGTTCGACGCGGAGGCGGAGTGGGCGAGGGTGGCGCTGCTCATGCCGGCTCCTCAGCGTGGAAGTACTCCATACGGGCGTGCTCGAAGGCGTCGCTGCCGTGATGGTGGTCGTGGTACGCCGTCTCCTTCGTCTCGGCCGTCGCGATAGACGGCAGCAGCCGGATGAAGAGGAAGAAGAGGGTCGAGAAGAGGCCGAGGCTGCCGATGAAGAGCGACCAGTCCCAGACCGTCGAGACGTAGTCGGCCCAGGAGGAGATGAGGAAGTCCTTCGTGAGCGACACCACGAAGATCACGAAGCGCTCGAGCCACATGCCGACGCTCACGATGATGGCGATGAAGAAGAGCGCCCACGGGCTCTGCCTGACCTTGCGGAACCAGAGCGGCTGGATGGCCACGAAGTTGCAGAAGATCAGCGCCCAGAAGAAGACGGCGTGGTCGCCGAACATGCGGTTCCAGATCATGTAGCGCTCGAACTCGACGCCCGAGTACCAGGCCGTGAAGATCTCGATGAAGTAGCCGTACACGACGATCATGCCGGTCGCCAGCATCAGCTTCGAGGCGTTGTCCAGGTGCCTGAGCGTCACGAGGTGCTCCAAGCCGAACGCCTTGCGCAGGGGCACGGCGAGGATGAGCACCATCGCGAAGCCTGCGAACACGGCCCCTGCCACGAAGTAGGGCGGCATGATCGTGTTGTTCCAGCCCGGCAGCTGCGCCGCGGCGAAGTCCATGGCGATCGTGCTATGCACGCTGAGCACGAGCGGGAAGCTGACGGCCGCCAGGAGCAGGTACGCCCGCTGGTAGCGCTGCCACGCCTTGGCCGAGCCGTTCCAGCCCAACGCGAGGATGCCGTAGAGGAGCTGCTGGACCTTCGTCTTCGAACGGTCGCGCAGCGTCGCGAGGTCGGGGATGAGGCCGATGAACCAGAAGACGGCCGAGATCGTGAAGTACGTGCCGATGGCGAAGAAGTCCCAGTCGAGCGGACTGCGGAACTGCGGCCAGAGTCCGAACGTGTTGGGGTAAGGCACGAGCCAGTAGAAGACCCAGGGCCGGCCCAGGTGGAGGATGGGGTAGAGGCCGGCGCAGACCACGGCGAAGATCGTCATGGCCTCGGCGAAGCGGTTGACCGTCGTGCGCCACGGCTGTCTGAAGAGGAGCAGCGCGGCCGAGATGAGCGTCCCGGCGTGGCCGATGCCGATCCACCACACGAAGTTGATGATGGGCATCCCCCAGGCGACGGGGATGTTGTTGCCGAAGATCCCGATGCCCGTGGTGATCAGCTTGACGACCGACACGAGGTAGACGAGGAGCACGGCGGCCGAGATGGTGAAGCCGATCCACCACCACATCGGCGTCTTGGCAAGGGGAGCCAGGACGGGCGTGAGCACGGCGTCGTCGATGCCGCCGTACGTCTCGCCCGGTCGGATGACGCGGTTCGTCTCCTTGAAGGGGGCCTTGCGCTTGCCGGCAGCTACCGCCATCAGTGGCTCCCTTCCGCGCTTGCCAGCGCGGGGTTCGGGTTCTTGACCTTGGCGAGGTAGGTGGTGCGTGGGAACGTCTGCAACTCCTCGAGCATCCAGTAGTTGAGCGGCGAGGCCTTCACCGCAGTCACCTGCGAGGTCGGGTCGTTGAGGTCGCCGAAGACGATGGCCTGCGTCGGACAGGCGGCCTGGCAGGCGGTGACGACTTCGCCGTCGCGGATCTTGCGGTCCTCGACGGAGGCGTCGATGCGCGCGGTCGCGATGCGCTGCGTGCAGTACGTGCACTTCTCCATGACGCCGCGCGAGCGGACGGTGACGTCGGGGTTGTTGGCCAGCGACAGCGCGGTGGCGTCGGTGGCCAGCTCGGCGTACTGGAGCCAGTTGAAGCGGCGCACCTTGTACGGGCAGTTGTTCGAGCAGTAGCGGGTGCCGACGCACCGGTTGTAGACCATCACGTTGAGGCCTTCGGAGTCGTGCACCGTTGCGCCTACCGGGCAGACGGGCTCGCACGGGGCCTTCTCGCACTGCTGGCACGGCATCGGCTGGTGGAAGAACTGCGGGTCGTCGAGGCTGCCGGAGTAGTAGTTGTCGACGCGGATCCAGTGCATCTCGCGGCCGCGCGCGACCTCCGCCTTCCCGACGATAGGGATGTTGTTCTCCGACTGGCAGGCGACCACGCAGGCGTTGCAGCCCGTGCAGACCGTCTGGTCGATGACCATGCCCCACCGGTAGCCCTTGTACTCGAAGTCGGGGTAGAGGTCCGCTTCGTGGTGCGCGACCGGGTGGACGAAGTGCGGGTGGTCCGGCGCCGCGCGGAACTCGGACAGCGTGCCGGAGCGCACGATGTGGCGCGCCTCGCCCGTGCCTTCGAGGCTGTGGTGCGTCTGCGTGCTGACGAGCGCGTGCGAGTCGTTGGTCTTCGCGACCGTGACCGCCTGGGCTCCCGCGGCCGTGTGGTCCAGGAGCTTGTAGGCGTTGACGCCGACCCCCGTGCCGACCTTGCCCGCGCGCGCGCGGCCGTAGCCGAGCGCCAGGCTGATCGCGCCGACCGCGTGGCCGGGCTGCACCCAGACGGGGGCGCTCAGGTCCTTGCCGCCGCTCGTGAGCTTTACGACGTCCCCGGTCTTGACCCCGAGGCTCTCGGCCGTCGTCGGAGCGATGACCGCGGCGTTGTCCCACGTCAGGTTGCTGAACGCCTTCGGCAGCTCCTGGAGCCAGCCGTTGTTGGCGAAGCGGCCGTCGAGCAGCGAGTCGTCGAGCACGAGCTTCAGTTCGAAGTTCGAAGCGGCGGGGAGGGCCTCGGCGACCGGCGCGGCGCTGACGCTCACGGCCGGCGAGCTGCTGCCGGCGACGGCGCCACGGTAGACGCTCTCGCGCCAGAAGTCGTCGAAGGAGCCCGTGACGTTCGCGCGCCAGTAGTTGCGCACCACGTCGTAGCCGGCCGTGCTGGGGTTGCCGAGCAGCGCGCCGAGGAGCTCGATCTCGCTCTTGCCGGCGTAGAAGGGCAGGATGAGCGGCTGCCTGATGGTCGCCGTGCCGTCGAACGCGCGCGCGTCGCCCCACGCCTCGAGGAAGTGCGACTCCGGCACGCTCCACGTGACCGCGTCGGCGGTCTCGTCGTGGTAGAGGCCGAGCTTGGCCGAGAACGGGACCTTCGCGAGGGCGCCTGCGAAGTCGAGGCTCGCCGGGGCGGTGTAGACGGGGTTCGCACCGAGGACGACGAGCGCCTTGACGGAGCCGTCGTTCATGAGGCCGACGAGCTCGGCGAGCTCCTCGCGGTGGATGGCCGGTCTGGCCGCGGCGGGTCGCACGTAGCTGACGGTGGCGCCGACGTTGCCGAGCGCGGCGTTGAGCGCGTGGCCGATGGCGTGCACGACGGGCGGCTGGTCGGGGCCGACGACGACGAGCGACCTACCCCGGCTCGCCTCCAGGTCGGCCACGAGCGCGTCGAAGAGCGCCTGGCTCACGGCGGCCGGGCGCTGGGCGGTCGGCGCGGAGGCGCCGATAGCGGCGGCCAACGCGGCGGCCAGCGCAGACACGTCGCTCGGCTTGAGCGCGACGCGGTGGTCGGCCAGCGACGCGGAGTGCGTCGGGGCCGTCTCGAACGCGTAGAGCCGGTTCATGGTGTCCGTGGCGCGGCGCAGGCGTCGCGCGTCGGCGAACGCCCTCGAGTGCGCCAGGCTGCCAGGGCCGGCGTCGAGGAAGTCGGAGTCGAGCGCCACCACTACGTCCGCCGCGCGGAAGTCGTAGACGGCGGTGACATCCTGACCGAACGCCAGGCGGGCGCCGGCGACGACGTTGTCCGGGTGGACGGGGTCGTACTGGAACCACCGGGCCCGCGGGTGCTGCCCGAGGAAGTCGGAGATCTGGGAGGCCAGCGTCGGCGAGGTGACGTTCTCGGTTAGGAGCGCGAACCCGTCGCCGCCAGGCAAGCCGGCCAGGGTACCCGATAGGGCGGACGTGAAGTCGTCCCACGTGCTCGGCTGGCCTTTCTGGAGGACCTCCTGCGCGCGGTCGGGGTCGTAGAGGGTCAGGACCTGCGCCTGGGTGATGGCGCCGGTGGCGCCAAGGCTGGCCGGGTGGTCGGGGTTGCCCTCTAGCTTGGTGGGTCGCCCCTGGTGGCTCTCGGCGAGCACGCCCTCGGCGTAGCCGGCGTAGGTGACGGCGGTCGCGAAGTAGAGGGGGCGGCCGGGCGTGATCTGCTCCGGCTGCTTGACGTACGGCACGATCTTCTCGTGCGCGAGCGGCGGCCGGGCGCAGGCGCTGAGGCCGGCGAGCGCCATGCTCGCCCCGAGCAGCTTCAGGAAGTCGCGGCGCTCGAAGCTGCCCTCGAGGGGGGCCGCCTGGCGCGGGAACTCGCGCTGCAAGAAGAGCTTGAACTCCTCCGTCTCGGCGAGCTGGTCGATGGAGCGCCAGTAGTCAGGGCCCTCGTGCTTGGCGAGCTTGGCGCGGATGTCGGTGAAGTCGATCTGGGCGTCGCTCATCGGTGGCACGTCGAGCATTGAATGAGCTTGTCGGTGTCGATGTGGTACGCCTCCACGAGGGTGGCGCCCAGGGCCAGTTGCGCCTTGGGGTCGGCGAGCGGTTGATACGCCATGTTGAAGACCTCACTCACGGGCCGCAGGGCCGTCGCCGGGTTGCGGTGGCACTCGAGGCACCAACCCATGGTCAGAGGCTCGTTCTTCCAGACCTGGGCCATCTCGTCCATGCGGCCGTGGCACGTGCTGCAACCGACGCCGTTGTTCACGTGGGCGCTGTGGTTGAAGTAGACGTAATCGGCGAGCTCGTTGACGCGGTTCCAGGCGATGGGCGTGCCGGAGTTCCAGGAGTCGACGACCGCCTGGACCTGCGGGGTGCCGACGCGCAGCTGCGAGTGGCAGCCCATGCACGTCTCGGTCGGGGGCACGCTGGCCGTGTTGGAGGTCTCGACCGTGGTGTGGCAGTAGCGGCAGTCGAGGCCGACCTGGACGACGTGGAGGTTGTGCGGGTAGTCGATCGGTTGGGCTACCGGCACGCCGACCCCGTTGTTGGAGACGCGCGCGTAGAACGGGAGGGCGACGATCATGAGCACGGCGAAGATGCCGCCCGCCCACACCGCCCAGGTGACGAAGGAGTTCGAGTTGGGAGGGAAGAGCTGAGGCATCAGCCGTGCACCCTGACGCGCGCCGCGCGTTGCCGGCCGGATCCTGCCGCGCTGGGCAAGAAGGCTGGTGGCCGGGTCGCTCTGGCTGGCGCGGGCCGTTTTGAAACGCAGTTCATGATGCTCCGATCGACCTCCCTACAAGACACCGGTCCGCCGAACCCGTGCTGGTCGCTCTCCGGGCCGGTCGGGACCGCTTGAAACTGTCACAAATCTATCACAACCGCTATTCCGACCCTTTCGGGACTATTGTCCCGGGCGCGGTTCAGGGGCTCAGGGAGAAATCTCCCATGGCGTGCCGCCGCTGTGCGCCATGGGAGACCGGTCTCGACGTTCGAAGGACGCGCTCGCGACCTGCCGGTCGCCGACCGCGGTCTGCGACCCCGGTGGGCGACCGCGCACGCCGAGATCGCGCCTTTAGGTCAACGTGACGGTCGGATGTTCTGGTTCCGGTTGAACACGTTGTCCGGGTCGTAGCGGTCCTTGAGCGCCTGCAGCCGGGCGTACTTCTTCGGCCCGAAGGCGCTCAGCACGCGGTCCTTGTCGACATCGGTGAAGAAGTTGAGGGCCATGCCCGCGGTGGTCCATGGACGCAGCGCTGCGTCGGTGCCCTTGACCCACGCGATGTGCGTTGCGTCCTCGCCTTCGGTCCAGGTCCCGTAGCAGTGGTAGAACCACGGCGCCGAGCGGCCGCCGAGCGGAGTGGCGTCATCGGGCACGTCGGCAACGGCGCCGCCGTAGCTGGCCAGGATCATCGAGCTGAACGGCGAGGTGGCGAGGTCGGCCCGCTCGACGAAGGCGTCGATGGTGTCGTCGGCCAGCTCGGCTAGCAGGTCGGAGTGCCAGTAGTTGCGGCGCCCGGCCGGGTTCGCCGCGTCCGTCAACGCTTGGAGCCGGGTGTATGGCAGCGGACCGGTCAGGTCGACCGCGGGCGTCGGGAACTCCCGCAACGGCGCGAGGGCGGCCTCCGCCTCGGCGAGGTCGCCGAACCACGCCTCGAGGAGGGCCACGGCGGGCCGACCCTGGAGCTGGGCCGGGACGAAGGGCGCCGCCGGGGCGGTCATGAAGATCAGTCCCCCGGCGAACCGGCGCGGGGCGCTCGTCGCGAAGTCCCTGAACCGCCGCGCCAGCGTGACCGCCTGCTCGCGCGGATGGAGCCGGAGGCCGCCGTAGACGGTAGGACCGACCGGGTGTAGCCGGAGCTCGAACTCGGTGACGACCCCGAAGTTGCCGCCGCCCCCGCGCAACCCCCACAACAGCTCGGCGTTATCCGTCTCGCTGGCCGTGACCACGTGGCCGTCGGCGGTGACGACACGGGCCGAGACCAAGTTGTCGCACGCCAAGCCGTGCATCCGCTCCAGCCAGCCGCTGCCACTGCCCAGGACGAAGCCGGCCACGCCGGTGGTCGTCATCCGTCCGCCGGTCGTGGCGAGCCCGTGCCGTTGGGTCGCCGCATCCAACTCGCCCCAGGTGACGCCGGGGCCGCAGCGGACGGTCCGCCCAGCGGGGTCCACCGCGATCGACTTCATCGGACGCAGGTCCAGCAGCAACCCTCCCTCGCTGCTCGAGTAGCCGGCCACGGAGTGGCCGCCGGCGCGGATCGCCATGGGGACCCGCGCGGATCGTGCGAAGAGGATGGCGGCTATGACATCGTCGTCGCAGGTGGCCTTGGCGATGGCCGCCGGTCGGCGGTCGAACATCGCGTTGAAGACGGCCCGGGCTGCGTCGTACCGCTCATGGTCGCCGGCGGTCAGGATCTCGCCGGCGAAGCCGGCCCGCAGGGCAGCGAGGTCGAGGTCAGGGGTGTCGGTCATGGCAGCGATGCTGCTGCGGCCGGCCGGCGTGGGCAATGCTGCACGTCACAGGCCGTCGGGGTCGCCATCAGCTGCTACCGCGAGGGCTGCACGGTCGTGCACGTAGAAGTGACCGTTGCGCTGGCTGATCACGCCGGCGGCCACGAGCGCCGCCAGTGAGCGGTTGACGTTCTCCCGCGACGCGGCGACTTGAGCGGCCAACTCGGTCTGCGAGAGTCGCGGCGTCAGCCTTAGCCCGTCCGCGGTCTGTTCGGCTTGTGTATCCGCCATCTCCAACAGACGACCGGCCACCCGGTGACCGATGTCGTCGAAGGCCACGCTGCTGAGCGAGTTCGTAGCGAGCACCGCGGCCGAGGCCAGGAGCTCGAGCATGCGCTGCAGCGCCGCCGGATGACGCGACAAGAAGGCCAGCAGCGCCGCGCGACGGATCATGAGGCAGCGCGTGGCCGTCATCGCGCTCAGGTTCAGCCACCTCGACCCGGCCGGATGGAAGAGCCCGACCTCGCCCGTCGTGGCGACGGCGGTGACCACGTCCACGATCACCTCGCGGCCGTCCGAGTTGATCCGGTGCACCTTCAACTGCCCCTCCGCGAGCACGACGAGCACGTCGGCCGGTTCGCCTGCCAACCAGACCACCTCGCCACGGACGAAGGATCTTTCGATCAGGCCGGGGAGCAACTCGCTGATGTCCGAGGCCGAGAGGTCACGGAAGATCGATGCCTGGAGCAAGATCGCAGCCGCGTCCATCGCCTCAGCCTGGCACGAACACGCGCGGCATCACCACGAGGATGACCATCGACGACCGCGTTGCCCGGTGCCAGGTAAGCGAAGTGGGTGACTGGAACTTTGGATCCAAAGTTCCAGTCACCCACTCCTTTGGTGGAGCCTGCCGGACTCGAACCGGCGACATCTCGCTTGCAAAGCGAGTGCTCTCCCAGCTGAGCTAAGGCCCCGCGTCCGCCCGCGGGCTTCCCTGAAGGAAGCTCGCCGGGCGCCTTGAGAGTATGTCGGGCATGGGGTGGCCTGTCAAGGCGCGTGCGGACGCTTACGGCGCGGGTTCGGCGGGTCGCCGGCGAAACGGGGCGGAGGCCGACGGCGCGCGCTAGGGCGCGGCATCACCGGGCCGGGCGAAGAGCATGCGCCCCATGTTCGTTTGCAGGCTGGAGGTGACCACGACGTCGATGGTGGTGCCGACGCGGTCGCCGGCCCCCTCGACGACGACCATGGTGCCGTCCTCCAGGTAGGCGAGGCCCTGCCCTGACTCGCGTCCCTGCCTGACGATGCTGAGCGCCAGCCGCTCGCCTGGCAGGTAGGACGCCTTGACTGCGCTGGCGAGCTGGTGGACGTTCAGCACCCTCACCCCCTGCAGCGCCGCCACGCGGGTGAGGTTGTAGTCCGTGGTGATCAGGTCGGCCCCCCGCAGTTGGCAGAGGCGCACGAGCCGGTCGTCTACCGGCCCCTTGCCGACGTCGTCCTGGGCGACCTCCATCGTCATGCCGTCGGTGGCCGCGATGAGGTCGAGCGTCTCGAGTCCGCGCCGCCCGCGCTGGCGCTTGAGCTCGTCGTCCGAGTCGGCGATGCGCTGTAGCTCCGTGAGAACGAAGTGCGGAAGGACGAGCCTGCCCTCGAGGAAGTTCGCCTGGATGACGGCCAGGAGGCGCCCGTCGATGACGGCTGAGGAGTCGAGGACCTTGCCCTTCGCGGTCGCGCCGCTCGCGCGGGGCGCCTGGGCATCCGTGTTCGACAGGAACGGCAGGAGCTTGCGATTGGCCACGAAGAAGCCGCCGAGGCCGACGACCAGCACCACGGCTACGAGCAGCGACCAGTACCAGGTGAAGCCAGGCACGCTGGCGAGGATGTTGTTGAGGAGCACCGTGACAAGCAGCCCGAGCGTCGCGCCCGCGAGCCCGGCGAGCGCGGCGTCAGGCTTGACGTGCGCGGCGCGCTCGACGACCCCCTCCCACGCCCGGCCGACGCGCGCCGCCGGCCCTCCCCCGAAGAGGTAGGCCGTGAGGGCGCCGAGGATCGTGATGAAGAGGAGGTTGTTAGGACCGAGCAGGGCGCCGCGGCCGACGAGCCAGCTGCCCACGAGGTAGCCGACGACCCCACCGAGCAGCGTCAGAACACCCCTCGCGATGGCCTTGCCGAGCGCGGCGCTGCCAGCGTCGCCCTTGGCGCTTCCGCCCTCAGGCTGAAGGCGCACGGTGTCGCTCTTGTCAGCGGTCGTCATCGCGGCCCCCAGAGTAGCAACAGTGCCTCTTGCAAGGTCCTTACACCGTCCGGGAGGTCGGCCGAGCGCGGGCCGACGAGGCGCGGATGACCAGCGCGTTTCGCTTCCTCGAGGCGCCTGCCGAGCTGGCTGACGGAGCGGAGTTCGCCCGCCAGTCCGATCTCCCCGACGAACGCCACGTCTTCAGGCGCCGCGCGGTTCGTTACGGCAGAGTAGACGGCGACGGCAACGGCCAGGTCGGCGCCGGGATCGGTGATGCGCAGTCCGCCCGCGACGTTGACGAACACGTCGAGCGCCTCCAGCGGCAGGTCGATACGGCGCTCGAGGACTGCCAGCACCACGTCGACACGGCGCCCGTCGAGGCCCTGCACGACGCGGCGCGGCGCGGCGTAAGGGCTCTTGGAGGCCAGGGCCTGGACCTCGAGCAGCAGCGGGCGCTGGCCCTCGAGGGCCGCCACGACGACGGAGCCGGGCGCGCCCTTCGGTCGCTCGGCGAGGAACGCCTCGGAAGGGTTGGCCACCGCCCGCATGCCGGAGCCGGTCATCTCGAAGACGCTCACCTCGCCGGCCGGGCCGAAGCGGTTCTTGATGGCGCGCACCACGCGCAGGCCGGCGGCGGACTCGAGGGCGAAGGTGGCGTCGACCACGTGCTCGATCACTTTCGGACCGGCGATGGAGCCCTGCTTCGTCACGTGGCCGATGAGCACGAGCACGCAGCCGGACGCTTTGGCCGCCTCGACGAGCAGCGCCGTGGAGTCGCGCAAGCTCGTCAGCGTACCGGGCACGCCGCCGGCCTCGGCGACGAGCGTCTGGATCGAGTCGACGATGACGAGGTCGGGGGCCGCGGCGCTCAGGTGGGCGGCGATCATCGCGGCGTCGTTCTCGCGCGTCAGCTGCATGCCAGAGGCGAGCCCGACGCGGTCGGCCCGCATGCGGACCTGGGCGGGCGACTCCTCGCCCGCGACGTACAACACGGTGCGGCCGGCGCCAACCGCGTGCTCGGCCAACTGCAAGAGGAGCGTCGACTTGCCGATACCGGGCTCGCCCGCCAGCAGGGCGGCGGAGCCGACGACCCAGCCTCCGCCGAGCACGCGGTCCATCTCCGCGTCGCCGCTCGAGAAACGCACGAGCCGCGCGTCGGCCACGTCGCCGAGGCGCGTGGTCGCAAGCGTGCGAGTGGCGCCGCCGCGCGCCTTGGCTGCCGGCGCAGGGGGCTCGTCCGCGACCAGACTCCCCCAGGCGCCGCACGTGGGGCACCTGCCCATGCTCACCGGACTGCGCGCGCCGCACTCCTCGCACACGTAACCGAGCGAGCGCGCCATCAGGCGGGGCGTCGGGCCTTCCGCGGCACGGCAGGACGCCTAGACGAGCGAGACCGGCCGCGCGAACACGGCGGCGCCGTCCTCGATCGTGACGAGCAGCGGCTCCTCGCCGCCGTGCTCGAGGAGCTCGAGGGAGAGCGGGTCCTCGATGAACTCGCGGATGACGCCGCGTAGCGGACGGACGCTCTCGCCCTTCGGCAAACGCTCGACGAGGAAGGAGGCGACCTCCGGTCCGAACGTCACGTGGACGTCGCGGCCTTGGAGCTCGTGGCGGATGTCGTCAAGCATCTGGTTAGTGATGATGACGATGTCTTCCTTCGTGAACGACTCGAACGTGATGACCTCGTCGAGGCGGTCGAGGAACTCCGGCGAGAAGATGCCCTTGAGCGGCTCGGTGCTCGCCTGGGCGCCCTCCTGGAAGCCGATGAGGCTCCCGGAGCGGTTGAAGCCCGTGTTGCTCGTCATGATCAGGATGACCCGGCGGAGGTCGACGGTGCGGCCGAGTCCGTCCGTCAATCGACCGTCATCGAGGACCTGCAGGAACGTGTTGTAGATGTCAGGGTGCGCCTTCTCGATCTCGTCGAGGAGCACGACGCTGAAGGGCTGACGCCTGACGGCCTCCGTGAGCCGACCGCCCTGCTCATGGCCGACGTAGCCCGGAGGGGCTCCGATGAGCTTGCTGATCGAATGCGGCTCCTGGTACTCGCTCATGTCGAGGCGAACGAGGGAGCGCTCGCTGCCGAACAGGAGCGTGGCGAGCTGCTTGGCCAGGTAGGTCTTGCCGACACCCGATGGGCCTACGAAGAGGAAGGAAGCCGCCACCCGCGTGCGGCCGCCGAGGCCGACGCGCGCGCGCCTGAGCGCCGCGCCGAGCGCCCGGATGGCGTTGCGCTGCCCGACCACGTGCCGCTTGAGGTGCTCCTCGATGTGGGCGAGCTTCTCGTTGTCCTGATCGTCGACGTAGATGCCCCCCCACGAGTCGACGACGGCCTCGATGTCCTCGCGGCTCACGATGGGCGTGCCGTCGGGCTCCTCAAGGACGGGGAAGCCGAGCGACTTGTTGAGGCGCGTCCTGGCCGCCGCCTCGTCGATGAGGTCGATGGCCTTGTCGGGGAAGTTGCGGCCAGGGAGGCTGCGCTCGCCGAAGCGGACGGCCAGCTCCAACATCTCCTTGGGGATGACGACGCCGTGGTGGGCCTCGTACTTGTTGCGCAGGCCGACCAGGATCTCGAGGGACTCCTCCGGCGAGGGCTCCAGGACGATGACGGGCTGGAAACGCCGCTCGAGCGCCGCGTCCTTCTCGATGTAGCGGTGATACTCGCCCGTGGTGGTGGCGCCGATGACCTGGACCTCGCCGCGCGAGAGTGGCGGCTTGAGGATGTTGGCGGCGTCGAGCGTGCCCTCGGCGCCCCCGGCGCCGACGAGCGTGTGCAGCTCGTCGATGAAGGCCACTACGCGGGCGTTCTTGAGTTCCTCGATGATCTGGCGCAGCCGCTCCTCGAACTCGCCACGGTACTTGGTGCCGGCCACGACGTTGCTGAGGTCGATGGAGAGGACGCGGACGTTGAGCAGCGTCGGCGGGACGCGGCCCTCGACGATGGCTTGGGCGAGCCCCTCGACGATGGCCGTCTTGCCTACGCCCGGCTCGCCGATGAGGACGGGGTTGTTCTTCGTGCGGCGAGAGAGGATCTGGATGACCCTGCGGATCTCCTCCGTGCGCCCGATGACGGGGTCGAGCTTGCCGTCGTGCGCCTCGCGGGTCAGGTCGCGCGCGTACTCGTCGAGGAACGGCGTGTTCACCGCGCCTGCCTGGTTCTTCGGATCGGCGGCGGCGAGGATACGCCAGCGCACGGCGTCGACGTCGCGCGTGAGGTTCTGCAGGATCCGGTAGGCGACGCCGTCGCCCTCCCGGATGATGCCGAGCAGGATGTGCTCGGTGGCGATGACGTTCGAGCCGAGGCTGCGCGCCTCGGAGCCGGCGAGCTCCATGACCCGTCTGGCGCGCGGCGTGATGGCCGCCTCGTTCTTCGGCAGGCCGTCGCCGCGACCCACCATCTCCTCGACGAGGAGCCGGAAGCTGTCGAGCGTGGCGTCGAACTCCTCGAGGATCTTGCTGGCCGTACCCCCCTCGCGCATCAGGCCGAGCAGAAGGTGCTCAGGGCCGATCATGCCGTGCCCGAGCCGGGTTCCCTCCTCGCGCGCGTAGTGGAAGACTAGTTTGGAACGGTCGTCGTACCTGTTCATGCGCCCACCGCGTTCTTGGTCATGAGAGGGTTCGCCGGGAGCGGGCCGCTGGGATGGTGGCCGCCGAGAGCGGACTGCGCCGCGTGTACATGCCGCAATAGTACCTGCGCGGACCGTGCGGCGACTGCGACTTCGTTACCTTTTTCTTCACCTAGCCTTCCTTCACCTGGCCGGTCGTGGGCGGGACCGAGGCGCCCGCGCTGGCGTTGGCAGCGGTCGGGCGAACGCCGTCCGACCAGATGGCCGGCGTCGGGGCGGGCGCCTGGTCGGGTGGCCCGGGCGCGCCACTCCCGGCCTGCGTTTACAATCCATGCGTCGGCGCGGCGCTCCCCAACGGTCGCCACGCCGCGATTAGGAGTCGCATGCTGTTCCAAGAGATCCTCGCGCGTCTTGACCGCTTCTGGGCCGAACGCGGCTGCGTGGTCGCCCCGCCGCAGGACACCGAAGTCGGCGCCGGTACGTTCTACCCGACGACCTTCCTAAGGGCCCTCGGTCCCGAGCCATGGAGGGTGGCCGGCATCGCGCCGAGCCGCCGCCCGGCAGACGGCCGCTACGGCGACAACCCGTACCGGTTCCAGTACTTCTACCAGTACCAGGTGCTCCTCAAGCCGTCACCGGCGGACGTCCAGACGCTCTACCTCGACTCGCTGTACGCGCTCGGGATCGACCCACACGCCCACGACATCCGCTTCGTCGAGGACAACTGGGAGTCGCCGACGCTCGGCGCCTGGGGCCTCGGATGGGAAGTCTGGATGGACGGCATGGAGATCACGCAGTTCACGTACTTCCAGCAGGTGGCCGGCTTCGACTGCAAACCCGTCTCCGTCGAGCTGACCTACGGGCTCGAACGCCTCGCCATGTACCTGCAGGACAGGCACCATGCGTTCGATGTCGAGTTCGCTCCCGGCGTGACGCTTGGCGACCTCAGGCGCGACATGGAAGTGCAGCACTCGCGCTACAACTTCGAGGAGTCCGACCCCGAGCTCCAGCGCCTCCTGTTCGACAAGTTCGAGGCGGAGGCGTACCGGCTTCTCGGCAAGGGCCTCGTCTACCCCGGGTACGAGTTCGTGTTGCGCTCCTCGCATGCGTTCAACCTCCTGGACGCGCGCGGCGTGCTGTCGCAGACGGAGCGCCAGGGCTACGTGCAGCGCGTGAGGCGCATGGCCGAGGCTACCGCCAAGACCTACTTGCAGCCGGTCGATGACGCCGACTCGAACGGGAAGGGGGCGTAGGCCGTGGCCGAGTTGCTGTTCGAGATCGGTACGGAAGAGCTGCCCAGCTGGTACGTGGTGCGCGGCGAGGCCGGTCTGCTTGACCTGATCGGCTCCCGCCTTGCCGCGGTCGAGCTCGTGCCGGAGAGCGTGACGGTATACGCGACCCCGCGCCGCCTCGCCGCCTGGGTGAGGGGTCTGCCCGACTCGACGCCCGAGCGGGTCGAGGAGCGGCGCGGCCCGCCCGCCAACGTGGCGTTCACCGCGGAGGGCGAGTTGACGAAGGCCGCCACGGCCTTCGCCGCCAAGAACGGCGTGGCCGCCTCGGAACTGGTGCGCAGCGACGACGAACGCGGAAACTACGTGTACGCGAAGGTGCACGTCGGCGGTCGGCGGACCGCTGAGCTCCTGCCGGACCTGCTGGCGGGCGTCGTGCGCGACCTGCCAGCGCCTCGCAAGATGCGGTGGGGCGACGAGCCGACGCCGTTCATCAGGCCGATCGCCTGGCTGGTCGCCCTCTTGGATGGCGAGGTGGTCGACGTCGAGGTCGCGGGCGTGCGCGCTTCCAACCGCTCACGAGGTCACCGCTTCCTCGCCCCTGAGGAGTTCGAGGTCCGGGGCGGGGAGGGGTACGAGGAAGAACTTGCCAGGCGCTTCGTGATATCGGACCGTGCCAAGCGTCGGGCGGCCACGTGGGAGGCCGTGCGAGCCGCCGCCGGCGGCGCGGGGTTCACGGCCGACGACGCGCCGGCGCTTCTCGACGAGGTGACCGACCTGGTCGAGAGCCCGTTCGCCATCCTGGGCGCCTTCGGCGACGAGTTCCTCGAGTTGCCGGAGGAGGTCCTCGCGACCGTGATGATCAAGCACCAGCGCTTCTTCCCGACCAGGGCGGCGGGCGGGGCGTTCGCGCCGGCGTTCGTCGGCGTCGCCAACGTCCGGGTGCCGGACGAGGCCGTCGTGCGCTCCGGCTACGAGCAGGTGCTGGCGGGTCGGCTCTACGACGCGCGGTTCTTCTGGCGCTCCGACCGGCGCAAGAGCCTGTCGCAGCACGCGTGGGGTCTGAGCGGCATCGCCTTCCAGAAGGAGCTCGGGAGCATGGCCGACAAGACCGCCCGCGTCGGAGTGTCCGCCAGGCTCCTCATGGACGCGCTCGGCATCGGGGATGACGAGGCCGAGGCCGCGAAGCAGGCGCTGCCCATCTTCCGCGCGGACCTAGCCACCGAGATGGTCTTCGAGTTCCCCGAGCTGGAGGGCGTCATGGCGCGCGCCTACGCCCTTGCCGAGGGGCTGCCGTCCGCCACGGCCGAGGCCCTGTACGACGGCGTCAGGCCCAAGACGCACGAGGACGGGGTTCCGGTGACCGCCGCCGGCGCCGTCCTGTCGGTAGCCGACAAGCTCGACAAGCTCGTCGGCTTCTTCGCCCTAGGCAAGAGGCCGAGCGGCTCCGCCGACCCGTTCGCGCTGCGCCGCGACGGCCTGGCTATCGTGCGCGTTCTGGCCGAGCGGGGGTGGCCCCTGCCGGTGGCAACGGTGGTCGAGGCGGCCGCGGCCGCCTACGCGGACGGCCCCGTCAGCGTGGACATCGAGACCCAGGGGGCCGTCGTCGAGTTCCTCTGGGACCGCGTCGCCTCGCTCCTGACCGACCGTGGGGCGAGCGTGCCCGTCGTCCGCGCGGCCGTCCTAGGCTCCGCCACGGTCGTGGGAGCGGCCAGGCGCGCCCTGCTCCTCGAGGCGCTGCTGGAGCGTGAGGAGATGCCGGACCTGCTTGCCCTCTACAAGCGCGCCGCCAACCTCGCGCGCTCGGAAGCTGGCGGGGGGGCCGCCGCGACGCAGGCGGGCGCTCCCGCCGGTCAGGCGGTGAAGCCGGAACTGTTCCAGGAGGAGGCCGAGCCAAGGCTGCTGGCGGCGTTGCCAGGAGCCCTCGAAGGGGTTCAGGCGCTCCTCGGAGCGGCCAAGGAGCAGCTGCCCGGCTGGGACATCCGTGACGCCGCCCCGGTCGCCCTGAGCGGACTGGAAGGCGGAACGCAGGCGGTCGTGAGCCTCAAGGCGCCACTGGACGACTTCCTCGACTCCGTGCACGTGCTGTCGGACGACCTCGACGTGCGCCGCAACCGCCTCGAACTGCTGGGCGAGGTGGTGCGGATCCTGCGGCAGCTCGGGAGCCTGGAGCAGCTGGCCGCCGGCTGAGCCGTGATCGAAACGCAAGGAGGAGGCCCCGGGTGCGCACCCGGGGCCTCCTCCTTGGTGACTGGTCGTAGGTGGTTGGTGCCGAAGGTGGGACTTGAACCCACACGTCCTTGCGGACACATGACCCTGAATCATGCGCGTCTACCGATTCCGCCACTTCGGCGCGCGCCCAGCCGGCGCGGCTTTGACCAGCCGCGGCTTCGAGCCGCCGCGGGTGCTGATAGTAACACGCAGGAGACGGCGCGCAAGGGGTGGGGCGGGCGGCGTTCAGCCCAGCAGCTTGCCGTCCTGCAGGAACGTCTCGCCGTCGAGCGTCACCTCGCCGCCGCCCCGCAGGTCGCAGATCAGGTCCCAGTGGATGCTGCTCTCGTTCTTGCCGCCCGTCTCCGGATATGAGGAGCCGAGGGCCAGGTGTACCGTCCCGAGGATCTTCTCGTCGAAGAGCGTCTGTAGGGTGGGCATGGTGATGTGCGGGTTGGTGCCGATGCCGAGCTCGCCCAGGTAACGTGCCCCGGCGTCGGCCTCGAGCCGCGCGTCGAGCAGCTCCTGGCCACGCCGCGCGCTCGCTTCCACGACCCGACCGCCCTCGAAGCGCAGCGTGACGCCCTCGACGATCGTGCCGGCCACGCTCGACGGGACCTCGAACGTGATCACGCCCTCGGCGGAGGACTCGATGGGCCCCGTGAACACCTCGCCGGAAGGCATGTTGCGCTTGCCGTCGGAGTTGACCCACTTGCGGCCCGTCACGTCCAGGCGCAGGTCCGTGCCGGGACCGGTGATGCGCACCTCGCGCGCTTGCGAGAGGCGGTCCGCCCAGCGCTGCTGCGCCGCGCCGAGTTCCCGCCACCGCGCGGCCGGGTCGGGGTCGTCAAGGAACATGGCGCCGAAGACGAACCGCTCGTACGCCTCGCTGCTCATACCGGCCACCTGCGCGGCGCCCGGCGTCGGATAGAGGGTGCCGACCCAGCGCGTGTGGCGCGTACGCTGGTTGGTGACGTCGCACAGCCGCTTGCCGAGCGCCGCCTGACGGGCCTGGTCCGCACCCTCCAACTCGTAGGCGTTCGTCGGGGCGTTCACCCGGATGTAGGCGTCCATACGCTTCATCTCGGCTAGGAGGGTGGCGGGCTCGGAGGCCAGGAGCTCGTCAGTGGCCAACTCGAGTAGGTCGGCGGTCTGCTCGGGGTAGAGGAGGCGGAGGTGCGGCTCGGCCCCGGCGCGCAGGACGCGCCGCGTGATGGCGCGCGCCAGTTCGAGCGCGCCGACGTCGACCTGCACGAACACCTGGTCCCCAGGGGCGATGCTCGTGCAGTAGGTCACGAGTAGGTCTGCATGGCGTTCCAATATCGGATGGATCATGGGCGAACCGTAACACCGTCTCCGGGGCGCCGCTATCATGCTCTGGGATGAGCGACGATCGAGACCAGAAGCGCCGGCCGAGACCAGCGAGTAGTAGACCGGCGGGCAAGAAGCCGGCAGGCAACGGACCGGCGGGCAAGAGGTCGGCAGGTAACCGACCGGCGGGCAACAGGCCGGCAGGCAACGGGCCGACACGTAACCGACCGACGGGCAAGAGGCCGACGGGTGCCGGGCCAACGGCCCAGCGGACCCCCGGCCGAGGACATGCGCAACGGGAGGCCGACGAAGGGCTCGCGGGCGAGCGCGTGCAACGTCTCATAGCCAGAGCCGGCATAGCCAGCCGGCGCGCGGCGGAGGACCTCATCCGGCGCGGACGCGTGCGCATCAACGGCCGCGTGGCCCAGCTCGGCGACCGCGTCGAGCCCGGTGACGACGTGCGCGTCGATGGCAAACAGGTGAGCGAGCCGCAGGATCACGTCACCTACGTCCTCAACAAGCCGGCGGGCTACGTCACGACGGCGCGCGACGAACGCGGGCGCGCCACCGTCTTCGACCTCCTCCCGCCGACGCCCGGGCTGCACGCGGTAGGCCGACTGGACCGCGACTCGGAGGGGTTGTTGCTGCTCACGACGGACGGCGACCTCACGCTCCGCCTCACGCACCCGCGCTACGAGCTTGAGAAGGAGTACCGGGTGTGGACGAAGGAGGGGCGGCTCGACGGCATCACGTTGAAGAAGCTCCTCGCCGGCATCGAGCTCGACGACGGCATCGCCGCCGCCCGCAGCGCCCGCCCGGCGCCGGGCGGGGCCGTCGTGGTCCTGACCGAGGGGCGTAAACGCGAGGTGAGGCGCCTGTTCAAAGTGCTCGGCTACCCGGTGGAGCGGCTCGTCAGGGTCCGTGTCGGGACCCTGAAGCTCGGCGACCTCGCCCCGGGGGCGTTCCGAGAGCTGAGCGAGAAGGAGCTACGCTCGCTCGGTCACGTTCCGACGCCGCGCGGCGCCTGACCGGATCGGCTCCGGAACCGGGGACCGCACGCCGCCCCATGGGGCGGCCCATCCGGCACCACGGTCGGCGCGGGGCGGTAGCCTATGGGGTCGCGCGCGGCAGTAGCCGCGCTTGGGGGCGCCCGTCGCCCCCAAGGAACTGGAGTTCTAGGTGAGCGAGAGCATCTTCCACTTGGGGACGGGTCCCGTGCACGTGAGCGCCGAGCAGATCGCCGGGCGCGTCAAGGAGCTTGGCGCCGAGATCGCGGCCGACCACCCTACGGGCGAGCTGCACCTGATCTGCGTCCTGAACGGCGCCTTCATGTTCATGGCCGACCTGGTGCGCGCCATCGACCGACCCCTGACCGTCGACTTCCTGTCCGTCTCCTCGTACGGCTCGCGCACGGAGTCGAGCGGCGAGGTGAAGCTGGTCAAGGACCTCGACCAGAGCCTCAAGGACCGGCAGGTCGTGCTGGTCGAGGACATCGTCGACACGGGCCTGACCATGCAGTACCTTCTCGCCTACCTCAAGGGTCGCTCGCCCAAGTCGGTGAAGGTGGCCACCCTGCTCAGTAAGCCCTCACGCCGCCAGGTCGAGGTGCCCGTCGACTACGTCGGCTTCACCATCCCGGACGCCTACGTCTACGGTTACGGTCTCGACGTGAACCACCGCCTACGCAACCTCCCGTTCGTGACGAGCCAGGCGACCTGATGCTCCGTTACCGCCGCAGGGCCTTGGTGCTGCTCGTGGTCCTCACGGCGTTGTTACTCAGTCTCACCGTCTACGCCGCGCTGCGCGACACCACGCCGCCGCAACTCTACGTCGAGGTGCCGGCGCGCCTGCCCGTCGGGGCGCCGCTGACCCTCTTCGCCAGCGCCGACGAGCCCGTCACGCTCACGCTCGAGTACGCGGGCGGCACCGTCCAGGTAGTGGAGCAGGAGACGACCTTCGACACGCCCGCCGCCGCCGGAGCCAACGTCGCCCACCTGATCGCCGTGGACGGCGCCGGGAACGAGACGACGTACGACGCCCTCGTGATCGGGGTCCCGGCGCTCGAGCCGACGCTCTCCGTCGCGGAAGGGGTCGTGTCGGGCGACCCTCTCGGCATCTGGGTCCGCGGGCTGCCCGGCGCCGCCGCCGACCCGCTCCTCGAGGCGACCGTCACGGACGTCAGCCTCACCGTGGCGGGCGAGAACGTGCCCCTGCGACGGCTCGTGGCGGAGGACGGCACGGCCGAGTACCGCGGCGTGGTGGCCACGGTGATGACCGTCGACCCGACGACGCTGGACGTAGACATGAGCGTCGTGGACGAGTTCGGGCGCGCGGTCACGGAGAGGCGCCAAGTCGTGCTCGAACCGCTGCCTGTCACCGTGGAGCAACTCCAGATAGCCCCGTCCGTCTTGGCGGTCGTCACGCCGGAAGGCCAGAGCCTGGAGGCGCGGACGATCGCCGCCGCCTGGGAGCACGCCAGACCCGACCCGCTGTGGACGGAGCCCTTCATCGCCCCGATCGAGGGCGTGACATCCAGCGGCTTCGGTGACGCCCGACGTTACGCGCAAGGCGGCCCCGTGTCCTTCCACTACGGTCTCGACCTCGCCGCGCCGCAGGGCACACCCATCCACGCCACCAACGACGGCGTCGTGGTGGTGGCCGGTCCGTACCCCATCAAGGGCGGCTGGACCGCCATCGACCACGGCGACGGCGTGTTCAGCTACTACTTCCACCAGTCGAAGATCCTGGTGGCGGTCGGCGACGTCGTGAAGCGCGGCGACGTCATCGGCGAGGTGGGCACCACCGGCCTCTCGACCGGCCCACACCTCCACTGGGAGATGCGCGTACGGCAGGCTGCCAGCAACCCGCTCGCCTGGGTCGGCAAGACCTTCCCGTGAGCCCGCGGGCGTCCGCCGTGCTCCTCGGCGCGTTCCTCACCATCGCCATGGCCTCGACCACGACGCTGCAGCCGGCGCCCGCCACCGACCTCCGCTGGGACCAGGTCGTCTGGTACGAGGTGTTCGTTCGCTCCTTCCAGGACTCGAACGGTGACGGCGTTGGCGACCTGCGCGGCCTCATAGACCGGTTGCCGTACCTCAGCGACCTCGGCGTCGGCGGGCTGTGGCTCATGCCCACCTACCCCAGCCCCAGCTACCACGGCTACGACGTCACCGACTACACGGCGGTCAACCCCGACTACGGGACCATCGACGACATGCGTGCGCTCGTCTCGGAAGCTCACGCGCTCGGGATACGCGTGATCCTCGACTTCGTACCTAACCACACGTCGAGGCTGCACCCATGGTTCCTCGCCGCGCTGGCCGGCGACGAGCGCTACCGCGCCTACTACCGGTTCGAGTCGGACCCGCCGCCCATCCGCGGCACCCGCGGCGGCAGCGCCTGGCACGCCACCCCGGGCGGCGACTACTACCTGGGTCTCTTCGGCCCGGGCATGCCCGACCTGAACCTGGCCAACCCCAACGTGACGGAGGCGCTGTACGGCGCCGCCGACTTCTGGCTGGAGCTCGGCGTCGACGGCTTCCGCGTGGACGCCATCCAGCACCTGGTCGAGGGCGAGGACGGTCAGATCTCCAACACCCCCGCGACGTACGCGTGGGTGAGGGGGTTCGAGGAGCACCTCCACGCGGTGGCGCCGCACGCGTTCCTGTTGGGGGAGACGTGGACCGAGACGCCCGCCATCGTGCGCTACCACCGCGACGCCGAACTCGACATGTCGTTCGACTACCCGCTCTGGAAGGTCGTGCTGGCGGCACTGCAGTCGCGCAGCGCGGCGGACCTCGCCGACACGCTCGCGCAGGAGCGCGACCTCTACCCGGCCGGGGCCGCGCGCGGCACGTTCCTGACGAACCATGACCAGACGCGCCACGCCACGCGCCTCTCCATCCCACGGCGCGACGAAGCCCGCCTGGGGCTCGCGGCCGGCCTTCTCATCACGCTGCCCGGCACCCCGTTCGTCTACTACGGAGAGGAGGTAGGCATGCCCGACGGCCCGGGCTCTGGCGACCTCGAGAAGCGCACGCCCATGCGCTGGGCGGCCGTCGGCCCTGACGGCTCCTTCGGTTTCTCGACCGGCGCCCCATGGACGGACCCGGGCTCGGGTCTGCCCGGCGTGAGCGTGGCCGAACAGGCCGGCGACCCCACCTCGCTGCTGGAGCGTTATCGGCGCCTCATCGCCGTGCGCAACGAGCGCGCCGCCCTGCGCTCCGGCGAATGGCACGTGCTCAGGACGTCGTCACGCGCGGTGCTCGCCGTGGCGAGGCTCGCGCCTGACGAGGAGCTGCTGGTCCTCGCCAACCTCTCTGCGCGCGCGGTCGGGTTGGGGCCGGAGGAACTCGACGGCTACGCGCGAGCGGACCTGATCACGGGCGCCGCGCTCGAAGCCGGCGCGAACGGCGGCCTCTCGCTGCCGGGCCTGAGCCTGTACGTCCTCGAGACCCGCTGACGCTCGCGTATACTTGGCCCTCATGAACGCGACGATCGGCGCGGCCAAGCCGCGTGTCTTCTCAGGGATCCAGCCCACGAGCATCCTCCACCTAGGCAACTACGTCGGGGCGTTGCAGCAGTGGGTGGCGCAGCAGCACGAGCGCGACAGCGTCTTCTGCGTCGTCGACCTGCACGCCCTGACCGTGCCGGAGGACATCGACCCGGCCCGCCTGCGCGAGCAGACGCGCAGCGTCGCGGCGCTCTACCTCGCCGTCGGCATCGAACCCGAGCGGAACGTCATCTTCGTCCAATCGGCCGTCAAAGAGCACACGGAGCTGACGTGGCTCCTCAACTGCGTCACCCCTCTCGGCTGGCTGTACCGCATGACGCAGTTCAAGTCCAAGTCCGAGGGGCGCGAGAGCGTCGGCACCGGCCTGCTCGACTACCCGGTTCTCATGGCGTCCGACATACTGCTCTACGACACGGAGTTCGTCCCCGTCGGCGACGACCAGGTTCAGCACATCGAGCTGACCCGCGACGTCGCCCAACGCTTCAACGTCCTCTTCGGCGAGGTCTTCAAGCTCCCCAAAGCCCAGACCCCGGTGCTCGGCGCGCGCATCATGGGCATGGACGACCCGACCGTCAAGATGTCGAAGAGCATCGCCGCCCAGCGGCCCGGACACGCCATCAACCTCCTCGACGACGCCAAGACGGTCAAGAAGGCGATCATGTCGGCGGTCACGGACTCCGGCAGGGAACTGCGTTTCGAGCACGCCTCGCCCGGGGTGCGCAACCTCCTCTCCATCTACCAGGTACTCACGAAGAAGGAGATGCACGAGATCGAGTCGGAGTTCGACGGCGCCGGCTACGGGCACCTGAAGAAGGCGCTCGTCGAGGCCGTCATGACCACCCTGGAGCCCATCCAGGCGCGCTACCGGGAGTACATGGGCGACCGCGCCGAGCTCGACGCGCTCCTGGCCTCGGGCGCGGACCGCGCGCGCGAGATCGCCTCGGGCACCATGCGGCGCGTGCGCGCGGCCATGGGGGTCGGCTGACGCGCCAAGCCAGGCCCGGGGTCGGCGGGACGGAAGGCATGACAGGCGCCAGCGTCCTGTTCGTGTTCCTCGACGGCGTCGGCCTCGGCCCGGACGACCCTTCAGCGAACCCCGTCGCTGCGGCAGAGACCCCGTTCATCGAGAGTCTCCTGGGAACCAAGCTCACGCTGGCGGCGGAGCCCGTGACGACGAGCGAACTAGTGTACCGGCGTCTCGACGCCACGCTCGGCGTCGAGGGCCTGCCGCAATCGGCCACCGGGCAGACGACGCTGCTGACGGGTGCCAACGCCGCGGCAGTCATGGGCCGGCATTACGGTCCGTGGCCTGGCCCGACACTGCAGCGGCTGATGGAGGAGCGTGGCACCCTGTTCACCGAGGCATCGGAGCCCGGCGGGGCCGTGCTGGCCAACGCCTACCCGCCGGCCTACTTCGCCGCCATGGGCGGCAGACGCCACCGCCCGAACGCCCCCGCGTTCGCCGCGCTGGCCGCCGGTCTCGAGCTCCGCGACCTCGACGCCTACCGCGCGGGCGGAGCGGCCGCCGCCGATCTGACCGGCGAGCGGTTCGCAGCGATGGATCCCAGCCTCTCCGCCCACGGCGCCGCGGGGACGGCCGCGGCGCTGCTCGGGCTGGCCAGCGCGGCCGCTTTCACGTTCTTCGACGTTTGGCCGACCGACGCCCTGGGCCACGCTCAGGACTTCACCGGCGCCACTCGCCTGCTCGGGCTGCTCGACGACGTGCTGTCGCGGCTCCGCGGACATGGCGTGACGGTGGTGGTCACCTCCGACCACGGCAACCTCGAGGACGTCGGCTCCGGGCAACACACCGACGCTGAGGTGCCGCTGCTGGTCTTGGGCCCGCACGCGGAGGAGTTCGCTGGCGCGACCTCGCTCGTCGACGTGGCCCCGGCCATCCGCGGAGCGTGGCGCCGCACGGGGCGCTGAAGACGTGCGC
>JBDZVI010000021.1:30641-40077 GCA_040255585.1 Deinococcaceae bacterium
CGCCGAATACGGCGTCGAGTACGGCGCTGTCCGACGGTCTACGCGCCGCCGCACGGCTGCGCCGGGCTACGCCAACCCGAGGATGATGATCAGGGCTTCGTACCAGGCGCCGACCAGCAGCAGGAGGCCCGTTATGGGCAGCATCAGGAGCAGCTTGCGGAAGCCCCGCGTGAACGGCCCGCCCGGCGCCGTCGTCTTGCGCCCCCTGAACAGGGTGGCCAGGAACATGCCGCCGCCCGCGACGACCAGGAAGTACGACGTGAGCTCGATCACGAGCAGCAGGACGAGCAGGACGGTGTAGCCTACGCCGCCGCTCGCCAGTAGGCCGAACGGGATGCCTTGCGCGAAGAACGACAGGCCGGCGAAGAGGTAGGCGGGCAGGGCGAAGAGCGCGGCCAGCGGCAGCAGCACGGATGTCGAGACGACGGCGAAGTTCTGGAAGTAGGTGGTGGCGGCGGCGCGCACGACGTTGCCGCTCCCGTAAGCCTGCGTGGCCCCGACGCTGCCGATGGCGGCGTTAAGCACGTCTAGCACCGCCTGCTCGCACTCCTGAGGGAGCGTCGAGCCGACGTAGGCTCCGAGACCGAAGAGAGCGTAGAGCGCGACGAGGGTGCCGACGACGAGGCGCCGGTGCTCGCGGATCGCGCCCATGCCGGCGGCGAGCCATCTGCGCAGGGTCGAGCCGCGACGCGTCAGGGCGAACAGCACGAGGAGCGAGAACGCAGCGAACACCCAGGCCGCAGCGGGCGTCTGGAGCCAGGCGCGAACCCCGACCGGCTCGTTCTGCTGTAAGAAGCCCACGCTCTCGGCGCTCCACGCGCCGCCCGCCTCCTGCATGACGACCTCGACCACGTCGAGCCGACCGTCGCCTCGGACGGCCGCGTACGTGAAGCGCCTCTCGCCCGCCACGTCGGACGGACGCTCGATCCGGTCCTCGACGCGCACCTGCGTGCCGGGCGGCGGCGCCGGGTTCGTGACGAGCTCCGGTAGCATCCGGCACAGCGCCGCCGGCTCAAGGGTGGCCAGGCTCTCGAGCGCGACAGGCTCGCGTTGCAGCCAGGTGCGCACGGCGGCGTCCGCCAGGGCAGGCACCGGGTCCGTCGAGGCAGCCGGGTCCGGCTGGGCGGTGGGCGAGTCCGTCGCTTGGGACCGCTGAGGCTCCGGCATGTCCTGCGCGAACGCCGGCTGAGCGACCCATGCGGTCGCCAGGAGCGTGAGGACGAGGGCGACTCCGACTCTGACCCTGGCCAACGCCCCCATGTACGAACGAATATGCACTTAAGCAACTCCCCGGCCGCCCGGATGGGCTTCAACCGGGCCAGCATACCGTCTCCGGCCGCCCGCCCAGACTAGACTTGCTAGGCGTATGGGTAGGAAGCCGGCGATCTGGTACGTCAACGCGGCGCGGCGCACGCTGCAGGCGGCCGTTCCGGCGCTGGCCGAGCCGGACGACGAGTGGGCACGCGGACTCCTCGCGCCTGCCGAGTATGCCCTCTTCCAGCGGTTGCCGCGCGAGGAGCGAGCGCACGGCGTGCAGGTGGCCAAATGCCTCGCCGGATCCCACCGGGAGGATAGGGAGCTGCTGGTCGCCGCGCTCCTTCATGACGTCGGCAAGCTCGGCACGCCCCAGGGCGCGCTCGTCCGAGCGCTCACGCACGTGCTGCCGCCTTCCACTGCGGACGCCGGTCCACGCCTGACCGGCCTGGCGGGCGCCAGGCAGGCGCGGACGCACCACGCCGCGTACGGCGCCGAGCTCCTGCGGCGCGCCGGGAGCTCTGCGCGGGTGGTCGACCTCGTCGCACGCCACCACGACACCGCCCACGACGTGCCCGAGCTCATGGCCCTCAAGGAGTGCGATGAACGCACCTGAGGTCGTTGACGCCACGCCCAACCTCGACTGGCTCTTCTCCCTCCAGCGTTTCGGCATGCACCCCGGCTTGGGTAGGATGCGCGACCTGCTCGAACGGGTCGGTTCTCCCGACGCCGCGCTGCGCTGCGTGCTGGTGGCCGGTACGAACGGCAAGGGCAGCGTGGCGCGCACGCTGGCGGCCTGCCTCCGCGCAGCCGGCCGCCGGACGGCGCTCTACACGAGCCCGCACCTCCAGCACGTGGGCGAACGCGTGCAGGTCGATCTGGAGCCGAGCACGGAAGCCCAGGTGGAGGCGGCGGTGGCGCGCGTGCGACCGGCCGCGGAGGCCGTCGGCGCGACGTTCTTCGAGGTCATGACGGCGGCGGCACTCGTCCGCTTCGCCGAGGCGGGCGCCGACTGGGCCGTGCTGGAGGTCGGCCTCGGCGGGCGGCTCGATGCCACCAACGCCGTGGAGCCGGAGCTCTCTTGTGTGACGACCGTGGCGCTCGACCACACCGCCATCCTCGGAGGCACGGTGGAGGAGATAGCCGCCGAGAAGGCGGGGGTGCTGCGCGCAGGCCGTCCGGTCGTCTCGGGCGTGCAGGGCGCAGCGGGGCGCGTGATCGCGGAGCGCGCCGCCGCGCTCGAAGCCCCGCTCCTCACCTACGGCAAGGCGTTCTGGGGCGAGGCGGTGGCCCTCTCGTGGGCCGGCGTCGCCTTCACGTGGCGCCGCGCCGCCGGCGGCCGTGGGGACGGCGTGCGCGTCGTCTCGCCGCTCGTGGGTCGCCACCAGGTCACGAACCTCTCGCTGGCCCTGGAGGCCGCGGTAGCCGTCGGTGTCGACCCTGGCGTCGCCGTGCGCGCCGTCGCCGACGCTCGCTGGCCCGGCAGGTTGGAACGCTTCGAGTACCTTGGACGCCGGGTCGTCCTCGACGGTGCGCACAACCCTGCCGCGGCCGCGGCGCTCGCGGCAGCGGTCAGAGAGTTGCAGGGTGGGGTCGCCGTGCTGATCTTCGGGGCTTCAGCCGACAAGGACGTACGCGGTGTCCTCGCCGAGTTGGTGCCGCTCGCCGACGACGTTGTGCTTACCCGTGCCGTGCGCAGCCCGCGAGCCATGGACGCCGCAGCGCTGGCATCCGAGCTGCCCTCGGGGCTTGGCACGCCTCTGGCGGCGGCCGACCCGGAACTCGCGTTGCAGTTGGCCGTCCGACTCACCGAGCCTGGCGAGACGGTACTGATAGCAGGGAGCCTGTTCCTGGTAGGCGAAGCGCGCGACGCCCTCACCGGCGGTCCGCGAGAGGACCGCCTCCGTCTGCAGTGACGCCCGTCGTCTCCTTGGGCGGCCGTCGCAGCCACGCCAAGAGGTGTTTGAGCAGGACGACCGCCACGATCGGCAGCACCCAGGTGACGACGGCGAACGCGTCCTCGCGCGGCCACCCCGCCTTGTCGAGGGCAAGGAGGGTGAGCACCGGGTACGCGAGCATGGTCACCACGCCGGCGATGCCCGCGCGGCGCGTGATGAGGTATACGGCGATGATCAGCACGAGCGCGGCCAGGCCGGCTTGCGGATAGAGGGGAAGGGACACCCCGAGGGTCGTGGCCAACGCCTTGCCGCCCTTGAAGCGCACGAACGCCGACCATGCGTGACCGAGCACCGCGCCGAACCCCGCCGCCAGCGGCGCGGCGAGCGCCAGCGGGATGGCCGAGACGGCCCCGACGGTGGCTGCCGCGGTCGCCGCTGCGGCGGCGGCCGATGTGGCGGTGGTTGCCGCGGTCGCGCTCTCGGGTGTGAGGCTGGCGACGAGCATGCCAACGCCCGTGGCCGCAGCCCCCTTCGCCACGTCTAGCAAAAGCACGAGCGCGCCGAGCCAGATGTTGAGGTTGCGCGCCGTGTTCATGGCGCCCATGTTCCCCGAGCCGAGAGTGAAGACGTCCTTGCCCTTGGCTCGCGCTATCAGCGCGGCCGTCGGTATGGCGCCGAGGAGGTAGCCGCCCGCCAGCGCGGCGAGGAGGGCGATCATGCCACCCCCGCATGCAACGACGCGAAGCTGCGCAACTCCTGCACGTGATACGCCACGTAGGCCTCCAGCAGCCTCCAATGCCGGTCTCGGCGTGGCAGCTCGGTCGCGAGCGCTTCCGCCATGCCGCCGCCCACCAGCGCTTGCAACTCGCCGACCTCGGTAGTCGTGAGGGCCAGCCCGCTCCGGTCGCGGTCGCAAGTCAGGCCCCCGGCCGCGACATCGAGGGCGACGAGTGGAGCGACGGCCCCGCACGCCACGCACGCTCCCACTCGTGGGGCGAGTCCGGCGACGCCGAGGAGCCGCCAAGCGTAGAGCAGCGCGACCAGTTCGGGGTCGTGGTGCGAGGCGAGTCCCCGGAGAGCGGACGTGAGGTAGTCGTACACCCGCGCCTCCAGGTGCAGGTCGACCGTCAGGGCGTCGGCGAGCTCGCATAGTAGGTGCGCGTACGCGTAGGTCGTCGTGCCGCTGAGGGCCGGTAGGGCGCCGTTGAGTTGGACCTGCGTGAGGAGCGCCAAGTCCTCTTCGTTGCGCCGGTAGAACTGCACGGTTACGTCGTGGAAGAGGGAGAGACGACCGATGTTCCCCCCGGGCAGCGTGCCTTTGCGAGCGACGGCCCGCCACTTGCCCATGCGCCCTAGGAGGGTGACGACCAGGTCTCCGGATGGGAGCGGGTGCCGCTTGATGACGACCCCGTCAGCGACGGTGTAGCGCCTCACCCTTCGAGTCTAGCGTGCTCGCGTCGCCGCTACCGCGACGCGGGCAGACGGCCCGGACCTAGGTAGCCGCGTGCCATAGGAGGACGGCCGGACGCGCCACGCTGCGCAGCACGGCCTCGACGCCGATGGGGAACGCGAGGCCGTCGCCGGCCTTGAGGACTCTGAAGTCGCCGGAGGGCAGGTCGACGATCACCTCGCCCTCGAGCACCACGAGCCACCTGGCGCGGTCCCCCGCCACCGCGGTCGGTACCACCAGGCTCTGCGCCTCGAGCGGCCAGCCGGGCACCTCGCACGGCTCGCCGCCGGCCGACCGGGCGAGCGCGGCCAGGTTCAGGCCGCGGCCGAGGGACCCTCCCGCAGCGCTCACGGCCCGCTCTCAACCGCCGTCTGGCTGTTTGGCGCGGTCGCGTCCGAAGCTCATGCGCAGCTTGAACAGGGCGCGCTTGTTGCGGGTCTCCGCCTCACTGCGGTCGATGCCGAGGCGCGCCGCCGCGGCGGCCAAGTCGAGACCCGGACCGTGCGCTCCGAGCGTGAGCGACGCCACCGCCGCATCGGCCGGGTCGAGCTCCCCGAGGTAAGCGACGAGCTGCTCGGGTGTGGCCTTGGCCTTCGGCGCGGCGGGACCGGAGGGCTTGCGCACCCCCTTGCCGCCGGCTTTCCCTCGCTTGGTCTTGGCACCAGCGGTCTTGGCACCAGCGCCCGTGCCCCTGCGTCCCTTCGCCTTCGACGGCCCGGCGGCCTCACGCGCATCGAGGAGCGCCACGGCCTGATCCAGTTCGAGCGCTTCGGGCGCCACGTCGCGCGGCAGGGACGCGTTCACGCTGCCGCGCTTGACGTACGGGCCGAAGCGTCCTTCGTACAACTCGATGGCCTCGCCCGTGCGCGGGTCGGCGCCAACGACCCTGAGCGCCGCGGTGCCGCGGCGGGCCTTCTGGGCGAGGAGTTGCAGCGCGCGCTCCAGGTTCACGTCGAGCACGAACTCGCCCTTGGGGATGGAGGCGAAGGTGCTCCCATGCTTGACGTACGGGCCGTACCGGCCGATGCCGAGGTCGACGGGCTTGCCGTCCTCCGGGTGGTCGCCGAGGCGCAACGGGAGCGCGATGAGCCGCAGCGCCAGGTCGCTCGAGACCTCGTGCGGCTCTACGCCGGGGGGTAGGGAGACGCGCTTGGGTTTGCCCCCGTCCGAGCCCGCATCGCCGAGTTGCAGGTAGGGGCCGAACGGGCCTCGTTTCAAGTAGACGGGTGTGCCGGAGCCGGGCTCGGTCGCGATCACGACATCGCCCATGTTGCCTTCGGTCAGGTACCTGGTCAGGTTGTCCTTCGTCAGGTCGCCCGGCGCCACGTCGGGCGGCAGCGACGCCGTGCGGGTCTCGCCGTCGAGCGGGCCCTCGACGTACGGCCCGTAACGCCCGACGCGCACGACGTACGGCGCCCACGCCGGGTTCTCGACCGTCGAGATCTGGCGCGCGTCGATCGCCTCGAGCGCATCGTCTACGAGGCGCACGATGCCTTCGTTCCCGAGGTAGAAGTCGCGCAGGTAAGCCCCGGACGCGCGCTCGCCCGCCGCGATGTCGTCCAGGACCTGCTCCATCTGCGCCGTGAACTCGGTGTCGACGAGCTGCCTGAACTGGCGCTCCAGGAGGTTGTTGGTGGCGAACGCCGTGAAGGTCGGCACGAGCTGCTGGCCCTGCTTGCGAGCGTAGCCGCGCGCCTGGATCGTGTCGATGATGCTCGCGTAAGTGCTCGGACGGCCGATGCCCTCGGCCTCCAGGAGCTTGACGAGCGACGCCTCCGTGAAGCGCGCGGGCGGCTTCGTCTCGTGACCTTCGGCCGTGACGCTCTGGCAACCCAGCCCGTCACCCGTGGCGAGGAGGGGCAGTGGCTGGTCGCGGTCGTCGAGCGCGGCCTCGGGATCGTCGGAGCCCTCCACGTAGGCCCTGAAGAAGCCCGGGAAGAGCACGCTGCGGCCCGTAGCCCGGAAGGTCAGCTCGTCCGAGCCACTCCTGGCCGTGATCCGTGCCGTCACGAACTTGAGGCGCGCGTCCGCCATCTGCGATGCCACGGTGCGCTTCCAGACGAGGTCGTAGAGCGCCGCCTCGACGCCCTTCAGTCCGTGCTCCTGGGCGGTCTTCATCTCCGTGCCGGCCGGCCGGATGGCCTCGTGGGCCTCCTGCGCGTTGCGCGCGGCGCCCTTGTGCTTGCGCTCGCCCTGGCTGAGGTAATCGGCGCCATAACGCCGCATGATGGCGCCCCGCGCAGCGTTCAGGGCCTCCTGCGAGAGGGCGGTCGAGTCGGTGCGCATGTACGTTATGTAGCCGTTCTCGTACAGGCTCTGCGCCACGCGCATGGTGTCGCGCGCGGAGAGGCCGAGCTTGCGGCCGGCCTCCTGCTGCAGGGTCGAGGTCGTGAAGGGCGCCGCCGGCGAGCGCGTCTGCTCGCGCTCTTCCAGCCCGGCGACCCGCCAGGCGGCCGACCCGGCCGCTGCCGCGAGCTCACGAGCCCTGGCCTCGTCGAGGACGACCGTGTCGACGCCCGGCGTCAGCTCGGCCTTCAGCCGGCCGGTGTCCGGGTCGTAGTCGCGCCCGCCCGCGACCCGCACGCCGCCCACGTGGGTGAGGCTCGCATCGAACGTCGTGCCGAGGCGCTCCAGCTTGGCCGCCAGGTCCCAGTACGAGGCGCTGACGAAGCTCATGCGCTCGCGTTCGCGCATGACGAGGAGCCTCACGGCCACGCTCTGCACGCGCCCCGCGCTCAGTTTCGGCGCGATCTTGCGCCATAGCAGCGGGCTGATGGCGTAACCGACGAGGCGGTCCAGCACGCGCCGCGTCTCCTGGGCATCGACCAGGTTCGTGTCGATGTCGCGTGTCTTGTCGAGCGCCTCCAGGATGGCCCGTTCCGTGATCTCGTGGAACACCATGCGCTTGACGGGCACGTCGGGTTGGAGGACCTCGACGAGGTGCCAGCCGATGGACTCGCCCTCCCTGTCCTCGTCAGTCGCGATGTAGACCTCATCGGCCGATTTGAGCGCCGCCTTGAGGTTGTTGACGACCGCGCGCTTCTTCGGCGAGATCACGTAGATCGGCTCGAAGCCGGCGTCGACGTTCACGCCGAGGCGTGCCCAGTCAGTCTTCTTGTAGCGGTCCGGGATCTCGGCCGCGTTGCTGGGCAGGTCGCGGACGTGCCCCATGCTCGCCTCTACTTGGTAGCCGGCGGGCAGGAAACGCTTGATCGTGCGTGCCTTGGTTGGCGACTCGACGATGACGAGCCGCGTCGTGGCGTTTTTAGACGGCAAGATGACTTCCCCTACCTCCCGCGAAGCGCCGACATTATACGTATGCCTTTCCTGAGGTCAAGGGCGGCTTCAGACGGGGCGGCGGTTGCTGATCGCGCGGCCGAGGGTGACCTCGTCGGCGTACTCGAGATCGCCGCCCACGGGCAGACCGTAGGCGATGCGGCTGACACTCACACCCGATGGCGCGAGGAGGCGCGCGATGTAGTGGGCTGTCGCCTCGCCCTCCACCGTGGTCGAGGTGGCGAGCACGACCTCACGCAGCCCGGCCATACGGCGCGCCAACGCGTCCAAGGTGAGTTGCTCCGGCCCCACCCCGTTCATGGGACTCAGGGCGCCGTGCAGCACGTGGTACAGGCCGGCGTACTCGCCAGAGCGCTCGATGGCCAGCAGGTCGGCGGGCTGCTCGACGACGCAGAGGAGCCCGCGGTCGCGCCGCGGATCGGAGCAGACGGCGCAGCACTCCTGGCCGGCGCTCATAACGTTGAAGCACACCGGGCACCGGGCCAGACCTGTCTTGGCGCCGACCAACGCCTCCGCGAGGTCGCGGACCTCCTCCTCCGGACGGTTGAACAGGTAGAAGGCCAACCGCTGGGCGCTCTTGGGTCCGATGCCGGGTAGCCTGCCGAGTTCGCGGATGAGGGTGAGAAGCGCTGACGGGAAGCGGACGCTCATGCGAACTCCATGCCTCGAGCGCGCTCCCGGGCTGGAGCGCGCCCTAGCGACGGTTGGATCAGAACAGGCCTCCCAGACCCTGCATGCCGCCCATGGCGGAGCCCATCTCGCGCTCCTGCAGCTCCTTGGCGCGGCGCTGCGCCTCGCCGACGGCGGCCGTCACGAGGTCCTCGAGCATCTCGACGTCGGCCGGATCGACGACCTTCGGGTCGATGCGGACCTTCGTGACGGTGCCATCGCCCGTGGCTTCCACGCGCACGAGGCCGGCGCCGGCCGAGCCCTCCACGGTCATGGTCGCGAGCCTCTCCTGCGCCTCCGCCACCTTCGCCTGGGCGCGCTGCGCCTCTTTCATGAGCTTCTGGATGTTCACGTGTTCTCCTCGTGGGCTTCGGGCCGCGCGGCGCTCCATGCGCGTTCGGTCCCGCCGTCACTCGTCGCTGCCGGGAGGGTCCGGCTCTTCGACGTCATCGTAACCGGCAACGTACTCTTCGGTCGTTCCGACCGCTTCGTCGGCCTGCTCACTCGTCTCGGCGGCCGGCTTGAGCGGCGTCACCTCGAGGACGCGGCCGGGGAAGAGTTCCTGCAGCCTCGCGAAGGCTTTGCCCTCGACCGTGTCGCTGGTCGACACCGCGGCCCCCGCCGACCGGGTCGACCCCGCCGCGGTGGACTGCCTCGATCGGTGTTCGGTGGCGGGGGTCTTGGCCCCTCGCCGAGACTTGGGCACGCCGCGTGCTGGCGCGTCGGGCTGCGCGCCTGGTTCTGGCGCGCCTCGCGGTCCCGGCGCTTCCTCCGCCATGTCCGCCTCGGCGTAGCCGTCCGGATCGGTCGTCCCCGCCGTGCCAAAGAGCGGGTCCGCACTGTCGGACCACAGGTCGCCCGTGGCCCC
>JBDZVI010000105.1:0-7990 GCA_040255585.1 Deinococcaceae bacterium
AAGTCACAGGCGCGACCGCCTGGCACATCAACGCCGACGAGCCCGACATCCTCGATTACGATCTGACCTTCAAGCCCACTGCTCAAGCGGGGCTGTTCACGGCCGACCCGTATAGGTCGTCCGACCACGACCCGGTGCTAGTCGGTTTGGCGCTGGGCGCGGACGGTCGTTGACGGAGCACGTCAAGCACGGCCCCTCGAAGCGCCTGCAACGAACAGACTGCCCCGGTACGGTACCATCGACATTACCGTGGACGAATTCGCCCAGCTAACGAGCAAGCGCAGGTCATCCAACCAGACTTCGAACCGCCTGGTCCTCATAGGCATCGTCGTCGTACTGGCAGCCATCCTGGTGTTCGCCAGCATGTTCACCGTCGACCAGGGCTACCGCGGCGTCGTGCTGCGCCTCGGCGCGTTCGAGCGCATCGCATCGCCCGGCCTCGGTTTCAAGCTACCCCTCGTCGACAGGGTCGTGATGCTGCGAGTGCAGACCAACTCGAAGGTCTACGACCGCATGGAGACGTACTCCCGCGACCAGCAGCTCGCCGAGCTGCGCGTGTCGGTCACGTACCGGCTCGTGCCGGAGATGGTGCACGAGGTCTACGCTCAGTTCGGCAGCGAGGACGGCGTGGTGTCGCGCCTCATCGACCGCCGCGTCAACGAGCTCGTGCGGACCGTGTTCGGGCAGTTCAACGCCGTCGAGGCCATCCAGCAGCGCAGTTCGCTGAACCAGAAGGTGGCGGACGCGGTGATGGCCGTGATCGATCCGACCATCGTCGTGATCGAGTCCGTTCAGGTCGAGGACATCGCGTTCAGCACGGCCTACGAGCAGTCCGTCGAGGCCCGCATGATGGCCGAGGTCGAGGTGCAGCGCCGCACGCAGGAGCTCGAGCAGCAGCGTATCCAGGCCCAGATCGTGGTAACGCAGGCGCAGGGCGCCGCGGACGCGCGGGTGGCGGAGGCCAAGGCGCAGGCGGAGGCGACCAGGCTGGCCGGCGACGCCGAGGCGAGCGCCATCCGCGCCAAGGGTGAGGCCCTGCGCGACAACCCCGAGCTCGTGGCGCTCGTGACCGCCGAGGCGTGGAACGGCGTGCTTCCCTCCACCATGCTGCCCGACGGGACGGTGCCGTTCATCTCCGTCGGCGAGTCGACGAGGCGTCTTCCCTAGAGCGGGGACCACGCCAACGAGCAGTAGGGATAGCACATAGAGAAAAAGCTGGGCGGCCTTCATGTTCGAAGGCCGCCCCTTCCGTTCCCGGCGTACCCCTTCGGTACGCCGCCTCGCCCTGGCTTAGCGGGTCGCCGCTCCTAGCGGCAACCGCCAAGTCGTCCACCGGGCGCCGTCCAGCACCGTGACGGTGCCCGTCGCGCTGCCGGTCTTCTCCGCCAACACCTTGAGCGCGTCGATGGCCAGGTCGGTCAGCACCAGGGCCTGGTCGTAGGTCGGGACTGGCACGTCGCCGAGCCATAGACCGGCCTTGCTCTCGGCCAGCCCGTGACCGCCGAGCCACAACAGGGTCGCCGCCGGCCCAGACGCCAACTCGGCGATGCGCGCCAAGCCCTGCAGGAAGCTGCGCGAGTCGACGACGGAGTAACCAACCAGCCTACCTGCGTCGCGGTCCAGACCGAGGAGCCCCGCCGTCACGGACGCCGGCTTGTCCGGAGCGCCGTCGCGCGCATCGATGGTCTGCAGCAGGGCGGAGACCGGGCTCCCTATGACCAGGTTGCCGCCGAACACCGCCAGCCCCACGTCGAGGGTCGGACCGGACCTCACCCTCAGGTAGTCGATCCCGGCATGCCGCGACTCGCGCACGGACACCGACTGCGAGAACTCGAGCGCCCCGGCGAACTCTTCCTCGCCCGCGACCTCGGCCACGAGCGAGGTGAGGTTCTCGGCCGCCGACAACCACGAACGCACCCCACGCCAGGCGGCGTCCTCCGACGTGACGGGGACGACCACGACGCTCGGCAAGCCAAGGACCCAGTTGCGTAGATCGGTGTCGAGGACCCCGAGGGTCAGGTAGTAGGCGGAGCCGTCGGACCAGTCGAGAAGCGCCTCGCCGAGGTCCACTCCCAGGAACTTGGCCACCGCCGTGCGCACGTCGGTCGGCTCCCCTTCCGCGAACGCCCCCGTGGCGGCCACGTCCGAGAGCCAGCTATCGATCCAGGCCACGAACGCCTGGAACGGGAAGGCGCCGGCCTCGACCGCCACGGTGGCACCCGGCAGGAGCGGCGGCTGCCCTACGCCGCAGTCGGCGCACTCGAGCAGCGCCAGGAGCGCGCCCTCTCCGGACGACTTGGCGAGCGCCTCGTCCCAAGCGGTGACGGTGCGCACCAGCAAGCCGGCGTCGTCGAGCGTCAGACCCCAGGAGAAGCCCCCCACGATGCGCAAGGTCGTGACGAGCCGCTCGAACAGGCCGGCGGCCTCCGGTGGCACCGCGCCACGCACCAGCCTCAAGGTGTCGGCGAGCGCCGCGAGGTTCACCGTCGCCGTCCAACCCATCTGCCCGAGCCCCTGGGTGGCGACAGCGATGCGCGAATCGAGGAACGACGGTTCGGCGGCGCCGTTGGAACGGCGGATGGCACCACGCAGCAACTCGGGGTCGGTGGCGACGAGCAGCACTCCTCCGGACTCGGCCAGCAAGGCCGGGGAGTCTCCCCCATCGCCGACGAGGTAGATGGCCGATCGACCCTCCTCGCCGTAGCGACGGCCGTCGAAGCAGGACACGGCGCCTGCCAGCAGCCGTGCCGTTGCGCTGCGCGTGGGGCCGCGCACGGCCAGCAGCAACTCGGGCTCAGGGGCGAAGCGCGAGACGCTCACGCCGACCGCGGCCGACCAGGAGTCGGCACCGCCTTCGAACAGCGCCGCGGCTAGATCCGGGCACTCGTCGTAGAAGATGTCGCGGAAAGAGCCCTCCAAGCCGAGCAGGGGCTCGGCGACGTCCGTATCCGTGCCACGTCCGTTGAACAGGTCGGACAGCACTTCCCACGCGGACTCGGCCTCGCTCGTGTCGAGATCGGCGAACAGGCCGTGGAACACGCCGGGGTCGAAGCCGTCCTGCCGCATCTCGACCGCGAAGACCGTCGTCTGGGGCAGCAGTGCGGCGAGGGGTCGCTGAGCGACGCCGAGGGTCGGCATGACCAGGAGGAAGAGCGCCAACGTGACGTTCCTTCGTAACGAAGCCATGCAGTCAAGCTAGCGCACGCCGAGTGAGAAGTTAGTGCCGAGTGAGAAGCTAGCCGGGCCGGAACCTCGCGAGATAGGCGTCGCCGCGCGGCATGCCGGCTCGCGACACCGCGTCCCGCAGGCGGTCGAGGTCGTAGCGGACCTTGCGTAGGTGCGCGCTCGGCTGACCTCCGACGACCTCGATGAGCGCGTACTCCGCCACGGCCGGGTACCAGCCCCGGCCCGCGGCCGTGAGCCTCACGGCCATGCCAACACTGCCCGGGTTCATGACGACGGTGTCGCGGTAACGCTTGGCGAACTGCTCGTGGGTATGCGCGCCGAGGTAGAGGTCGGCCGGCGTGTCGTCAAGCAGCTGGGCGAGGCGCTCGTCAGGCGTGAACGAGCGGACATGATCGTCGAAGCATTTCGGAGAGCCGTGATAGGCCACGACCCGTAGTCCGCCCAGTGCGAACTCCAAGTGTGGGGCGAACGTGCGGACGTAGTCCTTGTCGGCTTCCCCGAGCTGCGCCGCGCACCACGCCTCGATCTCGAGGTGTTCCTCCCAGCCTGGCGGCGGCGGCGTGGGCAGGTCCGCCAGGGTACGCGGAACGAGAAGTGCGGCGTCGGTGTTGCCGAGCACGGTGCGAACCTCGAGACTCCTGAGCCTCGCTATGGTGGCAGCAGGCTCAGGTCCACCGTTAGCGACGTCGCCGAGGCAGACCACGGCATCGACCTCGAACTCCGCCAGGTCTTCGAGGACGGCCTCGAGCGCGGGGATGTTGCCATGGATGTCGGCGATCACGGCGAGGCTACGCACGGCGTGGAAGTCCAAATCGTTCATGGTGGAAGCCCAAATGGCTCATGATTTAGGATACGCCGAGTGCGTCTAGGAGCCGGCCGCCGACACGTCCTTGCTTTAGGGGCGCCACTTGTGGTGTAATGAACAATTGTCGATAAGACACCATTTCCAGGAGGAACCCCAAAACAATGGATGAAACCGCAAACCCCGCCGCGGGGAGCCCTGCCCCAGGCACCGTCTCAGCCCCGGAAGAGAGCCCGAACCAGGCTTCAGCCGCGTCCGCCGACCAGGGTGTAGGCACGCAGGCTGACAACACGAGCACCGTTCAAGCAGGGTCTTCCTCCGAGACTGCAACCCCCGCCCCAACCCTCGCCTCGGCCGACGCCGAGATCACCATGGAAGACGTGCTGGCGGCCAGCGACGAACAGCTGGCGCGCAAGCCTGTCCACCGCGGCATGATCACGACCGGTCAGGTCATCATGCTGGCCCAGGAAGGCATCGTCGTCGACGTCGGCGCGAAGATCGAGGGCATGCTGCCCTACAACCAGCTCTTCGAGCACGAGTCGAACGCAGAGGAAGCCGCCAAGTACTTCAAGCCGGGCGACGACATCCAGGTGTACGTCATCCGCTCCGACATCCCCAACAGCACCATCACGCTCTCCAAGAAGCGCGCCGACCAGGAACGCGCCTGGAACCTCCTCCAGGACATCCACGAGAACGGCAAGCCTGTCGAGGTCGAGATCGTCGAGAAGGTCCGCGGCGGCCTCGTCGCCAGCCTCGGCGTTCGCGCCTTCCTCCCGGCCAGCCAGGTCGACATCCGCAGGGTGAACGACCTCGCGCCCTACGTCGGCCGCCGTATGAAGGTCAAGATCATCGAGCTGAACCGCCGCCGCAACCGCGTCATCATCTCGCGGCGCGCGATCCTGCAGGACGAGATCTCTCACCTCAAGGAAGACACGCTCAAGAAGCTCGAGCCCGGCGCCCGCCTCGAGGGCGAGGTCGTCGAGATCACCGACTTCGGCGTGTTCGTCAACCTCGGCGGCGTTGATGGCCTCGTCCACCGCTCCGAGCTGACACACGGCCGCTTCAGCCACCCGCGCGACGTCGTCAAGCTCGGTGACAAGGTGCGCGTCGAGGTTCTCGACATGGACCTCGAGCGCGAGCGCATCAACCTCTCCATGAAGAAGCTCGTCTCCAACCCGTGGGAGAACGTGCTGGCGCACTACAACATCGGTCAGCGCGTCACGGGCACGGTCACGAACCTCACGCCGTTCGGCGCCTTCGTCGAGATCGAGCCCGGCCTCGAGGGCCTCATCCACGTCAGTGAGATGAGCTGGACGAAGCGCATCCGCCACCCCAAGGAAGCCCTCAACGAGGGCGACCAGGTGGAGGCGATGATCCTCAAGATCGACATGCAGCAGCAGCGCATCTCGCTCGGTCTGCGCCAGACCCAGCCCGATCCGTGGAGCAGCCTGCCGGACCGCTTCCCGCCGGGAACGGAAGTCACCGGCCCCATCACGGGCATCACGGACTTCGGCGTGTTCATGGAGATCGAAGAGGGCATCGAGGGTCTCGTGCATATCTCCGAGCTCTCGCACGATCACATCGAGAACATCAACGACCACTTCAAGAAGGGCGACGAGATCACCGCGGTCATCCTCAACATCGACCCGGTCGAGCAGCGTGCGAGTCTCTCGCGCAAGCGCATGCTCCCCTTCACGCCCGAGAACGCTGCCGAGTTCGGCGGCAACGCACCGGCTGGTGGCCAGGGCCGTGGCGGCATGCCGCAGGCCGGTGGAGCGGCCGCAGGCGGCAACCGCGGTCGCCGTGGGCGCCGTAGCCGCGACATCGACTACGACTACAGCTACGTCGCCGACGCCGCCTCGACCAAGAACACGACCAAGCTCGGCGACGTCTACGCGGACCTCTTCGCGCAGTTCGGCCTCGGCGACACGAAGGCCGACGCCGAGGAAGCGCCCGCCAAGACCGCCAAGGCCGAGGCTCCTGCCAAGGCCGAGCCCGCCGCCAAGCCCGCGCCTAGCGTGAAGGCCGAAGCCGACGAGCCCGTCGACCCCGAGAACGCCATCGACGCGGCCGAGGCTGCTGCCCTCCTCACCGCCGCCTTCCGCCAGGGCAAGCGCCCCGCTGCGCAGGCCGCCGAGGACGTCGCGGCCGACGAGGTGGCAGACGCCGAAGACGACGTCGTGGAGAGCTTCGCCGATGGCGACGACTCCGAGGACGGCACCGAAGCTTAAGTAACCACCACCCGGCTTCCCATCGAGGCCTGAGAGAGGGTCCCACGCGAAGAGCATGCGCGGGACCCTCTCTCGTATGAAGCGCTCCCCTTAATTGTGCGGTTGCACCACGCCCCCGGTCGAGTTGGCGCAATAATCACCGACAACACCGCACTCCGCGGGTAGGACCGGTGCCCCTCGCCTTGCGGCCGCAGCCGACCCGACATCTGGTGCTGCCGCCCGATAGGAGTTCTCTATGCCGCGATCCGCGCGGAAGCTCACCCGCTTGAGGCTCACGCTCACTGCGCTGGTCCTGGCGCCTTTCGCCCTCCTCCTGACGGCCTGCCCTGGTCCTGGCGGCACGCTCGTCCAGAGCGTCGTGATCACGTCGCACACGGACGGCCAGGTGATCAGCGGCCCGCGCGTCATCCACCTGGAGGCCACGCTCGTGAACATGCCCGACGTGGCTTCCTACACGGTGATGCTGAACGGCGTCGCGGAGGCGGGAGCACGCTCCGGCAGCGTCATCTCGGCCGACCTCGAGCTCCACGACCACGCCAACAAGGTCGCCGTCCAGGCCACCTCGACGGCGGGCCACACGGTCTACGCGGAAGTCAACCTCGACTTCCCGTTCGTCACGCTCGGCACGTACCAGGCGGCGGCCTTCGCCATCGGCCAGGACGACCTCGTCTCCATCACGGAGGCGACGCCGCGCAAGATGATCGACGGCCCGGCAGGGCGTGCGTCGGTGGTAGGCGGCCACCTCTACCTGCCCGACGAGGTGCTCAACCGCGTGCTCGGCTACGACGTCGTGCCGGCCAGCAGCGGCGCCTCACCTGACTTCGTCCTCGGCCAGGACCAATTCGACGACACGACAGGCCGCGAAGGGGCGTCCGGCCTGCATGCGCCCGGCGGCACGGCGACCGACGGTGTCCGGCTCGTGGCGACCGACGGCAACAACAGCCGTGTGCTCCTCTGGAACTCCGCCCCCACTTCCACGGCCGCGCCGGCAGACGTGGTGCTCGGCCAGGGCGACTTCCTCACCAACATCCCGAGCTGCGCCGCCACCAAAGTCGACCATCCGGCTGGCGCGACGATCGTTGGCGACAAGCTGGTGGTGGCCGACACCGACAACAACCGCGTCCTCATCTGGTCGCTTCCGACGTTCAACGGTGCCCCAGCCAGCGTGGTCATCGGGCAGTCTAGCTTCACGACGTGCTCTAACAACGACGACGACCAGGACGGGACGGCCGAGCCGAGCCCCACCGCGCGGACGCTCAACGGGCCTCTCGACGTTTGGAGCGACGGCCAACGGCTCTACATCGCCGACTCGTTCAACAACCGCGTGCTGGTCTACGACGAGCTCCCCGCGACGAACTTCCGCGCCGCCGATCGCGTACTCGGCCAGACGAGCTTCACCTCGATGGCCAGCGGCGCAGGCAACTCCGGCCTCGATTACCCCTCGTCCGTCCACGGCAACGCCAACCAGCTCTTCGTAGCGGATTCCGGGAACAACCGTGTCCTGGTGTGGAACAGCGTCCCCACCCTGACCGGCTCGCCCGCTCACCTCGTGCTCGGGCAGACGAACTTCGACAACGTGACGGCCAACGCGGGGGCGCTGGACCCGCACGCCAACGGTTTGAGCTTCCCTACGGGCGTGTACCAGACGGGCGACCTGCTGATAGTCGGCGATTACGAGAACTTCCGCTACGTCGTGTACGGGGGGACCAGCATCCCATAGTCAGCGGGGAGCCCCCCGGGCGGTCACTAGGGCGTGTTCATACTATGTTGT
>JBDZVI010000106.1:0-7841 GCA_040255585.1 Deinococcaceae bacterium
CCGCAGCCACCCGGCCACAGCGGGCAGCTCGGGCGCGTCGCCGTGCAGGACGAGGGTGCCCGTCACGTACACGCGCAGCGTGCCGCGCGGCAGCGCTGCGAGGAGCTCCCCGACTGTGCGCCCGCCCACCTCGAAGCGGTCGGTGCGCGCCACGATCGGCTTGCCGCGCCGGGCGGCGACGCGCTGGACGGTGATGTCGCTGTCGGCGCGCAGCCCCACGCGGTACGCGCGGCCGGCCTCGTCCTCGACGACGAGCTGCTCGGCGTGGAGGGCGTCGATGACGCGGTACGCGCCGTGCACGGCCTCGCCCATGAGGAGGTTGTGGCCGCGCACGTCGGCCCAGACCTCGAAACGGTCGCGCCAGCGTAGGTAGTCCTGGACGGCACCCGTCGGCGTCGCGAGGAGGCGGTGGAACCAGGGCGTGAAGCCGTCGTGCGCCAACGGCGCCAGCAGGAGGGCGCCCAGCACGAACGCCGCGAACCACCAGTGCTCGCGCGGCGAGCCGTACGCGACGCGCGCGCCGCGGTTGTGCACGAGCACGAACTCGATGCGCGCCGGCCACAGGAGCGGCACGCCCGTGATGTTCGCCGTGTCGAGCAGCACGTGCGACAAGGCGCCGACGAGCAGCCACGCCCACGCCGCCGGCGCGATGAGGAGCAGGGGAGACGCCACCGCGCCCACGATCCCCAGCCCAAGGAACGAGTGGGTGAGGGTGCGGTGGCCGAGCTTGCGCTCGATGAGGCTCGAGAGGGGCTTGGCGTGGCGGCCGATGCTCGACATGCTCGTGTCGATGTCCGGCAGGAGGGCTCCCACCGCAAGGCCGGCGGCGCCGGCGGCGCCCGGGGCCATGCCGAGGCCGGCGCCGACCACGCCGACGAGGCCCGCGAACGCCAGGTGGGTGGCGCCCCTCATGGGTGCTTGGTTACGGCTCGGTGCCCAACCGCCGTGGGCCTGAGCCCGACACAAGTGGGCGCTAGCCGAGGGGCGGCTAGAACCCGAGGGGCTGCTAGAACCGGATTAGCGCCTAGAACCCGAGTAGCGTCGCCACCTCGCTCGCGCTCGTTCCGGTCATCGCCGCGAGCCCTTCGAGCGCCACGACCACCTCCGCGTTCGCCCGCAGCAGCCCCACCGCGGCCTGGCTGAGCGCGAGGCGCGCATCGAGGACCGCGCCGGGCGTGACGTCGTCGAGGGCGAGCCGCGCCTCCGCCACCCAGAAGGCGGCCTCCGCCGTCTCGAGCGCCTGCGCTGCGCCCTCGGCCGCGGCGCGCGCCACGAGGAGGCGGGTCGTGGCCTGAACGACGTCGAGCCTGACGCGCGCCCTCGCCTCGGCGAGGCGGGCGGCCAGCGCCAGGCGCTCGCCCGTGTCCGGCTCGCCCACCAGGGTCATGAAGTCGAGCGAGACGTGGATGGCGGCGCTCGGTGTGGCCTGCCAGTAAGGGTTCGCGGCCGCGTCTCCACCGGGGCCTCCGCTGACGTTCGCGCTGGCCGAGACGCTGAGCGCCTGAGCGAGTCGTCCCTCCAGCGAGAGCGTCCACGCAGCACGCGCGACGGCCTGCTCAGCCTCGAGCACTGCGAAGGAGCGTGCCACGGCGCGGCGAGTCAGTTCCTCTATTACGATCTGGTGCGCCTCCGTGACGGTCACGCTAATGACGGACTGGGCTGCCGCCGAGGGTGAGTGGGCTGCCGCGGCGGCAGCCAGCCACGCGATGAGGGCGCCCGTGTGGAGCTTGAGGCCTCGCTTCAACGTGGCCCGCTTCAACGTGGCCCGCCTCAGGTCCGGCTCCTTGGCCGCATGGCGCCCCTGAACAGCGGCCTGACCATCACGAACGCCGCGATGCCGATGCCAGACAGCACGTACATGTCCAGGTCGCCCTGCGCCCGGGCGACGTAGCGACCCGCGATGGCGAGCGCCCCTCCCACCGTGAGGAGCGGCGCCAGGGCGAGCTGCTTGACGTCGCGCTCGACGAACCCCTGCCCGAGGTGGCCGAGCTCGCGCGACCGCACGATCTTCTCCGCCGAGTGGTGCTTGACGAGCCGCTCTAGCTCGAACGGGTTGCCCTGCGCGATCTCGAGGACGCGCCGCCGGTAGATCTCGGGCTCGTCGGCCGTCACGCCGTAGCGCTCGATCAGGCGTTCGAGCAGCCTGCTCGCGTCCCCGGCGCCGAGCGCCTCGAGCCTCACCTCGTCGAAGCGCTTCCAGAAGCGCTTGCTGCCGGCCTTGTAGAGGGCCGCGGGGTCGACGGCCGCGACGACGGTCGCGACCTCCATGAGCCGCTCGAGCCACGGTCGGTTGCTCGGTGTCACGCCTTGCGCGTCGTCGATGACGACGATGGCGCTGCCGCCTCCCGCACCGCTGCCGCCTCCCGCACCGCTGGCGCCTCCTACGCCGCCGGCGCCGGTCGTGCCGACGCCCCCTGCACCGACCGCGCTGCCGACACCCCTTGTGCCGCGAACGCCGCCGACACCCTCCAAACGATCGACGAGCCACCGGGCCTTCAGGTCGTTGTTCGGGTAGCGGCGGCTCCAGTCCTTGAGGGCGGCCTGCTTGGCCGCGTCGAGGTAGTCGCGGCCGGCGGCGCGTCGCGCGTCCGCGAGGGTTCGCGGGCTCCAGAGGCCTTCTTGGGTTGGTCTTGGTTTGGCGCTTGTCGGGCCTGATGCGCTTATCGGGTCTGCTTGACCCGCCGCCGCACCCGCCGCGCCTATTGCACCCGCGTCACTCGCCGAACCAACCGCGCGAACCGCGCCCACCGCACCCACCGCACCCGAGACCGCCTCCCGCTCCCAGAGCCCCTCGAAGAGTTCCCGCAGGAAGCCGGTGAACCCAGGCCCCACCCGCGTGGTGGGAAGGTACGTCCCCATCGTCTCGAACGCGGGCGCCAGCTGCCGCAGCATGGCGCTCTTCCCGACCCCGGCGCCGCCGATGATCAGGGTGGAGCGCCTCAGCCCCACGTTGTCGAGCACGGCGCGCATCTCGGCCTCGCGACCCACGAATGTCTCTTCGCTCGGCATACCATCACCTCCATCTGATATAGATATAATATCAACCGATGCGAGGCGCACCGTGTCCTCGGCTACCGGACGCCCTCCTGGGCGAGCCGCCGTCGGTGAAGCTCCTCTACCTCTGGCTGGCTCAGCAGGGCGAGGTGAGGCTGCCGCAGCGCAGGATCGCGGCCGCGCTCGGCCTCACGCAGGCGAACGTGTCGTTGGCCACGAACAGGCTGGTGGAGCTGGGACTCGTCAGCAGGGGGTCAGAAGGGGCGAGCAGGGCGACCAAGGCGCTTAGGGTGACGAAAGCGCTTCGGGTGACGCAGACCTGAGCCTGGCGAGCCGCCGTGTGGCGGACGGGCCCTCCCGCACGCCTCTGCGGGCCGAGGCGAGGACCGAGGCCGGTCGCCTCCGCGGCCTATAGAAGGGCGGCGACCCTGGTCGCGGTCTCCTTGGCCGACGCCGGGTTCTGGCCCGTGACGAGCCTGCCGTCGACGACTGAGTTGGAGACGAACGGCAGCAGCGCCTTCGAGTAGCGTGCGCCGCGCGCCTTCATCCGCTCTTCGACGTCGTAGGGCACGAGCTTGTCGACCCCGGCCAGGACCTCCTCCCGCCAGGAGAAGCCGGTGAGATTGCGACCGGCCACGAGGTAGCTGCCGTCGGAAAGCCGGGTGTCAAGCAGGCCGCAGTAGCCGTGGCAGACCGCGCCGACGACCCCGCCGCTCTCGAAGATCTCGCGCGTGATCCGCTGCAGGCCCTCGCTGCCGGGGAAGTCGAACATCACCGCGTGACCGCCGGTGAAGTAGATCGCGTCGTAGTCGGCGGAGTCGAGCTGCTCGGGGCTGGCCGTGTTCTCGAGCAACGCCATCCGCGCCGGGTCGTCATGCCAGGCCTTGGCGGACCTGTCGTAGTTCGGGAACTTCAACGACCGCGGCTCCAGCGGCGACCGCCCTCCCGCCGGGCTGACGATGGTCTGCTCGAAGCCGCGTGCCTCGAAGATGTCGTAGGCGTGGGTCAACTCCGACAGCCACAGCCCCGTCGGGTGCGATGGGTCGGCGTCGTAACGGTCGACGTTGGTGACCACGGTGAGGATGCGTCTATTCATGTGACCCTCGTTCCTGAGCCGGAGATGGGCGGGAAGACCGCGGCGAACGTTGAGCGCACGCGCTCGTCGACGACGGCCGGATCGTCGCGGTCGAGCTTCCCGTCCAGGTGGAGGCACGCCAGCCCGTGGGCGAGTGACCACCCGGCCGTGGCGAGCGCGACGGGGTCGGACTGCGGGAACACTGCGGCCATGACGGCCTCGAGGTAGTCGTGCAGCGCGCGGGCCGCGCGCACCCTCTCGTCGTCCCGGTCGTCGCATCCCTGTCCGAACATGAGCCGGAAGAGGGCCGGCCGGCGCAGGGCGAAGCGCACGTACTCGACGGCGAGCCCGCCGACCTCCGCGGCAGACGTCGGGGCTGGCGTGCCCGCGGTCAGGTCGCTCATCAGTTCGTGTAGACCGTGCACGGCCAGAGCCGCTTCCAGCGAGGCGCGCTCGGGGAAGTGGCGGTACGGCGCGGCAGGGGACACGCCCGCCCTGCGGGCGACCGCGCGCAACGAGAACGGCTCGCCAGCCTCGAGCATCTCCAGGGCAGCGAGGACCAGCGCCGCTCGCAGGGCGCCGTGGTGGTAGCCGGGTCCGCTCGAGACCCCGTTCGTCGCGCCCGCCCGTGAAGTAAGCACTGCTTACATTATCACTGCAGCGGGGGGCGGCGTCTCGCCTAGGCAGGCTGCCCGTTGGGCACGAGCGGTCGCTCAGCCGAGCGGCACGACGTACGAATCGACCTGCGCTATCAGCCCACCCCGGAAGGTGAAGAGGTCATTGAAGGCGAACCGGAAGCTCCCCGCCTCGCGGTGACGGCCCTGCCCCACTCCCGTCACGACGACCACGTCGCCTGCCTCGATGGTCCGGTCAACGTCGAGGACGGGGCTGCCCTCGAAGGCTGGGTTCTCGATCTCGCCGTCGAACTCGGCCTTGCCCCGCGTGGTGCGGGCGCCGTGGATGCGCCAGACGACGTCTTCCGTGAGGAGCGCGAGGATGGCCGCGTGGTCGCTGCGCCGGAAACCTTCCATGTAGCGGTGGACGGCCTGCTGTCGGTCGGTCATGCCTTGCTCCTTGTCGGGTCGGCGGTCGACCCCGCCACGACGACGGCGAGCCGTTCGAGGATCCCGGTCAGCCCGGCGCGGGCCTGTTCGGTCTGCAGGTCGGGGGGCAGGCGGCGCTGGTGGACCACGACCGTCGTCCCGGCGCCGGTCGGTTCCAGGCGCACTTCCGTCACGATCCCCGAGTCCGGCGAGGTGAACACCAGGAGCCTCGGCGGGTCTACGACCTCGTAACGGAAGCGGAGCGGGTAGCTGCAGCCGTCGGCGCCCACCGTCTCGAGCTGGAAGGCGCCGCCGACCCGCAGGTCCACCATGACCGAGTCGGGGCGGATCGTCGCGTGGTCGCCGCCCCAGAACGCCGCCAGGTGCTCGGGGGTCGTGAACGCCGTCCATACGAGCGCGGGATCGGCGTCGACGTACCGGGTGGCGATCAGCTCGTCGCCGGTCAGGGTCGCCTTCGTCGTCATCAGCGCTCCTTCATGGCCACGATGAGGCCGTCGAGCCGGTCGAGGCGCGACTCCCACTCGCGCTGCTGCTCGGCGATCCAGTCGGCGATGTCCTGCATTCGCTCGATGTTCAGCCGGCACGGCCGCGTCTGGCCCTCGACGCGCTGGTGGATGAGGCCACGGCTGCGGAGGATGCCGACGTGGCGGGAGACGGCCTGATGCGACAGGTCGAGCGGCTCGGCGAGCTCGCTGACGGTCGCCTCGCCGCGGGCGAGCCTGCGGATCATGTCGCGGCGGATCGGGTTGGCCAGGGCTTCGAAGGCCGCATCCAGGTTGGCCTCGCGGGTGCTGATGCCTTTCATAAAAACGACTATATATGCAACAGGCTTGTTGCGCAACTGACGCGTTGCATGATGCACGTTTTCGACGATGGGGACGCTGCCTGTGCTCGGATGCAGGGGACTGGTCTACGTTGTTGAGGCCCTGCCCCACGAGCTCGACTAGAGGGTCTAGCTTCAGCCGGGAACGGTCGATCGCCGCCAACGTCCTGCGTGGCGCCAATGTGGGGGAGGGGCGCATGGCGTGCCGTAAGGCGACCATGGCCGTCCAGGTAGCCACGTGCCCGCTTGATAGACTCGTCTCTGAACCATCCGGGCAATTCGGAGAGTTGCTAGCCGTCGGGTCACAACCGTAGTATGCGCTGCCCCGTGCATATAGTAAATCCTGCTAGAATGGACTATGACTACGAGCGCGGAGATCATCCGGCGGGGTCGGGAACGAGCTGGTTTGACCCAGTCCGAATTGTCGCTGCGAAGCGGTATTGCGCAGTCGACCATCAGCGCCTATGAACGTGGTGTCCATCTCCCAAGCTTGGAGACGCTCCGGGCTCTTGTGAGTGCCGCCGGCCAGTCGGTAAATCTGAGTCTCGTATCGGAGCCCGAGCGTCCCCTTGACATTGGAACGTTGGGCCTGCTTCAAAGCCGGCGTGACGAGTTGCTCTCAGTCGGGGGTCCGATGGGGGTGCGAACTATTCACGTGTTCGGAAGCGTGGCACGTGGCGAGGATCGACCGGATAGCGACGTGGACCTTCTCGTAGAGTTGTCCAGCCCACTCGGTTTCCTCGGCTTGGCTCGGATCGAGGAGGCGTTCAGTGGAATACTCGGGCGTCGCGTCGAGATTGTTCCCACCTACGCTCTCGTCTCGGAGGCAAGTAAGAGCCTTTGGGGCGGCGCCATCCAGTTGTGAGTCGCTCGGATAGGGAGCGACTCCAGGACATACTGGTCGCCGTGAGGGCGATTCAGGAGTACCTGCGCTTCGGCGCTTTGGACGAGCCCATAGTCTACGACGCGGTTCGCATGCGGCTGATCGAGGTTGGCGAGGCGGTGAAGTCCCTAGACCCCGAGCTGCTGGCGGATGAGCCTGGCGTGCCTTGGCGAAGCATAGCTGGCATGCGAGACCGGCTGGCTCACAGCTATTTCGACACGTTGGTCCAGGTCCTCACTGTGACGGTTACCGACGATCTCGGCGAGTTGGAAGCGGCCGTCGCGAGGATAGCGGTGCGTGCGGAGGATGGTTAGGAGCCGCCCCGTGCGGGACAGCCTTGTTGTCGACTAGTCAACTCACCAAATGCCCTGCTCGATTGCCCTGTGAGCCTATTCGTTTTCGACGATGGGGACGCTGCCTGCGCTCAGAGAACCCGGTCTGCGCCCGGAGGACCCTGCCCGCGCTCGGGCGCAACGCTTACGCCTTCCATGGGTCCAGTGCTCGGATACCGGCCAGCTGGAAACCTGCTGTGTTGCGAGTGACCACGGTCAAGTCGTGGGCTCGTGCCGTGGCGGCGATGAGGGCGTCGCGCTCGGGCCTCGGATCCGGCACGAGCATACGTGCGCAATGTCGGACGACGGTCAGGTCGATGGGGAGGATGCGTCCGGCGAAAGCAGGGAGGACCTTCCCCTCCAACCAGCGTCTGACGGCCGCTCCTTGGACCGTGTCGCGGCGTTCGAGGCGGAGGACGCCGATCTCGATCTCCATGACCGTGATGACCGAGATATGCAGGTCGGCTGTGTCAGCTGAACTCGCCCAGCGCAGGACGGCGGGCGCTGCGCGGCCGGTGCCGGCCTTGCGCAACTCCGACACGACGTTCGTGTCCAGGAGATACACCTAACCGAGGTCCGGGACCGCCAAGCCTACCGACTGGAGGCGGGCAGGCTCGAAGTCGATGTCCTCCGGCATGGCGAGTAACTGCACGATGTCACCGCGCGCACC
>JBDZVI010000022.1:0-39256 GCA_040255585.1 Deinococcaceae bacterium
ATCGCCCGTCCGGCGCGCGTCATCTGACGTCGCGAACGGTTCGTATGATGCTCGGGTGAAGCTAACCGTCACGGTCGGCCCGCCCGGCTCCGGCCGCACGGAGCGCATGCTCGCCACCGCCAGGGCGGCCTGCGAAGCCGGCAGGCGGGTCTGGTGGGTCGGGCTCCCCGCTCAGCGCGCCCACGTCCTTCACCGCCTGACGGCGAACGGCTACGCGGCGCTCGGCTTCGAGTTCATGAGTGCCCAGCAGCTCTACTACCGGCTGCTGACGCAGGCAACGACGATACTGCCGCTCGTCGTGGGCAGCGCCAGGCTAGTGCGGGTCGTCGAGGCGCTCGTTCAGGTCAACCGTGCGCTGCCTACCCCGGGCGAGGCGCGCCTGTTCGCTGCAGCCATCGCGGAGGCCAAGCGCTTCGGGGTCGACTTCGAGGCCTACGAGCGCCTGGCCGTCGATGCCGAGCAGCGCAGGTTCGCCGCCGTCTACCGCGCCTACCAGGCCGGAATGGGTGGCGTGTGGGACTACGACGACGCCCGCAGCGCCGCTACGGCGCTCGTCGGCGAGGAGCGGTGTGAGGTCGGCGCCGACCTCGTCATAGTCGACGGCCTGCGCGAGGTCGGCCCGCTCGAGCTGCGTTTCCTCCGCGGGCTTGCCAAGCACGTAGACGTGCGCCTCACGCTGCCGGCCCTCCCTCCCGGTCTGGAGGCCGACGAGGAGCTGCCGGCGCGCGCCGCCGCGGCCGTCGAGCGCTACGGCGCCCCGAACCCCGTCGCGGAAGCACGCTGGGTGATGAGCTCCCTGAAGCGCGACCTCTTCCAGGGCGGCTACCGGCCGCTCGACCTCGCGGTGATCGCCCCCCCGGAACGGGCGCGCGCGCTGACGGTCCTGGCTGAAGAGTACGGAGTGCCCCTGATGGACGAGTCCCCGCTGGCGCTGGCCGACGGCGGCCACGGTCGGACCCTCGTCGATCTGCTTGAGCTGCCCGAGATGCCGACCGCCTCGCGCCTGCTGGCCGTGCCGGAACTCGCGCCACTCGGGCGCCTCGCGCTCGAGGCCGGGGTCGCCGGCAACGACGCCGTCGAGGAGCTCGCGCGCCTTAACGGGCTCACCGAAGCGTGGCGCAAGTGGCGGGGGCGCCTCGAGGCGAGTGGCGACCCCGTCGTGTGGGCACGTGGCCTCATCGAGGAGGCGCTGCCCGCCGCGGCGCCGACCTTCGCCGCCGCCGCGCTCGGCAAGGCCCAGGAGGCGGCGCGCCTCGGCTCCGGCCCCGGTTTCAGGGCCTGGTGGGCGGCCCTCCTGCGAGACGCGCGCGAAGCGCGTCACGAGCCGGCCGGCGTGGCCTTGCTCGACGCCACGCTCGCCTCCGGCAGGCGCTACCGCAAGGCCTACCTCCTCGGCGCCGTCGAGGGGGCTTACGGCGGCAACGAGCGCGAGGACTACTTCCTCCCGGAGGAGCGGCGCAGGGAGCCGAGCGAGTCGTTCGAGCGCCTCGGCCTGCCGCGGCGCTTCCAGGGAAGGGGGCGGGACGTGGCAGCCGAGCTCCTCCAGCGCGCCGACCGGCTCGTCATCACGGCACCGCGGGGCGACCAGGGCGGCCAGTTCGTACCCGACGCCGCGCTGTTCGGCGGGGAGACACCGCACGACCTCCCGCCGATCCCGGCGGGCAGCCCGGTGGAACTGGGTGGCGCAGCCCGCTTCACCGCCGACCTGAGCGCCGTCGACCTCGGCGAGCCCTACGTCGAGGGCCTCAGGCGCTACCGGCAGTGCTCGTTCAGGTACTGGGGCGAGTCGGTGCTGCGCCTGGTGAGAGACCCTGAGCCGTCCGACGCCGCCCGCGCGCTGCGCACCGCACTCGTGCGCAGCGGGCCGGAGCCGTTGACGCGGGAGCGCATCGCGACCCTTGCGGTGACCTTCCCGGCCTACGCCACGTGGCTCGAGCGCTTCGCGGAGCGTCTGGCCCGCCTGACGTACGGCGTCACGCTGGGCGGCCGGCAGGGGTACGCGGTCGCACGACTCGACGCTACCGAGCGGCAGGAGCTCGCCGGCGGCGGGCGCACGGTGACGGTCTACCGCTTCGTCGCCTGGGGCGACGCGTGGGACGACCAGAGCGCCGAACAGGCCATGCGCGACCGCTGGACGGAGTACTGGGCCGTCGGCGCTCTGTTCGCCCAGCCGTCCTTCCGGGTCTCCGAGGCGCGCATCGTCGTATGGCCGATCGGCGGTGAACCGATCGACCTGGCGCCGCGCGGCGTGAAGCCGGACTGGCGGCGCGTAGTTGACCGACGGCGGCTGGTGGAGGAGACGCTCCCGGCCTTCGCGCGCGGTGAGGTGCGCCCCAACCCCGGCTTCCACTGCCGGACGTGCCCCGTGTTCGACCTGTGCCGGGAGGGCGCGCGGTGAGGGTACGCGTCGCCTCGGCCGGCACGGGTAAGACGACATCGCTCGTCCGGCGCTACCTGGAGCTCGTAGACGATGGGGTCCCGCTCGGGCGCATCGCGGGCGTCACCTTCACGCGCGCGGCGGCGGGCGAACTGCGCCAGCGCATCGCGGCAGGCTTGGACGAGGTGCTCGGATCGACGACCTATCTCGGGGGGATCTTCAAGCCGACGTCCGCCCCGGCCGTCTTCGCGCGCGCGCGCGCCGAGTTGGACGGCGCCGTGGTCAGCACCATCCACGGCTTCATGATCGAGGGCCTGCGCCTGAACGCGCCGAGCCTCGGCCTCGATCCGGGCTTCGGCCTCCTCGGCGAGTGGGAGGCGGCCGCCATCTTCGAGGAGGAGTGCACCGGCATCCTCATGCTCGCCCAGGACCCCGGCCACCCCCTCAACGCGGCGGCCGCGGCGCTCGGTGGCGAGGTGGCGGAGCTCCTCGCGCGGCTGTTCGCCAAACGCTCGCTCGCGCCCGAGCTGACCTTCGGCCCTTCGGAGCGTGAAGCGGCGCTGGCCCGGCTCTACCGCGCCGCGCTGGCGGCCTACGACGCGCGGCTAGGCGCTACCAGCCTCGCGCCGGGCGAGGTCGAGCGCCGCGCCATCGTGATGCTCGAGCGCGAACCGGCGCGCCGGCGGCTCGTAGAGCGCTTCCCGCGCGTGCTCGTCGACGAGTACCAAGACGTGAACCCGCTGCAGGGCGAGTTCTTCGAGCGGTTGGCCGCCGCCGGCGCCAGGCTCGAGCTGGTGGGCGACCCCAAGCAGTCCATCTACGGCTTCCGCAACGCCGACGTTGCAGTCTTCCGGCGGGCACTGGACGCCGCCGAGGCGCACGGGGAGATACAACCGCCCTTGCGCGAGAGCCGGCGCCACGCCCGCGCTCCGGCGGCGTTCCTGAACCGCCTCACCACGGCCCTTGGCGAGCGGGGCCGCGGCTTCACCGAGCGGGAGTCCCCAGTCGTGGTCGCGGCCGGCGAGCAGGCGTCCGTGCTCGGCACCGTGGAACTCCACGTCGTGGAGGGCGCCGCGCCGCTCGACGAACTGCGGGGCCGCGAGGCCCAGATCCTGGCCGAGCGGCTGCGCGTCCACAACGCGGGCGGGATCGCGTACGAGGAGATGGCCGTCATCGCCCGCGGGCACGCCGGGCTCGCGCGCGTGGGCGTTGCCCTGCGCTCGGCCGGCGTGCCGTTCGTCATCCTGCAGGGGCGCGGCTACTACGAGCGCAGCGAGATCCGCGACGTCTACCACGCCCTGTCCGTGGGCATCGACCCGGTAGGGACCGGGCTCCTGCCGTTCCTTCGCGGACCGTTCGGCGGTCTGGAGCTGGGGGAGATCGCGGAGGTCGCGCTGGCCGAGCCGGAGGCGCGCCTGACCCTCATCGGCGAGCGCTGGCCCGCGGTGGCGCGCCGGATCGAGCGCCTGGCCGAGTTGGCGCGCTCCACCCCCCTCGCGGCGGTGACGGGGCTCCTGCGCGAGCCGATCCTGGGCGGCAGGCGCTTCCAGGAGTACCTGCCGCGCCGCGGCCGCGAGAACGTCGACGCGCTCCTCTTCGAGGTGGCCGGCCAGGCGCCGCGCGACGTGGCCCTGTTCCTCGACCGCCTCGATCTCCTCGCCAGGATGGGCGACGCCGGCGACGTGCCACAGAGCGGCGGCGGCGTCCGGCTGCTCACCATCCACGCCTCCAAGGGCCTGGAGTTCCGTCTGGCCGCCGTCTTCGACACCGGGGCTTGGCGCGGCGACGGTCGAGAGCCGTTCCTGGTCGAACCGGGTACCGGCGCCGTGCGCCTGGCGGGAGAACCGGGCTTCGAGGAGGCCCTGGCGGCCTCCGAGGCCAGGGCCGAGCAGGAGGGCTACCGCCTGCTGTACGTGGCGGCGAGCCGTTCTCGGGACGTACTCGTCATGACCGGCAGTCAGGCGCGGCGGCGTGGGCCGTGGCTGGCCGCGCTCCTCGACCTGGGGCTGGAGGGCGGGAGAGGGCTCGAGGGCGTCTCCGTCGACCATCACCCGTACGTGCCTCCACCCCTGTCGCCCGGGCGGGTCGTAGAGGTCGCCGCCGACGAGCCGACCGGCTCCGTGGAGCCGGCGCCCGCCCCCTGGCTTGCCGAGCGCTTCGAGCGTCAAACGTTGCCGCCCGTGATGAGCCCGTCGACGCTCGCACGCCTGCATGACGAGCTGCCTGACGCTGCCTGGCGAGAGGCCACTCGCGTTGGTACCGCGGCGGACTCCGAGGAGCCGCTCTCGTTCGCGGAGAGGTCGGCGGTCGAGGGCGAGCTCGAGGCTGGCCGTGTCGGCTGGGGGCGAGCGCTCGGCACGCTCGTCCACTACGCCATCGGTCAGGACTGGCATCCTGAGGACGCGACCACCGAGCGCACACTGCTCGCCCAGGAAGTCCTCTTCCCGTTCACCGACGAGCAGCGCACGCGCCTCGTGACCGAGGTCATCGAGCTGCTCGGCGACTATTGGCGCCTGGTGGGCTCGGTGCTGCCCGCCCTCGGCGGGCGCGATGTCGACCGCGCCGAGCTGCCCTTGGCAGTGCGCTACGGGGAGACCGTCTGGGAGGGCGTCCTCGACCGCCTGTACCGGGTCGGCGGTGAGTGGTACCTGGACGACTACAAGACCGACCGCCGAGTGGCGCCCGAGCGGTACTACCTGCAGCTGGCCCATTACGCGAGGGCGGCGCAGCGCGCGCTCGGCGTGCGGCCTCGCTCGCGCCTCGTCTACCTACGGAGCGGCCGGGTCATCGAGCCCGCCGAGGACCTCCTGGAAGAGGCGTTCGCCGGCTCACCCATCGCTGACGCCTTGCGGTCGGCATGATCCCGCGTGGACCGGCGTGGACCGGCGTGGACCGGCGTTGATCTGCGCCCACGGGCGACCACCGACGCCGGTCCGTGCCGCGGGTGCGGTATGGCCCATGTCAGGCGAGACGGTACAGGTGGGCGCGGCCCCGCTTGCCGACGCGTTCGGTCAACTCGAGCGCATGTAAGCAGTACGCCGCCTGTTGTGCGAGGCGCAACGGGAGCCTCGCGGCGCCGGCCAGTTCCGCCGTGGTGAACTCGTGGGGCAGCTCTGCGGGGAGCAGGGCCAACAGGTCCTCGGGCCGCTCGAACGTCCTGCGTTCCAGGACCGCGACAAGGCGTCTGCCGCTCACTACCCAGCCGCGCCTGCGCCAAGCCTTCCCGGTCGCGAAGGCGCGCTCCTCCACGTCCTCGACGAGGACTACCTCCAGCTCCAGGTTGGGATGGGCCAGTACGGTCGGAGCGTAGACCAGTTCCGCGAAGAGTTGCTCGACCCGCCCGGTCTTCGGGGAGCGACGGCGCTCGATGCGCCCGTCGGGATGCGCTTTCTCTAGCCAGCGGGTGCGGGGAACGGGTAGCACCAGCCGCACCCGGTTCTCGGGCAGCAGGGCGCCAAGCTTGGTACGCATGCCGCCAAGGTTGCGCGTCTGGACTTCGATGAGGAGCCCGTCGGACACCGCGTCGATGACGTACCCGCCGACCTCGACCTCGAAAGCGCTTCCCGGTGGCGCGACCCGGCGCTTGAGCTCGGCGTGCAGAGGCGTCTCGTTGAGGGAGCCTATGCCGCGCATGGTTGCACGATACCCAAGCCTAGGCCGGGGCCTAGGCAAGGTAGGCAGTAGTCCCGGTAGGCGCCCCGGCGGCGGGGGTACGCGTGGATGCTGGGCGAATGGAAGCTAAACATGGTGAGGCCACGGTGGCAGGTAGGCGCGGCATGCTAGTGACCGACGAGCGCGTCGGCTTGGTCTGGGAGGCCGCGGTAACGGTCGACGAGTTCAGAGGCCTCGTCGAGTTCTGCGGGCTCGGCAACCTGCTCGAGGTGGCCGGCGTCTCCGGCGCCTTCAAGGCCATGGCCCGTAGGTGGTGGGTGTTGCCGATGGGCGACGAGATGCTCGTGCGCATCGGGCTCGAGCGGGTGGCGGCGGCATGAGCGCTACGCCAGGCGTTTGACCACGTCCGCCGCCGCCGGTTCGTGCCCGCGGGCGTTACGCCAGGCGTCTGACCACATTCCACCGCCGCCGGTTCGTGCGCGCGGGCGTTACGCCAGGCGTTTGACCACTTCCGCCGCCGCCCATCCGACCACGCGGGCGCCGAGGTTGTCGGAGTGGAAGCGCTCGTCGACGCACCCCTTGGTCATGATGGCGACGACGAAGGGCTTGGCGCCGCTGGCGGCGGCCGTCAGGGGCTCGAACACGCCGGCGTCGTTGCGGACCCCACGCACCGAGCCGCTCTTGGAGGCGATGAGCCACGGTGCCTCGCCGATGGAGGCGTCGTAGGAGTCGTAGTCGATGCTCCTGCCCATCTCGCAGTACTGCTGTTTGCGGTAGATGGCCTTGGCCTCCTCTGTTAGGGGGGCCGGCAGGAGTTCACCGAGCCAGAGCCCGCGGAAGTAGTCGGCCAGGTCCGCCGCGGTGGTCACGGACGGCGAGCGTCGCGGGCCGCCGTCGACGGGGGCGAGCTGCAACTTCCCGGCGCTGCGGGTTCCGACCCAGCCGTGCGCCTGGATGGAGGCGTTGAGCGCCTCGACGCCGACGTACTCGATCAGGACGTTGGTGGCCGTGTTGTCGCTGACGACGATCATCAGGGTCGCGAGATCCCTCAGCGTGTAGCGCCGCCCCGGCGTCAGGGCCTTCAGGACGCCGGAGCCGGACACCTGGTCCTGGGCGGTCACCGGCAGTTCGTCGTCCAGGTCGGCGTCACCGGCCGCCACGCGCTCCATGAGGGCCTGCAGAACGTAGACCTTGATGGTGCTGGCGGCCGTGAACTGCTCGGCGGCACGGTAGCTGATGAAGCCTTCGCCGGGTGCGCCGTAGAGCGGGAACGCCACCACCGAGAGGGCCGCCGGCGTCGCATGGTTCCCACCCGGGGTGGGCGCCGCGCCGCCTGCGCCGTCTTCGGGCGGCTCCAAGCCGCCGAGAACGCGCTCGAGTTGCTCGAAGCGTCGCCGCAGGCCGGGGTCAAGGTCTCGGCCATGGGGATCGGTCGCGCGGCTGGTGGGGTCGTCTGGCATGCTCGCACCTCTATCCAGGATGTCTGCCCAAGTGTTACACGCTTTAGTCTCAGGCCATCTTGCGAGTCGCGCCCGCAAGCCCTACACTTCACTCGTCCGACCATGGTGCCAGTGAGGACCACCGGCGGGTCCGGGTGCAGGGCAGGTACACGCCTGCTCGTGTCCCGGTAGTCACTGACGGCCCACTCTCGAAGAGGGGCCAGTAGGGATGGAAATGGCTACAGGCAAGGTCAAGTGGTTCAGCGGCGAGAAAGGCTACGGCTTCATCGCACAAGACGACGGTGGCGCGGATGTGTTCGTCCACTTCTCGGCCATCCGGGGCGAGGGCTTCCGGTCGCTCAACGAGGGTGACGTCGTCTCGTTCGATGTCGAGCAAGGCCAGAAGGGCCCGCAGGCGCAGAACGTCGTGGTCACCAGCGCCGCGGCGCCCCGCCCGGGCAGCGAGGATCGCGGCGGCCGTGGCGACCGCTCGTTCGGCGCACGCCCTGCCGGCGGCTTCGGCGACCGCCCGAGCGGCGACCGCTCGTTCGGCGATCGGCCGAGCGGCGACCGCGGCTTCGGCGACCGCCCGAGTGGCGACCGCAACGGCGGCCGTGGCCGTGGCGACCGTGACAACCGTGGCGGCCGTGACCGCGGCGGTCGGCGCGACCGCTACTGAGGAGTCGCCGCCTAGCGCGACCGTTCGCTCCAGTACCTGCCGGTAGTGCAGGCTAGTCCAAACGACTGCGGGCCCCCGAGATATCGGGGGCCCGCGTTCACGTAAGGACTGAGGTCTAGGCGAACTTTCCTACCAGGTGGGCGTTAGGCCTTGGCGGGCCGGGAAGCCGCGCTCTGCGGCTTGTTCTTGTCGAACTCGCCTCGCGGGGCGCCGACGTAGGGGAGCACCCAGTAATCGAGACCGTAGTAGCCCGCGACGCGCCAGGCGAGGACGAGCCACGTGGCGAGGAGGAACATGATCGGGTTCGTGGAGAGCGTGCCCGCCAAGAGGAACGCGGCGTTCATCAGGCCACCGAAGAAGGCGGCCGCGCCCGTCAGGAAGCCGACTATCAGGGCGATCCCGACCAGGAGTTCGCCGAACGCGATGGCGTAGGACATGAACGTGGACATGGGCAGGAAGATGTTGTCGATCAGCCAGGCGTACCAGCTGGCTACGCTCGGGTTGTCGCCCTGCGAAAGGCTGACGGCGCGGTTGAGGAAGCCCGTTATGGAGGTGCCGGCGTCGGCCCCGACCCATTTGGGATCGGTGACCTTGTGCCAACCGGCCTGCAACCAGGTCCAGCCTAGGTAGACGCGGACGACCGTCCAGAAGGGCGCCATGTACTTGGATGCGAAGACGAACTTGCTGATCTGCGGTTCAGGGTAGTAGGTGGTGCTACGTGCCATGCTCCTCAACCCCTTTCACGGCCCAGTATGCGGGTTTGGTAGGCTCCCAGATAGGGACAAGCGGCCTGGTACGGATGTCCCGCACGGGCATTTCGTGTTCTTGCCATGACGGGTGGCCTGGCCGGCCGGCGGCTCGTCCGACCGATGGAGGCGCGGCGTGAGGACGATCAGAGGGACGGTAGTACTGCCGGATGGTGTCCGCGAGGCGGCCGTCACGTTCGACCGGTTCATCGTCGCCGTGCAGGTCGAGGGCGGGGCGTCTGACGGCGCCGGCCCCGGCGCGACGAGCGTGGGCGCCGGGGCCGGCCCTGTCATCCTCCCCGGCTTCATAGACACGCACGTGCATGGCGGTGGCGGCGCAGACACCATGGATGGCGCGGCCGGCGTAGCGGCGCTCGCGGCCTTCCACGCCCGCCACGGCGTGACGACGCTCCTCCCCACGACCATCACGAACCCCTGGGGCAACGTCGTCGCGGCCCTGAGGGGCGTAGCCGAGGTCATGGCCGAGCAGGCGGCGGCCGAGGCGGCAGGGGAGCCCGCCGGTGGCACGGGCGCGGCCGGCGGCGCCATCGTCGGCGCCCACCTGGAAGGACCGTTCATAAACCCGCACCGGCTCGGCGCCCAGCCGCCGCACGCCGTCGAGCCGACCGAAGGTCTCGTAGCAGAAGCCCTCGCCTCGGGCGTCGTGCGTGTCGTGACCATGGCTCCGGAACTCGAGCACGCGACGACCGCGGCCAGGACCTTCGCGGCCGCGGGAACACGCGTGTCGTTCGGCCACACCAACGCCACGGCCGCCCAGGTGATCGCGGTGGCAGAGGCCGTGCGCGCATCCGGCGGCACCGTGGGTTTCACCCATCTCTTCAACGCCATGACCCAGCTCGGGAGCCGCGAGCCGGGCGCGGTCGGCGTCGCCCTCGCCGATCCAGAGGCGTTCGCCGAGCTGATCCTGGACCTGCACCACGTGCACGCCACGACCTTCCGCGCCGCGCACGCCGCCAAGGAGGGCCGGTTGCACCTGATAACGGACGCCATCCGGGCGTGCGGCATGGCGGAGGGTGTCAGCGAGTTGGGCGGGCAGAAGGTGATGGTGCGCGGTGGCGCGGCGCGGTTGGAGGACGGCACTCTGGCGGGCAGTGTCCTGACGCTGGACCGAGCGCTGCGCAACGCGGTAGCGAGCGGCGTCGCCCTCGCGGCCGCCAGCCGCGCCCTCTCGGGTGTGCCGGCCGCTTACCTAGGGTTGCGCGACCGCGGGAGTATCGCCGTCGGCGCGCGCGCCGACCTGGTGATCATGAGCCCGGAACTGGACGTCCTCGAGGTGATCGTGGCCGGTCGCAGGGTAACCGGCTGAACCCGGACCGGTTGAGGTCGGGCAGCCGGTACGAGCCGAGCGGCTGGCTCGAGCCTGGTGGTCCGACGAAGGGTCTACCCCCCGTCGCCCGCCAGCGCCTCGGTGACTAGGCGCTTCACGACCTCCGGGTCCGCCTTGCCGGCCGTTGCCCGCATCACCTGGCCGACGAAGAAGCCCGCCAGCCCCGTCTTGCCGCCGCGGTAGGCGGCCAGTTCGGCGGGGTGCTCGGCCAGCACGTCAGCGACGACCGCGAGCACGGCCGCGTCGTCCGTGAGTCGCTCGAGGCCGCGCGCCGCGACCAGCGCGGCGGGGGAGGCGCCCGTCTCGGCGACCTCGCCGAAGAGCTCCTTCGCCACGCGCAACGTTACGGTGCCGGCGTCGACGAGCCCCAAGAGCTCCGCCAGTCCGTCCGGCGTGAGCCCACCCTCGCCTACTTGCCCGGTGGCGGTCTTGAGGACGCGCGCGACGTCCTGAACGACCCAGGTGGCCGCGCTGCTCGGCGGGGCGCCGGCGGCCGTCGTCCGGGCGAAGAAGTCGTGCAGCGCGTCGCTCTGGGCGATGACGGCCGCATCGTGCTCCGGGAGTCCGTGCTCACCGACGAGCGCCAGGTAGCGCGCGCGCACGGCCGGAGCGAGGGTCGCCGGGTCGAGCGGTGTCCGGCCCTCGGCCGTCGCGGCGCTCGCCCCGCCGTCGACTCTGCTGCCGGCTCTATCGCCTGCTCTGCCGTCGGCCTTGCCGCCCGCGCCGTCGTTCGCGGCGTCCTTGGAGCGCGCGTCCTTCAGGGGCACGATGCGGTTGAAGACGAGACCGCCCTCGCCCCGGTCGTCGACGGGGTCGCGCCAGAAGTACCCGAGGCGCTCGAACTGGTAGCGCGTGTCGGCAGGGTCGCCTAGTACGCTCGGCTCGACGTAGCCTCCCGCCTCGCGCAGGGCCTCGGGGTTCACGTAGTCGAGGAAGTCGCCCTCGGCGCCGTCCGGGTCCGGGACGGTGAAGAGGCGATCGTATAGCCGGGCCGTCATGGGCACGCCCCGGGTGGCCGACACCCAATGGAGTGCGGCCCAGACCTTCACGTCCGGCGGATTGGTCCCCAAGCTGTCCTCGTAGGCATGGGCCCGCAGCTCGACCACCTGGCCGGCGGCGTCTTTGACGGCCTCGTCCAGGCGCACGACGTAGCCGTGGCGCAGGCGCACGGCCCGGCCCGGAGCGAGCCGCTTGAAGCCCTTGGGGGGGTCCTCGGCGAAGTCGGAGCGCTCGATGTACACCTCACGCGTGAGCGGGAGCTCCCGGCTGCCAGCGCCCGGCACGTCGGCGGGCCAGTAGGGGGCGTCGAGCGCGACCACGGTGTCGGCGGGCAGGTTGGTCAGCACGAGCCTCAGGGGGTCCAGCACGGCCATGACGCGCGGTGCCACCGTGTTGAGGTCGTCGCGGACGCTCGAGTCGAGCAGGGCGAGGTCCGTGCGGCTGTTCGCCTTGGCCACGCCGATCCGGTTGGTGAACTCCCTGATCGCCTCGGGCCTGACGCCCTTGCGCCGCAGGGCCGAGATCGTGGGCATGCGGGGGTCGTCCCAGCCGTTCACCACCCCCTCGCGCACGAGGCGGATGAGCTTGCGCTTGCTGACCACGGTGTAGTCGAGGACCAAGCGCGCGAACTCGTACTGGTGGGGCCGCTGGCCGTCGACGAGCCTCTCGACGAGCCAGTCATAGATATCGCGGTTGTTCTCGAACTCGAGCGTGCAAAGACTGTGGGTGACCCCCTCGATGGCGTCGGAGAGGGGATGGGCGAAGTCGTACATGGGGTAGATGCACCATTCGGCGCCAGTGCGGTAGTGGGCGGCGTCGACGATGCGGTAGAGGATCGGGTCACGCAGCTTCATGTTGGCCGCGCTCATGTCGATCTTGGCGCGCAGCACGTGCTCGCCTGGCCCGAACTCGCCGCCGCGCATGCGCGCGAAGAGCTCGAGGTTCTCGGCCACGCTGCGATCGCGGTACGGGCTCGGCTTGCCGGCTTCCGTCACGCTGCCACGGTACTCGCGGATCTGCTCCTCGGTCAGGCTGTCGACGTAGGCGTCGCCCGCCTCGATGAGCCGGAGCGCGTACTCGTGTAGCTGCGCGAAGTAGTCGCTCGCGTGGCGTACGTCGTGCCACTCGAAGCCTAGCCACCGCACGTCGCGCTGGATGGCCTCGACGTACTCGGGGTCCTCGGTGGCGGGGTTGGTGTCGTCGAAGCGCAGGTACGTGACGCCGCCATAGTCCTTGGCGACGCCGAAGTCGAGGCAGATGGCCTTGGCGTGCCCGATATGAAGGTAGCCGTTCGGTTCGGGGGGGAAGCGGGTCACGACCTGCCGCACGGCTCCGCTGGCGATGTCGCGGTCGATGATGTCCGTGACGAAGTTCGGGGCTACGGACCGCTCCGCCGTCGCGGCGGGCGCGCTTGACTCGGTTGCTTCCACGTCTACTCGGGCTCCTCGTTCGGGCGGTACTGCGCCCCTGAGCGTCCACCCGTCGCGCCTGGCGGCCGGGAGGGGGCGCCAGGCGCGAGGCAGGGGCCTCGCGCGCAGCGCAGGTCGCCTACTCTACCGCGCGCTCAGCGCAGTATGACGAGACTGACGAAGAAGTAGGTCATGGGCAGCGCGACGATCATGCTGTCGATCCGGTCGAGCACGCCGCCGTGCCCGGGGAGGAAGACGCCGGCGTCCTTGACGCCCGCCCACCGTTTGAGGAGCGATTCGAAGAGGTCGCCCAGCTGCGCCGAGCTGCTCACGAGGATGCTGAAGAGCAGGCCGTCGTAGACGTTGACGTGCAGGCCCGTGTGGTCCTCGAGGAGGAAGAGCACCCCGCCGACGACGACCGCGGCGAGGACGAGACCGCCGATCGAGCCCTCGACCGTCTTGTTGGGTGAGACGGAGGGCGCGAGCTTGCGCTTGCCGAAGAGGGAGCCGAAGGTGAACGCGCCGACGTCGGTGGCGACCACGGCCAGGGCGGGCAGCATCAGGTACCAGAGGCCGAGCACGGGGTCGGGAGTGTAGCGCAGGGTTATCAGGAAGCCGAAGAACCAGGGGATGTAGAGGTAGCCGAACAGCGAGAAGACGACGGCCTGCAAGGAGTTCTCGTTGGGGTTGGCCAGCTCGAGCGCAACGAGGTAAAGGGCCACGAGGCCGATGAGGGCCTCGCGCCAGCTCACGCCCGCCATCAGGGGTTGCATGCCAGGGTACGTGACGGGCAACGAGGCAGGCAACGTGAGCACGGTGGCGACCCACAGGCTGCGCTTCCTTATGGGTATGCCGCGCAGCCCGACGAGCGCCGTGTACTCCTGGATGGCCACGAAGCACAAGAAGAGGTAGGCCGGCGCTATGAGCGGCAAGCCTACCCACAAGACCACCACCGTCGCTCCGAACGCCAAGAGGGCGGAGAGGATGCGCGGCAGATGGCCCCGCCCTCGCGACCGCCCTGTGGTGTCCGAGGCGGACGAGTTCACACCGCTAGGATGTCCGTCTCCTTGGACTTGACGCGCGCGTCGATCTTGGCGATGAACTCGTCGGTGAGCTTCTGCACCTCGCCCTCTTCGCGGCGCAGGTCGTCCTCGCCGAGGTCGCCTTCCTTCTGCATGGCGCGCAGGTCAGACAGGCAGTCGCGGCGGATGTTGCGGACCCCGACCTTGGCCTCTTCGCTCAGCTGGTGGACGGTCTTCACGAGGTCGCGCCGCCGCTCGTCGTTGAGTGGCGGGACCGTGATGAAGATGCTGTCACCCTGGTTGCTCGGGTTGAAGCCGAGGTCGGCCTCGAGGATGGCCTTCTCGATGCCCTTGGCGGCGCTCTTGTCGAACGGCGTGATCAGCAGCGTCCTGGCGTCGGGCGTCGAGACGTTCGCCACCTGGTTGAGCGGCACGGTGGCGCCGTAGTACTCCACCATCACCCGCCCGAGGACGGCGGGGTTGGCACGCCCCGTGCGCACCGTCGCGAGGTTCGTCTCGAACGCGTCGAGGCTCTTCTGCATGCGCTCGCGCGCGTCGTTGAGGTCGTCAGTCATTACGCCACCTCCGGGGCCTGCAGGCGCCTTGGAAGAGTAGTTTACCCCGTTCCCGTCGGGTCCGACCCGGTCACTGCGCGCCCGGGGCGTACTCCTTGACGGTGTCGGGTGCGATGAGCGTGCCGACGCGCTCGCCGGCGAGCAGGCGACCCAAGTTGCCGGCGCTGAAGATGTCGAAGACGGTGACGGGCATGTCGCGCTGCATGCAGAGCGACACGGCCGTGGCGTCCATGACCGCCAGCCCGCCGTTCAGGACGTCCATGTACGAGAGCGAGCGGTAGCGTCTGGCCTTCGGGTCCTTGTTCGGATCGGCGTCGTACACGCCGTCGACCTTGTTCTTGGCCATCAGCACCATGTCGGCGTCTATCTCGAGGGCGCGCAGGGCGGCCGTGGTGTCGGTCGTGAAGAAGGGGTTGCCTGTGCCGCCGCCGAAGATCACTACGCGACCCTTCTCGAGGTGGCGCAGCGCGCGGCGCCTGATGTACGGCTCCGCCACTTCCTGCATGGTGATCGCGGTTTGGACGCGGGTGTCGACGCCGGCGTGCTCCAGGGCGTCCTGCAGGGCGATGGCGTTCATGACCGTGCCGAGCATGCCGACGTAGTCGGCCGTGGCCGGGTCCATGTGCTTGCCGTGCTGGGCGCCCCGCCAGAAGTTGCCGCCGCCCACGACGACGGCCAGTTGAACGCCGCGGCCCAAGGCCGCGGCGATCTCTCCTGCCAAAGCTGCTGTCGCTTCCGGCGACACCCCGAAGCCGCCCGCACCCGCTAGGAACTCGCCGGAGAGCTTCAGCAGTACTCGTCGCATGCGCTTGGCTTACTCGCCTATCGCGATGCGGGCGAAGCGACCGACCTGGATGTTCTCGCCCAGGGTGGCGGCGACTTCCTTGACCACCGTGTCGATGGTCTTCTTGTCGTCCTTGATGTACGCCTGGTCGAGGAGAACGATCTCGCCGAGGTACTTGTTGAGGCGCCCCTCCACGATCTTCTCGGCCACGTTGGCGGGCTTGCCCTCTTCCTCCACCTGACGCTGGAGCGCGTGCTTCTCGGCCGCGATGACCTCTTCTGGCACGTCGTCGCGGCGCGTGTAAGCGGGGCTCGCCATGGCGATGTGCATCGCCAGGTTGCGCGCGAGCTCCTGGAAGCGCTCGTTACGCGCCACGAAGTCGGTCTCGCAGTTGACCTCGACGAGAACGGCGATCTTGCCGTTGTGGTGGAGGTAGTGGCCCACCAGGCCTTCCTTGGCGGCGCGGTCGGCCTTCTTGTCGGCCTTCGCTATGCCGCGCTCGCGCAGGAGCTCGGCCGCCTTGTTCAGGTCGGCGTCGGCGTCCTCGAGGGCCTTCTTGACGTCCATCATGCCCGCGCCGGTCATGGCCCTGAGCTGCTTGATCAGTTCCGTGGTTACTGCCATCTGCCATCTTCCCTTCGTGCCACCATGGGTGGCGCCCACCCTGCTCGCCTTATCGGCATGGGCGGGCGGTCAGCGCCCGTTGCTCGGCCCGTTAACCTTCGTCCGAGTCGTCCAGATCGTTGGAGTCGCCAGCTTCGGCAGGCGCGTCCGCTGCTGCGGGAGCGCTCGCTCCGACTGGAGCGCCCGATCCGATTGGAGCGCCCGATCCGATAGGATCGGCATCTTCGGCCGCCGCCGCCGCTTCCTGGATGGCCCGCTCGGAAGCGGACATCGGCATGTCGAGCGTCTCGTGGTCGGCGTAGGACGCGAGGCTCCCGGCATCCTCACCGCCGCGCATCTCGATGATCACGTCGGCGAGGCGGGCCGTCACGAGCTGGATCGACCGGATGGCGTCGTCGTTGCCGGGGATGATGAAGTCGAGGACGTCGGGGTCGGAGTCCGTGTCCGCCAGCGCCACGACCGGGATGCCCAGCTTGTTGGCCTCCTTGACGGCGATGGCCTCCTTGGCCGGGTCGATGATGAAGAGCGCGTCGGGGAGCCGGTTGAGGTCGCGGATGCCACCGAGGTAACGCTGCAGGCGGTGGAGTTCCTTGCCGAGGTCGATCTGCTCCTTCTTGGTGAAGCGCAGGACCGACTCGTCATCGAACATCGCCTCGAGCTCGCGGAGGCGCTCGACGCGGGTCCGGATCGTCTTGAAGTTGGTCAGGAGACCGCCGAGCCAGCGCTCGTTGATGTACGGCATGCCGCAGCGGCGCGCTTCGGCGGCCAGGATCTCCTGGGCCTGCTTCTTGGCGCCGACGAAGAGGATGGTGCCGCCGCGCCCGGCGAGGTCGCGCAGGAAGTCGAACGACTTCTCGCTCTCAACGAGCGTCTTCTGAAGGTCGATGATGAAGATGCCGTTGCGTTCTGCGAAGATGTAACGCTTCATCTTCGGGTTGCAGCGCTTGGTCTCATGGCCGAAGTGCACGCCGGCTTCTAGGAGTTGCTTCATTCCGAGGTACGACACGTTGTTCCTCCATGGCGGGATGTTGAGGTGGATGTCGGTACGCCGGGCTGTAGGTGCCGTAGAGGCAGGCCCGTGCGCGCCCAGGACAGTTGGCCGCACGGACATCCCGCTGCCGCGGACCAAACCTAGGAAGTATATAAGGAGCACGCCGGCGCCGTCTAGCGCCGGCGCTACCGGTCTTCAGGTAGTCAGGACCCGCCTCTAGCGGCCGAGTGCCTCGCGCGCGTCGGCGTAGTCCGGGTCGAGTTCCAGCGCGCGTTCGAAGGCGCGCTTGGCGCTCTCGCCGTCGGTCGCGTTGTTCCGGCGCTGATACGTCCTGCCGAGCCAGTAGAAGGCGTCGGCGCTCGGCGGCGGCAGGACGGCGCCCTGCTGCGCGTACTTGACGGCCTCGTCCACGCGCCCGACCGTCAGGTAGGCGCGCGCCAGGTAGGTGTAGATGGGCGGGAGGAAGACGGCGCCGTCCAACGTGACGGACTTCTCGAGCCACGGCAGGCTGCCGGCTACGTCGCCACACTCGAAGAGGGCGATGCCGAGCTGCGAGACGGGGGAGACGCGGTCCGGCGCGAGGCTAGCCGCTTGCGACAGCTCATACTCAGCCGTGCCGCAGTCGCCGAGGCGGTACGCGATGTTGCCAAGGTTGTTGTGCGCCGTCCAGCTCGACGGGTCGAGCACCACCGCGCGGCGGAACGCCTGCAGCGCCAGATCGAGTTCCGAGAGGTCGCGGTAGACGCGGCCGAGGTTCACCTGCACCGTGCTCTTCTCGTTGGCGGATTGGGCGGTCGTGCTCGTGTCGGCGCTCACGAGGGTGGCGGCGCGCTCGAGCGTGGTGCGCGCGCCGGCGAGATCGCCCAGTAGGTACTGGATTACGCCCTTAGTGTTCTGAACGCGCCAGTCGTCCGGCTTGATGCGTTCGGCGCGCTGGATGGTGTCGAGCGCGTCGGCCAGCCGGCCGGAGTACGTGCTCGGGTCGGCTTGGTACTGGTTCTGGTAGGTGATGGCGAGGTAGATGTGCGCGTCGACGAGGTTAGCGTCGGCGGCCTGCGCCGCCTGGAAGGTCTCGATGGCGGCGGGATAGGCCCCCTGGCACGCGAGCGCACGTCCCTTGCCGACGAGACCGACGGCGTTGTTCGGCTCGCTGCGCAAGGCTTCTTGGTAGAAGAACTGGGCAAGGGCGCAGTCGCCTCTGTCTAGATAGAAGGCGCCGTTCTCTATCAAAGTGGCGGCGTCAAGGGTTTCCTGCTGTTCCGTCCCTTGCGCCCATGCGGTGCCGACGACCGCGACGAGCAGCGCGGCCAACGCGTGTCTGAGCGAAGTTGTGCTCGTGAACCAGGTCCTGATCAACGTGTCCTCCGGAAGACCTCAATTCGGTGCGGCGAGTCTAACATCGCCCCGAGAGACGGTAGAAACCAGCGAAGCGGTCTTTAACCCCCCGCCGATCCTTCATCGACAGACATCATCGCCAGATAGTGTGAGAGCGCCGTGTGCCGTGTGGCGCGGCATGTCCGGCTTCGACGAGCAGCCGGTGCGCGTGGTCGGCCCGCCTGCGAGGTCCGGTCGGGCGCTTGGGGCCCCGGAAGGTCTCGATGGCTCGCGGCGCCGGGCACGGGGCCGGCACCTCTGATAGCATGGGCAAGTTGTCGTAAGGGCCGACCGTTATGGATGAAGAGGCCTCGAGCGTCAGCGGCCTCGCCGCGTCCTGATCTCGGCGCGAGCGGGAAGGAAGCGGGTAGCGGTCACACGTGAAGGGTCCATCGACAGCGCTCCTGGCCTGGCTGGCGCTAGCAGGCAACACGGTCGTCATCCTGCAAGGGGCCATCGTGCGCGGCACGGGCTCCGGCGCCGGGTGCGGGAGCCATTGGCCCACATGCAACGGCACCATCGTGCCGATCGACCCGTCCTTGAACACCGTCATCGAGTTCAGCCACCGCCTGCTCTCCGGCGCCGTCTTGGTGCTCGGCGCCTGGCTGCTCGTCAGGGGGTTGCGCGCCCGCAAGGAGCGACCGGGCCTGGCGGCCTACGCGGCGCTCTCCTTCGGCTTCCTGGTCCTGGAGGCCCTGATCGGCGCGGCCACCGTCCTGCTCGGGCTCACCGGCGATAACACGAGCATCGCACGCGGCGTCTGGGTCGCCGCGCACCTAGTCAACTCGCTGCTCCTCATCGGCGCGCTCGCCGGCGCGGTCGTCTACGCCAGACGCGACCCGCCGGGCTATCCCTTGCGCCTCGGTGCACAAGCGAACCTCGCCGCCGCGCTCGCGGTGGGCCTCGGCGCGATGCTCCTGGTGATGTTCACGGGCGGCATCGCGGCGATGGGCAACACCATCTTCCCGTCCGAGTCGTTGGCGGACGGCTTCCGCGCCGACTTCGATCCGAACTCGCACCTCCTGATACGCCTGCGGGTGCTGCACCCGCTCATCGCCATCGGCGCCGGCACCTACCTGTTCGTGTCGTTGGGGCTGGCGTGGTGGCTCAAACCCGTGCCTGCGGCCCGGCGGACCGCGCAACTGCTGTTGGTCGTTTACCTGGCGCAGCTGGTCATCGGGGTCGCCAACCTGGCGTTCCTCGCGCCGCTGGCCGTGCAGGTACTGCACTTGAGCGTGGCCGTGGCGGCCTATGCCCTCCTGTCCGCCGCGAGCATCCAGATCCTTGGTGGGCAACAGGTGCCGAGCGCCGTGCCGCGCGGCGCCTTGGTGGGGAGCGCCGGACGATGACAGACTTGGACGAACACATGACGAACTCCCAGGAGCGCCCGAAGGCGACGTGGCGGGACTACTGGATCCTGACCAAGCCGAAGGTCATCTCGCTCCTGCTCCTCACGGCAGTCGGCGCCATGTTCATAGCTGCCGGCGGCATGCCCGGCTGGCTTCCGCTGCTCGGCATGCTCGTCGGCGGCTTCATGTCGGCCGGCGCGGCCGGTGTCTACAACATGGTCTACGACGCCGACATCGACGTGAACATGAAGCGCACGGCCAAGCGTCCGATGGTCAAGGGCTCCGTCACGCCCCGCAACGCGCTGATGTTCGCCGTCGCGCTGACCATCCTGTCGTTCGTCGTCATCGCCCTGACGAGCAACGTACTCGCCGCCCTGCTCTCCTGGGCGGGCATCGCCTTCTACGTCCTCATCTACACGATGTGGCTGAAGCGGAGCACCTGGCAGAACATCGTCATCGGCGGCGCTGCCGGCGCCATCCCGCCGCTCGTCGGCTGGGCGGCGGTCACCAACGACCTGAGCCTTCTCGCCTGGATCCTCTTCGCCGTCGTGTTCGCCTGGACGCCCGTGCACTTCTGGGCTTTGGCCCTGATGGTCAAGAAGGATTACGCCAACGTCGGCGTTCCCATGGCGCCGGCCGTGATCGGCGACCGCGCCACGGTCATGCAGATGGTCTTCTACACCTTCCTGACCATCGTGCTCACGATCCTGCCGTTCTTCCTGCACCAGTTCAGCCTCGCTTACTTCCTCGCGGCGCTCGTCCTCAACCTCGTCCTGGTCGTGCGCATGGCACGCGTCTTCATGGTCGTTCGCGCCGGCCAGACCGTCGACAGGGTCACTGCGTTGCCCCTCTACCTGTACTCCATGAGCTACCTGGCGCTGCTCTTCGTCGTGATGGCGCTCGACCGCGCCATCTTCTGAGGGCCGTGGTCCGAGTGGACGCTCGATGAGCTCGCGGCCGGTCCTCCTGCGCGGTCGCTGGCTGGCCGGGCACCTGTTGGCGCTCGTCATGGTCGGCCTGTTCATCAACTTCGGCTTCTGGCAGCTGCGGCGTCTCGAGCAGCGCAGGGCCGTGAACGCCGTCATGGACTCGCGGGCCCACCTGCCGCCGCAGCCTCTCGCCAGCGCGCTGCCCGTCGGGAGCGAAGTGCCCCAGTACCTCCCCGTGACGGTGGTCGGCACGTTCGACCCCGAGCACGAGGTGCTGCTGCGCGGGCGTTCGCTCGACGGCCGACCCGGCTTCAACCTCCTAACGCCGCTGGTGCTCGACGACGACTCCGCCGGCGAGTACCGGGGTGGTGCCGTGCTGATCGAGCGCGGCTGGGTGCCTTACGACCACGACTCGGTGCCGGTGGCCGACGCGTTGCCGCCGACCGGCAGCGTTACCGTGTCAGGCGAACTCAGGGCGCCGCAGTCGCCCCCGACCGGACCGCTCGCCGCCATCGCCGCGCACGATCCGCCCGACGGCCCGCTCGTGCAGAGCTTCTACGTCGATGTGAAGCGGCTGGCGCCGCAGATGCCGTACCCGCTCGTCCCCGCCTACGTCGTCCTACGGCAACAGACGCCCCCGAACGAGCAGCGGCTTCCAGAGCCGATCCCAGCGAACGAGATGAGTGAGGGGCCGCACCTCGGCTACGCGCTGCAATGGTTCGGCATGGCGCTCGTCGGCGCCGTCGGTTACGTCTTCCTGACGCGTTCTGCCGCGCGGCAGAAGAGTTGAGACGGTTCTAGCGCCCGGTGGCGGGCGCCTGCGCGAGCGCGCCCTCCAGCGCCGTCATGATGTCGTCGAACGCCTTGATGAACTTGACGACGCCCTCCTCCTCGAGCTTCGCCGTCACCGCGTCAAGGTCGATGCCGACGCCTGACAGCGCTTGCAGCATGGCCCGCGCGTCGGCGCCACCTTCCTGGATGCGCGAGGCGGGGTCGCCGTGGTCGCGGTAAGCCTCGAGCGTGGCGAGGGGGAGCGTGTTGATCGTGTCGGGGCCAACGAGGGGCTCGACGTACTTTAGGTCTGGGTAGTTCGGGTCCTTCGTGCTGGTCGAGGCCCACAGCAAGCGTTGCGGCCGCGCGCCGGCCGCGCGCAGGCGGGCGAAACGCTCGTTGGCGGCGCCGAACAGTTGCTCGTAGATGACGTACGCGCCCTTCGCGCTCGCAACGGCGGCCGTGCCGCGCAGTTGGCGCGCGGCGTGGGCCTGCGGCACCGGCTGCCTGGCGAGCTCGTCGAGGCGCGGGTCTATCATCACGTCGATGCGGCTCAGGAAGAAGCTCGCGACGGACTCGACCTTGACGCTCCGGCCGGCGGCGAGGCACTCTTCGAGGCCGGCGAGGTAGGCCTCGGCGACCTGGCGGTAACGGTCCAGCCCGAAGAGCAACGTGACGTTGACGTTCACGCCGGCTGCGATGAGGCGCTGGATCGCCGGCACCCCCGCGTCGGTGGCGGGCACCTTGATGAAGACGTTCGGTCGGTCGAGCCGCTCCCAGAGATGCAGCGCCTCGGCGACGGTGCCCTCCTCGTCGTTGGCGAGGTGGGGGGAGACCTCGAGGGAGACGAAGCCGTCCACGCCGTTCGAGGCGTCGTACATGGGGCGGAAGAGGTCGGCCGCGGCGCGGATGTCGGCGACCGTCAGCTCCTCGTACGCCAGGTAGGGGGTGGAGCCGCCCTTGGCCAGCTCGGCGATGGCTTCGTCGTAGTCGCGGCTCTCGACGATGGCCTTCTGGAAGATGGCGGGGTTCGAGGTCACGCCGGCGAGGCCGTCGTCGTCGATCAGGGCCTGTAGCCTGCCGTTCGTGAGCCACGAGCGGCGGAACTCGTCGAGATAGACCGTCTGTCCGAACTGCCTCAGGCGCAGTAGTGGGTTCATGTCCGTCCTCCGGGCGTTGATGGGCGCTGACCTACTTGCTGCGTCCAGGCGCGCCGCCTACGCAGATGATAAGGCTCAGGCCCGCTCGATGCCCGTAGCCACCACGCTCGCGCCGCGCAACTCGAGTCGCACGCGGGGCAGTGGCAGGATGGCCGGCCCGCTCACGGCGCGGCCTGCGCCCATGGGGTCGAAGACGCTCAGGTGACATGGGCAGGTGAGCTTCGGGCTGTCCGTCTCGTAGTTGAAGCCGAAGTTGATGGCGTCGACGTCGCGGTTGAGGACCACGATGCAGTGTTGGTGCGTGCAGACGCGGCTGAACGCCGCTAGGTAGGCGCTCGCGGTACCTACCCCGCTGTCGACCGCCACGCCGCCCGGGATCGGGCCTGGCAGGCGCACCGCCAGCGCGGGCAGGGGGCCGCCGCCCGGCCCGCCCGTAGGCAGTTCGAACGGGAGCTCGTCCCACACGTTCGCGAAGGCCGCTACGGTTCCGACCGCGACGTCGGCAACGGGCTCGAACTCCGGCGCGGCCGTCGGGTTGCGCTTGAGGAAGTGGACGTTGATGGCCTCGTAGACGCCGTACCCGCCGCCGATGAGCGCGGCAAGCACGGGCACGCGCCACAGCCACTTGATGAGCTGGCGGCGGGAGAGCGTCTCGGGAGGCGCTTCGCGCTCGCGGTCGCTGACCGGCGCCTGAGCAGGTGGCGTCTCGCCGGCCGGTTCCTTGCCGGAAGGGTCCCCAGCTCCGCCAAGCGCGTTCACGGCCGCTAGAGCCCGCTCCGGGAGAGGACCTGGGTCACGTACGCCACCACGGCGTCCAGCTGGGCGGGCTCCAGGCTCGCCTGGAAGGCCGGCATCATGCCGCGGCCGAAGCGCACGGCGTCGCGCACGTTGGCCTCGCTGGTGGCCCGCTGGTTGCCGGCGAGCTGGGCGCCGATGCCCCCCTCGCCGCGCTGGCCGTGGCACTCGACGCAGTAGGTGGAGAAGACCTGCCTGCCCGCGACCGTGAGGCTGGCATCGGTGCCGCCTCCATCCGCTGCGCCGCTCGCTTGCGCGCGGGCGGCCTCGGCCAGCGCTTTCGCTGGCGCGCCGAGTTCCGGACCCACGAGCTCGGCGTAGAGGTCGTACGTCCGGGCCGCGTCCTCCAACGCGCCCGTCTGGGAGTAGGCGTCCGCGAGCGTCATGACTGCGTCGGGCTCCAACTCGGCCACGCCGCCGGCCGCGGTGGCCGCGCGCTCGATGGCCCCGACGGCGTCGCTCGGTCGCCCCGCGACGTAGAGGAGCTGACCCGTGCGGGAGAGCGCCCGCGGCTGGCTCGAGTCGTAGTCGGTCAGCACCCGGAAGTAGCTCTCCACGGCCTTCTGCGGTTCGCTGGCTTCCCAGTAGGCGTCGCCGAGCGCCAGGAGGTTCGCCTCGGACGGGTCCGCGAGGACGGCTGCCTGTAGAGGCTTGACGCGTTCGATGAGCGCGATGCGGCGCTGGGCGGTCGGCTCGCTGGTCCCGTCGGGTGTGGCGGCGAAGGCGCTGAAGGCCTCCGCGGCCCGGTCGAGGTCGCCGCGCGCGAACGCGACCTCGCCCAGCAGGTAGAGCGTCTCGGCGTCGTCCGGTTGGACCCCGCTGGCGAGCTGGAGCCATCCCTGGGCCTGCGCGAGGTCGCTCTGCAGGGCGAGGATGGCAAGGCGCTTATAGGCGTCGACCGGGACCGGACTCACCTCGTCCACGATGCGTCGGTAGGTCGCCTCTGCCTCGTCGAGGCGCTGCAGGCCCAGGTACATGTCGCCGAGCGCCAGGAGGTTCTCGGCCGACGGGTCCGACTGCGCCGCGCGTTGCGCGGCCTGCAGCTGCTGGGCGACGTCGACGTCGGTCGTCGTGATCGTGTCGGTGCTGTTGACGCGCGGAAGCAGGTACGTCGGGACGGCGGCGGCGAGGAGCAGGAAGGCGCCCAGCACGACCACGGCTCCGACCGGGACGCGCTTCGCGGCCGTCCGCTCGCTCTTCTGGACGCGACCCGCGAGCGCGGCCTCGCGCTCGTCGATCGCCGTCAGGACCTTGGCGGCCTTGGCCTCGTACCGCTCGTGGAGCTGGCGCCGGCGATCTTCCGGCAGGTCGACGCGCGCGTCGAGCTCCTGGATGGCGCGCAGGAGGGCGGCCTTCTCCTCGGTCAGGTCGACAAGATGGGGGTCGCGGTCGTCGGGCAGCGGGTCCACCTGGTCGGGAGCCAGGAGGGGGATGGCGACGTAGAAGAACGCGATCAGGACCAGCAGTCCTATGACGATGGTGGTAAGCACGCCTCAGCCGCCCTTGTCGCTCTCGACATCGGTCGCCGCGTCGTCGACCTTCGCGGCGCCGGCCAGCGCCGCCCTGACACGCTCCAGGTCGGCCTGGCTCACGTCCTCGGTCTTCGCCGAGGCCGCCAGCCAGCGCCTCGCCATGCTGATCACCACCACGACGGCCGCCGCGCCCACCACCACGGGCAGCAGCCACACGAGGAGGTGGACACCGCGCTTGGGGGGGTCGAGGAGGATCCAGTCGCCGTAGCGCTCCTGGAAGAAGGTATAGATCTGGGCGTCGCTGAGCCCCTCGTCGATCTTCTCCTGGATGAGCGCCCGCATCTGTTGGGCGATCTCCGCGCTGGAGTCGGCGACGCTCTCCGAGGTGCAGACGGGGCAGCGCAGGTTGCGGGAGATGTCGAACGCCCGCGAGCCGATCTGAACGCTCTGCGCGCTCGAGGCGTCTTGGGCGGTGGCGAACGGTCCGAACGCGAGGACGGCCAGTGCCAGCAGCGCGAGGGCACCCCTTACAGTAGCGAGGGACCTCGCCACCACAAGGGCTCTTGCTACTGCAAGGGCGCGCACCTTGGCGAGTACACCCGTCCGTAACCCCGCCTCGCCGGTCATGCTCCCCCTCTGAGCAGCGCCCCGACCTGCTGCTCGATGACCTCGGGCGTCACGGGGCCGATGTGCTTGGCCACCACCTTGCCGCTCGCGTCGACGAAGAACGTCTCCGGCACCCCGTAGAGCGCCCAGTCGACGCCGACGAGGCTGTCGTTGTCGAGCACGTTGGGGAAGCCGAGGTTGAAGCGCGCTATGAACGCCCTGCCCTCGTCGCGCTTGTCGCGGTCCTGCGTCTGTACGCCGACGAACTGCACGCCCTGCGGTCCGTAAGCCTGCCAGGCCTGCTGCAGGACGGGCGCCTCGTCGTAGCAGGGGAGGCACCACGAGGCCCAGAAGTTGATGACGAGAGGCTTGCCCAAGTGGTCATCGAGCGCGAACGTCTCACCGTAGTCCGTCCAGTACCGCTCGTAGAGAGGGAGCGCGAAGGCCGGAGCCGGCTTGCCGATGAGGTTGGAAGTGATGTTGCGGTCGTCCGGGTTGCCGCGTAGGAGCCCGAAGGCGAAGAGCGCGCCGATGGCGGCCACGACGACGGCGATGACGGCGATGCGGCCGAGCTTCATGCCGGCGCGCCCTCGTGCTTCTCGCGGGCGTGCGCGGGGGCCGGCACCGTCCGGCGGCCGCCGCCGAGCGAGTACGCGGTGCCGAGCAGGAGGATGGCGCCGCCGACCCAGATCCACGTCACGAGCGGGCTCTTGACGACGCGCAGCACCACGAACGTGGTGTCCGGGCCGACGCTGCTGTTCAGGTTCAGGTAGAGGTCGTGCGTGGCCGTGTAGTAGACGGCCGGGGTCGGAACCGTGCGCCCCGCCTCGCCGAAGAGGTTGAGGCGAGGGCGGAGGGTCGTGACGGGTCTGCCGTTACGCGTCACCGCTATCACCGCGCCCGCGCTGATGCGGGCCGGAGTGCGCTCCATGAACCGGTCGACGGCGGTCAGGGTGTAACCGGAGAACTCGGCGCTGCTGCCGAAGTCGAGCCGCAGCTGCTCGTCCACCCGGTAGCCGGAACTGAAAGCCACGCCGACCGCGACGATCACGACGGCGAAATGCACGATCATGCTGCCGACGCGGCGCCTGCTCTCCACGGCGTACGAGCGGAAGACCTGCAAGGCTCCCCGGTTGGCGAGGCGGAGCCGCGGCGCGAGGGCGCCGGACAGGAGCAGGTAGAGGCTCATGAGGTTGTAGCCGGCCAGGGCCACGGTGAGTGCCGGGTAGACCTTGTGCACACCGAGCAGCCACGCGAGAGCGCCTGAGACGACGAACGCGACCGCCAGCCACGCCAGGTTGCGCGCGAGGCTCTGCTGCTGGGCGCGGCGCCACGGTAGGAGCGGCCCGATGCCCATCAGCAGGAGCACCAGCATCCACAGCGGCAGGGTCGTCTGGTCGAAGAACGGGGCCCCGACCGTGACCTTGTCGCCCGTTACGGCCTCCACGATCAGCGGGAAGAGCGTGCCGAGCAGGACGGCCGCCGTGAGGGTCACGAAGAGGATGTTGACGCCGAGGAAGCCGCCCTCCCGGCTCACGACGGAGTCGAGGTCGGCGCGGTCCTTGACGTCGTCCCAGCGCGCGGCGAGGAGGCCGAACGCGGCCAACGTCACCAGCAGGAAGAAGACGAGGAAGGCCGGCCCGACGGGCCCGTTGCCGAACGCGTGGACGGAGGAGACGACGCCGGAGCGGGTAAGGAACGTGCCGAGGATCGAGAGCGAGAACGTGGCGACGATGAGCAGCACGTTCCACGGCTTGAGCATGCGCCGCCGCTCCTGGACCTGCACGCTATGGATGAACGCGGTCGCGGTCAACCATGGCATGAAGCTCACGTTCTCGACGGGGTCCCACGCCCAGTAGCCGCCCCAGCCGAGGACCTCGTAGCTCCACCAGCCCCCGGCCACGATGGCGCCGGAGAGGAACCCCCAGCCCGTCAGGGTCCAGCGGCGCGTCTGCGTCATCCACTCGGTGCCCGGCCGGCGCGTGATGAGCGCGGCCATGGCGTAGGCGAACGGCACGGTGAGCCCCACGAAGCCCAAGTACATGAGCAGCGGGTGCACGGCCATCATCCAGTGGTTCTGGAGGAGCTCGTTCGGACCGGGGCCGTCGAGCGGTGGGAACGGCACGACCTTGAACGGGTTGGCGAGGAAGGCGAGCACGCCGAGGAAGAAGACCTGCACGGCCTGCATGATCGAGATGGCATACGGGCGCAGCGGGCTCAACGGGGCCGTGATGGCCAGCAACGCCGTGTAGCCGGTGAGGAGCCAGGCCCACAGGAGGATGGAGCCCTCCAGGGCGGCCCACATAGTCACGACCTTCACCCACGTGGGGGATGCGATGCGCGAGTGTCCGGCCACGTAGGAGACGCTGAAGTCGTTCGTGAGGAGCGCGGCCTGCATGACGACGACGGCGGCCGTTGCGAGGATGAACCCCGCGACGGCGGCGAGCCGGGCGGAGGTCTGGAGGCGGGCGTCGCGCCTGGTGGCGCCGAGTACGCCTGCGACCGCCCCGTACAGGGCCAAGCCGAACGCGAGGAAGACGCTGGCGCTCCCGAGGGGGCCGAGCTGAAGTTCGAACATCTCTAGGGCGCTCCCGTCAGCGCAGCGACTCCTTGAGCGCCTCTACGTCGATCGGCTCCCCCGCGACCGGCGGATGGTAATCGCTGCTGTGCTTCACTAATAGGTTGTCGCCCACGAAGACGTTGTCATGGAAGCGTCCCTCGATGACTACCCCACCGTTCTCCTGGAAGAGGTCGGGCGGGGCGCCGTCGTACTGGACCGGGTAGTCCTTGAGGCCGTCCGTGATCTGGAAGGTCAGGTGCAGCTTGGCGTCGTCGAACTGCACGCTGCCCGCTTGCACGAGGCCGCCGAGGCGGACGCGCTTGCCCTCGAAGGCCGCGGTATCGCGGGCGTACTCGCTCGGCAGGATGAAGTAGACGAGCGAGGACTGCAGGGCCTTCGAGATGAGGAACCCCGCCACCGCCAGCACCGCGACGCCTAGAAGGGCGTAGACGATCTTCTTCATCAGCTCTGTCTCTTGGCCCTCGCCTGACGTTCGCGCCAGTTCAGGTACAGGAGGTAAGCGCCGTAGGCGACCAGGACTTCCAACCAGGCGATGGCCACCCAGGCCCAGGGGCTCAAGCTACCGGACACTGACTACCTCCCGCGCCACGCCCTTGACCGAGTCGAAGGTCTTGTCGTCGGCGAGCGAGAGCCGGCCGATGCGTATGCGTTCCGAGATGAAGTAGACGAAGACCATGGCTCCGCCCAGCACGTTGATGAGGAGCACCCGCACCATCGCAGGGTCCATGGTCACGCCGCTGCCGTCGAGGTTGATGCTCTTGGCGGGGTGCAGCGTCCTGAACCATTCGGCGGCCAGGTAGTTGAAGGGCAGGCTGGCGAGCACGATGATCATGATCACTGCGCTCACGCGGGCCCGGCGCTGCGGGTCGTCGATGAGCGCGCGGACGATGAAGTAGCCGACGACGAGGGCGACCATGAGGGCAGTGAGCGTCAGCTTCGCGTCCCACGTCCAGTACGTGTTGAGGGTCGGCTTGCTGTACGTCATGCCGCCGACGACGGTGAGGATGGAGTAGAGGAGGGCGGCCTCGGCCGTTCCCTGCGCGCGCACGTCGTCGATGGCCCGGCCGCGCCAGAGGTAGAGCATGCCCCAGAACGCCGAGACGGCGACGGCGGCGAACCCGATCCACGCGACGGGGACGTGGGCGTACATCACCCGGATGAGGTCGCCCTGGTTCACGTCCGGCGGGCTCATGATCAGCGCCCCGTAGAGCCCGACGCCGACCACGGCGAGCGTGACCAGACCGAAGATGGTCAGCCAGCGCGGCCTTCTCGTTCTGCTCGTGTCAGTCATGTGCTCGTTCTCCTTCGAGGCTCATGGCCTTCGGTGCGGATAGTCTACGACCGGTTGGGTAGCTTGTGCGTTTCGCATGGGCGCGCCGGGCTGTTCGGCCGGGCCGTTCAACTGGGCCGTTCGGCCCCCGCCGTCTGGAGCACCCGCGGCGTGCTGCCACCCCGGTGCTCGGGCTCGCTCGATCGTCGACCGCTCAATCATCGACGACGAAGTGGAAGATGCTGGCGCAGACGACCAGGTAGACGAGATCGAAGCCGGCGAGCAGTTGCACCCAGGAGAGGGCGAGGGGCACGTCGGCGCCGCCCATGAGCGCGGCCTCCGTCGCCCGCACGGCGCCGAGCATGATGGGCACGATCACGGGGAACATCAGCACGGGAAGGAGCGCTTCCCGCGCCTGCAGGTTCGCGGTGAGGCCCGCGTAGAAGGTGGCGATCATGGCGAGCCCCAGCGTGCCGAGCAGCAGCACGAGTCCGAGTAGCCACCACGTGCCTGTCGGGGCGCTGGCGCCGTACAGGCCAAGGGCGATGGGGAGCATGAGCACTCCAAGCACGAACAGGTAGAGCCAGCTCGCCGTCAGCTTGCCAAGGTAGATGGCGGCCCGCGAGGCGGGCAGGAGTAGGAGCTGCTCGAACGCCCCCTCCTCGAGGTCGGCCTGGAAGCTCTGCGCGGCCGCGATGACGCCCGCGAACGCCAGCGCGACCCACAGGACCCCGGGAGCGGCGCTGCGCATCAGGTCCGGGTCGCGCCCGAGCCCGAACGCCATCATCACGAGGGTGATGGCCGAGAAGAAGAGGGTTGCCACCGTGGTGGCGCGCGAGCGGAGCTCCTGACGGAAATCTTTGCGCGCGACCGTGAGCGCGGCGATCAGGTCGTTCATGCCCCGAACACCCGGAGGATGCCGTCCTTGAGTTCGATCACGGCGTCGGGGCCGAGGTGGTCGCGGTCCGACTCGTGCGAGGCCATGAACACCGTGCGTCCGCGCGCCTTGGCCGCGGCGACGCACTCGTCCATGAGGCGCTTGCCGCTGTCGTCCAACGCCGCGTACGGCTCGTCGAGGAGCCAGAGGTCCGGGTCGAGCAGCAACAGGCGCGCGAGTCCGAGGCGCTTCTTCATCCCGCTCGAGTAGGTCCGCACGAGCTTGCCCGCCGCGTGCTCGAGCCCGACCCGCGCGAGCGCCGCCAGGTGCGAGGCCTCGCCGTCCGCGGTCACGGTCCGCGCTTGCGGCCCGTTCGAGTGGGCCGTCCCGGCAGGACTCGCCTCTCCCAGCCTCCGCGGCGCCAGGGTGGTGGCCAACTCGAGGTTCTCGCGCCCGGTGAGGAGGGGGAAGCTGCCGCCCAGCACGGTCAGGAGCCCGAGCCGCGCCCGCGCCGCGGCGGCCTCGCGGGTCAGGTCGTGACCGAAGACGAGCGCCCGACCGCTGGCGGGCCGCAGGCGTGTGGCAAGCAGCCGCAGGAGCGTCGTCTTGCCCGTGCCGTTGGAGCCTCGGAGCACGACGAGCCTGCCCGGCGCTACCTCGAGGTTGATGCCCCGGAGGATGTACTCGCCGCCCATGCGCCGCGTCACCTCGTTGAGCTCGATGGCGAGCTCGTCCGCGCCCGTGCTCATGGCGGCCCGGACCTCATAGGTTGTCGAGGAGCCAGGCGGGCGTGATGTTGATGAGATAGCCGTTCAGCACGGTGTACAGGCCGGTGACCATGAGGACGCCGGCCACGAGGAGCAGCGCGCCCGCCACCCGCTCGACCCACGGCAGGAACCGGCGGAACCGGCGCGAGAAGCGCATGAAGGGGTCGAGGAGGAGGGCCGCGGCGAGGAAGGGGACGGCCAGTCCGAGCGCGTAGACGGCGAGCAGGCCGACGCCGGCGCTCAGCGTGCCCGCCGCGCTCGCCATCGTGAGGATGGCGCCGAGGATCGGCCCGATGCAGGGCGTCCAACCTGCCGCGAACGCCATGCCGAGGAGCACGGCTCCGAACGGGGTCCGCGTCTCGCCCGAGTACTGCATGCGCGTGTCGCGGTACAGCCACGGCAGCTTGATGACCCCCAGCATCACGAGCCCGAAGAGGATCACGAGCACGCCGCCCCCCAAGGTCAGGGCCCGCTGGTTGGCCCGCAGGAGGGAGCCGAGCGCGCTGGCGCCCGCCCCGAGCGCGATGAAGACGAGCGAGAAGCCGAGCACGAACGCGAGGGCGTTGCGAAGGAGCACGGCCCGTTTGGCCTCGGCGCTGCCGCCGACGTACGCGAGGTAGGAGGGCACGAGCGGCAACACGCATGGCGAGAGGAAGGAGAGCACGCCGGCCGCGAACGCGACGCCGATGCCTGGCGTCATGGCGCCACGCCGTTCGCGCGCCGCCGAGCGCGAACGCTCTTTGCCGCTCGCACTCGTAGGTACGACGGGTGGGCGGTTCGTGAGGGGGCGTGAGGGTTCATGGCGGCCTGAACATGATACGAGAACCGTTCGTGGTCGGGGGAGGACATTGCTCCCTCGCGCTTCGTTCCCTCGCGTTGTCCCGCGCATGACCAGCTCCAGTCGGCGGCGCGTGACCCTCGACTTCGGTTGGGATCCCCTTGCGCTCCGCGAGGGGTAACATGACCCCCTGACATTCTCACGGACCCGTCGCACTGCGGCCGTCCGACACGTGGAGGCCCCATGATCGCTCGTACGAGAAAGCTCCTTGCCGCGCTGCTGGTCGCGGCCCTGGTCCTCGGCGCCGCGTCCGCGCAGGACACGCACGGTGTCGCGCCGCTCGAGCCCGTCCAGAAAGTGCGCGTCGCGTACGTGCCCATCCTCAAGTTCGCGACGCTCTACGTGGCCGCCGACCGTGGTCTGTTCGCCCAGTACGGCCTCGACGTCGACCTCGAGTCCGTGGCGTCCGGCACCGAGGCCATCGCTTTCCTTGAGCAAGGGCAGATCGACGTCGGCGGCATCGCGATCGTCACGTCCCTCTGGAACGGCTGGAACCAGGGGATCGACATCCGCGTCTTCGCCCCCGGCGGCCTCGAGCCGTTCGTGGACAGCCCGACCAAGGTCCTCGTCCGTAAGGACCTCTACGATTCCGGCGCCGTGACGAACGCGGGCGACCTCAGAGGGCGCACCGTGGCGTTCGCGGGCGGCCCCGGCAGCGGCGGCGAGTACCTCACGGCCAAGGCGCTCGAGGCATACGGCCTCACCATCCGCGACGTCGAGATCGTGTCGATGGGCAATGGCGACATCCCGGCCGCGTTCGAGAACGGCTCTATCGATGCGGCCCTCCTCGGCTCCCCGTATGCCGATCAGGTGGAGGAGGCCCAGACGGCCGTCGCCATCGCGACCGACCTCGTGCCTGGCCTCATGACCGTGGCGTTCGTCGGCTCCGGCAAGTTCCTCAACGAGCGCCCCGAGGTCGCCGAACGCTTCGCGCTCGCACTCCTGGACGCCGCGCGCCTCATGCAGGGCGACGACTACTACTCGCCGGAGAACATCGCCGCCTACCTGCACTATGTGAACTCGACCGAGGACGCGATCGTCAACGGCACCCCCGTCCTCTACGACCCGAACCTGACCATCCCGGTCGAGGGCCTCGCCGATGTCGAGCGCGTGCACCGCGAGAACGGCCGCACCGACTACGAGGCGCCGATCGACTTGGGCACCGTGATAACCACGGAGTTCGCCGAGCGCGCCTTGGCGGCTGCCGGCATCTACCAGCCCTAGGCCGACTCGACCCTGAACGCGCGCCGAGGTCGGCAGGCATGACGCAGAAGATCGTCGCGGTCGATGCAACGAAGAGGTACCCCTCGAAGGCGGGCATGGTCACCGCCCTCGAGGGGTTCGACCTCGAAGTCGCCGAGGGCGAGTTCGTCTGCCTGGTCGGGCCATCCGGGTGCGGCAAGTCGACGTTCCTACGCATCCTGGCGGGCCTGGACGACCTCACGGGGGGCGAGGCCCGCATCGTGCCTGGCGACGACCCCCGTCGGCCGCTCAACAACGTCGTCTTCCAGGAGTACGCGGTCTTCCCGTGGAAGACGGTCCGCGACAACGTGGCCTTCGGCCTGCAGATGCGCGGGATCGGCAAGGCAGAGCGTTACGCGGTGACCGAACGGTGGCTCACCAAGGTCGGCCTGAAGCGCTTCGCTGACTACTACCCGTCGCAGATCTCCGGAGGCATGAAGCAGCGCGTCTCCATCGCGCGCGCTTTGGCCAACGACCCGGAAGTCCTCCTGATGGACGAGCCCCTCGGCGCGCTCGACGCCCAGACGCGCGCGGTGCTGCAAGAGGAGCTCCTCCGCATCTGGGAGGAGACCCACAAGACCGTGCTGTACGTGACGCACTCCATCGAGGAGGCCGTCCTGCTCGGCGACAGGGTCGTGCTCATGACGGCCCACCCCGGCACGAAGAAGTCGGAGTTCGTGGTCGACCTCCCGCGTCCGCGCGACCTCGCCACGACCGCCACGCCGGAGTTCGCGGCGTTGACGGGCGCCATCTGGGAGGACCTCAGGGACGAGGTTCGCCGCGCCATGGAGGCCCAGAGGTGACCGCGGGCGGCAAGGCGGGGGCGTGGCTGACGCCGCTGATCGCCCTCGTGGTCCTGCTAGCGGCCGCCGGCCTCTTCGATCTGTGGCGGTCATGGTGGTGGGCGATCCTCGGCGCCGGCTTCGTGCTCGTCGTCCTCGCGGCAGAGGGCGCCTCGCGCCGCCTGCCGTTCCGCTTCCAGACGCCGTTCGAACGCGCCCTCGCATGGCTCTTCCCGGTCCTCGTCCTGGCGGCCTGGGAGTGGCTGAGCACGAGCGGCGTACTGAACCCGCGCTGGTTCCCACCACCGTCTCGCATCGTCGGGGCGCTCTGGGACATGACGGTCAACTACGACCGCTTCTCGGGCACGTCGCTCATCGGGCGCCCTTGGCTCATCCCCTCGCGCTTGGCGGAGCAGGGCTGGCCGGGCGTCGTGGCCCTCTTCCAGGAGAGCCACGTGTGGGCCACGCTCTCGCGCGTCATCGTCGGCTTCGTCCTCGGGGCGGCGCCCGCGCTCCTCGTCGGGATGGTCATGGGACTCAACCGCACCGTGCGCACCATGCTCGACTCGACGATGTCCGCTATCTACGTGCTGCCGAAGATCGCCATCTTCCCGATCCTCATGCTCGTGTTCCCCGACCCGTTCGGGGAGGCTCCGAAGGTGACGGTCGTCGCCATCTCGGCGTTCTTCCTGGTCGCGCTCTCGACCATGGCGGGCGTGCAGGGGATAGACAAGGTCCTCCTGCAAGCCGGCAGCAACTTCGGCGCCAACCGCTGGCAGATGCTCAGGCACGTCATCCTGCCCGGCGCCCTGCCGATCGTCTTCAACGGCCTCAGGCTGGCGCTCGGCACGGCGCTCATCGTGATAGTGGCCGTCGAGTTCGTACGCGCCAAGACCGGAGTCGGCTACCTCGTCTACTACCACTGGCAAGTGCTCGGTACACCCAAGATGTACGCCGCGCTGCTCGTCGTCATGGGCCTCGGGGTTGGCCTCACGGCGCTCCTTCAGCTCGTCGAGCGCCTCGTCATGCCTTGGAGGCGCTGAACCGGGTCCGACGCGCGGCTGACCCAGGTCCGACGCGTGCTACGACAGGCCGTGTGAGGATGGCGCCTTCGAGGTCCGAGCGGCTAGCGATCGGGGCCGGTCTCGGGACGCTTCGCGTCCTTGCGCTTCCCGTCCCCACCCTCCACCCCTCGGCGCCATGCGGCACCGCTGAGCACGGGCCCTACCAACATGCGCAAGTAGAAGGTGAAGATACGCCACGCGAGGATGGCGGCCGCCACGGGCGCGCGAGCCTTCGACGAGTCGTCCGTCGCGGCCACGATCGCCGCCCCGCCGGCGGGGCCAACGAGGTCCTCGAGCCGGTCCGGCTCGTGCTCGGCGATCGGTGCGGACGCCGCGACCGAGCTGCGGGAACTCAAGCGCATGAGGCTGGCGGTGCCGAGTTCTAGGAGGCCGACTCCGCCGGGCGTGGGAAAGAACGACGACGCCACGGATGGCACCTGGGCACTGGCCATGGTCGGAAGGAGCGGGGCTCCCGGCCGCATGGAGACCACCATCACGAAGAACGTGAAGTAGGTGGTGACGTATACGAGGAAGGTCGCGGAGTGGAGCGCCGCCTGGAGCCGTAGCGGCGCGCGCTGCAGGCCAGCGCTCGCGGCCTCTACCCGGTTCAGGAAGTCCGTCGTCTTGTCTCGCCACCGCCTCAGCCCGGGCAGCCGCAGCGCCCTCGCCGCCAGACCGGTCACCCAGTCAAGCCGGAAGATCAGGACGGCCACGACTAGCAGACTGAAGACGAACGCGCCGACGGCCACGAGCTCCGGCCTCGCGCTGCCGAGCAGCCGCGTCGAGCGCCCGAGCACGAGGACGCTCACGGGGAAGGACCATCCGAGGAACACCAGGTCGAGGGACCAGACGCGCACGTTCACCGTCCAGGCCGTGGCGGCCGGCATGCCACCCGCAACGAGGGAGAACGCGACGGCGGGCGCCTGGCCCGCCGAGCTGGGAGTGATGGCGGCGCTCGTCAGGCCGAGCGCATACGCCCGCAGCGCCGACATGAAGGTGAGGTCGGCGCCGGCGTGGCGTGCCAACCAACGCAAGCGCAGCGCCCCAGCCAGGTAGTTGAGGCAGGCGAGACCGAGGCCGCATAGGTAAGCCCAGAACGGCACGTGCAAGGCGGTGCTGATGTCCTCGCCGAGCGCCCAGAACATGACGCCAACGCTTCCGATGCCGATGACTACGGCTATGACGACGGCTCTGAACACGCGGCCCGAGCGCCCCTACGCGCCGACGCGGTTCTTGCCGAGCCGTTTGGCCTCGTAGAGGTTCGTGTCCGCGCGCATCAGCACGGTCGACTGATCGTCCAGCTCCTCGGACGTCGCCGCGCCTACGCTCACCGTCACGTGTAGGCGATGGGCGTCCATGGCCTTGCGCGGCACGACGGTCAGCACTTTGTTGGCGACCTCGAGGGCGCCTTCTGCGTCGGTCTCGGGCAGGAGGATCACGAACTCCTCACCGCCCAGTCGGGCCACGAGGTCGACCTCGCGGGTGCACTCCACGAGCGCCTGAGCCACCGTGCGGAGCACCGAGTCGCCTATGACGTGCGTATAGGTGTCGTTGAGGCGCTTGAAGTCGTCCAGGTCGACCATCAGGAGGCTGAAGGGGTGCCCGCCGCGACGGCAGCGCAGGAGTTCGGCCGCCAACGTCTCCTCGAACGCCCTGCGGTTCGGGATGCCCGTCAGCGAGTCCGTGCGCGATAGGCGCTCAAGGTGGGCGGCTTGCGCCTCCAACTGCTCGTGGAGCTGCCGGAGGTCCGTGTAGGCGTGCGCGAGCTCGACGTTGCGAAGCCGGTCGATCTCGCGGTCCTTGCGCATGCGTTCGACGTCGAACTGGACCTGCAGCAGCTGGGTCCGGCGGTCGGAGAGCTGCATGAGCGTCTGCTGGTGAAGCTCGAAGAACTGCTGGAAGTGCGCGAGCGCCTCTTCCCACCGCCCGAGGCTCTTCAGCGCGTCGGCCATCGCCCGGTGGGCCGCCGCCGCGTCGACGGGCGCGCCGCTTGCCGTGCTCTGCTCGACGGCGTGCGCCAGGGGGACGAGGGCCGACGCGGGCTCGCCGTTGGCGATGTGAACGCGGCCGAGGCCTATCAGCCCCTGGCCGTCGGCCTGCGCGCCGAACTCGCTCTTCAAGCCCAAGCACTGCTCGAAGGCTTGGCGCGCCTCGTCCACCTTGCCCTCCAGCAGGCTCAGCTCACCGAGACCGAGCAGGGCGAAGCGCTTACCGTACGTGTCCGAACGCCGGAAGCACTCCTCGAGCGCGCTCCTTGCCGCCACGGGGTCGTTCAGTTGCTGATGGGCCAGTCCGACGATCCTGAGGGCGGTCGAGGTGTCGCGCAGCGCGTGCTGGGAGGCCGAGGCTGCCTCCAGACCGCGCTGAGCGTACTCCAGCGCGAGGCCCGGCTGGCCCAGGTCGAGGTAGACGCGCGCGATGCCGTTCAACGGCCCGGCGATCGACTTCGGCGCCAACCGCTCGAGGACGTCGAGAGCCGCGGAATGATGGGCGAGCGCGTGCTGGTAGAGCCCGACGGCGTGGTGGCACCAACCGAGCCCGATGGAGGCGAACGCCTCACCGATCTCGTCGCCGATATGGCGGCGCAGATGGGCTTCGAGCTGCGCGACCTGCAGCGACGCCACATAGTCGCTGCGCCGGAACAGGCTTATCGCCAGCGTGGTCGTCGCGTTCGCGAGGCTGGCGGCCGTGGCCGGGTCAAGCTCGGCCACGCACGCGTCCCACTCGCCCGGGTCGGCGGTCGGGTCGAGACCTACATGCGCCAGCGCTTCGCGACCGTGGCGCATGGCCTCGTCGTAGTTGAACTCGTGGTTGGCCGCCGCCGCCGCTGCCGACAGTTCGCGCAAGCGGGCCTCGGGTGGGAGCACGCTTCCTGACATCGCCGTGTACCCGTCCTTACGCATCTCGCAAAGCTGTACTCATTATGCCTGACCAGGCGGCGCCCCTGTCGGGGTCAATGTCGCCACCTGTCGGCGTACTCGGGGCTGGCCGTGACGGGCAGGCGCCCCCTGAGGAAGTCGCGCTCGCTCTCGAGCCATGGCGGCAGCTTGAAGGCGAGGCCGAGTTCGTCAGGCGGTTCGTCGACGAGGAAGCCGGGACCGTCGGTGGCGACCTCGAAGATGGCGCCGCCAGGCTCCTTGAAGTACACGGACCGGAAGTACGTGCGGTCCTTGACGACCGTCGGTTTCAGCCCCTCGCTGATGAGGGTCTCGCGCGCCTCGCCGATGTCGGCGTCGGCCACTCGCAGCGCGACGTGGTGCAAGCCGCCGGCGCCGAGCCTGCCGGGCGACTCGTGGCGAGCCTCCACCAGGTCGATGTAGCCGCCGGTGGGGTAGGGGATGTCGCCTGCCTCCGGCGAGCCGGGGGCGAGGCGCACGCGCCTTCCGCTCGCCCCGTCGTCCTCGGCTACGACTTCCATGCCGAGCGCGCGCAGTAGGACGCCGACCGTGGCGTCGAGCCGAGGCGCGGTAACGGTCACCGCGTGGAGCCCCTGGGGCGCGATGGCGTCCTGCAGCGGGGCACCGGGCCAGTTGAGGCGCGGGCCGACGGGCTCCGCCTCGACGAGCTCAAGCGGGATGCCGTCGGGGTCCTCGAAGGAGATGACCTCCTCGCCCAACCGCTCACGCACCGTGTGGGCCAGACCGTGGTCATCCAAGCGTTCTCGCCAAGCCGCCAGGCTCCCGGGCGGAACGCGGTAGGCGACCGCGACGCTTTCGCCGGCGCCGCGCACGGCCGGGCCCGCCCCCTGCCACGGGAAGAAACTCGCGATGGTGCCCGGTTGGCCGAGCGGGCCGCCGAAGTAGAAGTGGTAGGTCTGGGGGTCGTCGTAGTTGACGGTGCGTTTCACGAGCCGTTGGCCGAGCAGGCGCACCCAGAACTCGATGTTGGCTTGGGGCCTCGTGGCGATGCCGGTGACGTGGTGAAGGCCAAGCGTGGCGACGGGCATGCCCAAGAGCCTATCAGCAGCGGCGGCAACGGTCGTTACCGCTCTTGACCAGGGTTCTCTAGATCCTCGTGGCGCCCTGGCGCTACCCGACTATTGAACCTGGCCGCTCCGTTCGGCTAAGATGTCAAGGCTTGACGCTTGGAGGCGGGCCCATGCCGCGAATCGGCGCCGACCATCGGTCCGACACCCTCCTAGAAGCGTCCCCCGGCGGCCGAAGCGCCACGGCGAGATGAGCCTGACCGCTTGAAGGTCGGCGACCTGGAGACTGAAGATGAAGTACAACAAAGGTGCAATCCTGCGCTCTATCGAGCAGCCCTACCTGCGTAACGACATCCCCGATTTCGATTCGGGCGACACGGTCCGCGTCGACTACAAGGTCGTCGAAGGCAACCGCACCCGTATCCAGGCGTTCGAGGGCGTCGTCATCGCCCGCAAGAACGGTAAGGGCGCCCGCAGCACCGTCACGGTGCGCAAGGTGTCGTTCGGTGAGGGCGTCGAGCGCGTCTTCCCCCTCCATTCGCCCCTGATCGAGAAGATCGAGGTAGTGCGCCGTGGCCGCACGCGCCGCGCCAAGCTCTACTACCTGCGCGAGCTGCGCGGCAAGGCTTCGCGCCTCAAGACGGACGTCGCCCGCCAGGAGCAGGACCGCGCCGCCGCGCGCGCCGCCAAGGGCGACAAGCAGTAAGCGCCGGCCGCAGCGCGGCCCCGATGCAACGAACGGAGCCCCTCGCTCGATCGAGCGAGGGGCTCTTCTTAGTGCTCTTAGTGCCGACGCGGCGTCGGTCTAGGGTCTGTTCACTCTTGACGGCACGACTCACTCTTGACGGC
>JBDZVI010000107.1:0-7801 GCA_040255585.1 Deinococcaceae bacterium
GGGGGCGACCGCGAGCCGGGCCGCGTCGCGGATCGCGACCTCAGTGCACGGTCCAAGGGCTTCCGAACCGTCCGGGTAAGTCAAGCCGGTGCGGTCGTTCCCCGCCAAGGCGGCGACGGGTGGGGCCGCTACCAGCATGTCGGCCACCCGGGCGGCGGCCGGCAGCTCGCCGCCGGGGAAGAACGGCAGGCTCCTGCCGTAGACGTCGCCCTCGTAGCCCCTGCGCCGTAGCGCCGAGGCCGCGTTCTCCAGATCGTCCGCGAAGCCCCAGACGACCACCGCACCAGGCCGGTAGCTGGCCACCAGGAGCGCTTCCGGCCTGAGCTCCACTTGGCCGGCCCGATAGCGCTCGTCGGCCATGAGCCTGATGCCTACGATGCCGCCAAGCGCGACCAACTGCTCACTCGCCGCGGCGGCCAGGGGTAGGTCGGGCGCCAGGAGCGCGAGCGACGTGCGCCCCTTCTTGTAGGCGTCGGCCACGATGGCCGCCAGGGCGTCCGTGTCGGAGGGGGCGAGCGAGAAGGCCCAGTAGCCGGGCCGGCTCGCCTGTTCGTAAGGCGAGGGCGCCAACAGCGTGACGCCGGCCGACTCCGCGACCGCCGCCACCAGGCGGCTGGCGGCGGCGGTGGTGCAGCAGACGATGACCAACGCGCCCTCGGAGATCTGCTCCGTGGCGAGTTCGGCCGCGCGCTGCGGGTCGCCGCCGTCGTCGGCCGTCAGGAGCCTGACCGGGGTGCCGAAGACGCCGCCGCTTGCGCGCACCTCCGCCGCCCACGCCGTTCCCACGAGCGTCTGCGCGGCTCCGGCCGGTTGGTTGCGGGAGGCGATCAGACCGACGGTGAGCTCAGAGGCGGCGAGAGCCACGCCGGGCGGCGCCGCGAGGAGCGCGACTACGAACGAAGTTGTGACCAGGAACCTGCGCACTGTGCACCTTGGTGGGAGAGGAGTGTGGTGCGCCCGACAGGAGTCGAACCTGTGGCCTAGGGCTTAGGAGTCCCCCGCTCTATCCAACTGAGCTACGGGCGCACGCGAAGGTCGCGCTCCCAAGACTGGCTTGAAGGAGCGCGACCGGATGATAACAGGTGTGCCTGGCGCGGTAGGTAGGTGAACCCGGCTCCCCAGGGAGCCCCGTATTCACCTCACCGAGAGGGTGTACTTGGTGCTGCGGTCCTCGTAGTACTGGATGACGTCGATATGCCACACGCCTGGCGTCGGCTGCGTGATGGTGAAGGCTCCGCCCGGCGCCTCCGTGATGTCGCGGTAGTCCCAGTCGCCTTCGTCGCCCCATGACTCGATGGGCGTGCCGTACTTGACCGCGAGGTCGAGGTCGCCCTCGGAGTCGAGCAGGACGGTGAACTCGCGGGTCCCTTCCGGCACGTTCACACTGTATGAGTGGAAGTTGATGTAGTCGGGCACGCCGCCGATGGTGTAGGACACCTTGTCGCCCAGGGTCAGGTCCTGGACGTAGCAGAAATCGCACGGACCGACGCCGCTGCTGCTCGGGTCGGCCTGCTGGCTGCTGGTCTGGCCGCTCGCCTGGCTCGTGGAGGCGTTGCCGGACTGCGCGACGGGAGCCCTGGCGCCGCCGCGCGCGACGTCCGGCACGTTCGGCCCGATGAGGGCCCAGCCGAGGCTGATCGGCCTGACGTAGGCCTGTTCCTCGACGTCGAGGTCGTCGTACTTGACGGTGCGTCCGGCGGTCGGGACGCCGATCAGGTAACCGTTCTCGTCGAACGCCCCGCCGCCCGAGTTGCCGTGGGCGATCTTCCCGTCGGTCTTGATCCACTGCTTGCCGCCGCTCTCGAAGTTCTCGCCGACCCAGCCGGACATGAGACCTGCCGTGAAGGTGATGGTGGAGCCGGAGATGCCCGGGTAGCCGACGATGGTGATGGGATCGCCAGGGATGAGACTGTTCGAGTCGCCAACCTGCACGTGCGGGAAGACGAAATCGTCCTCGACGGGCTCCTCGTCGTACCACTCGACGATCTTGAGGAGGGCGAGGTCGTGGGTCGGGTCGCCTGCCACGTACTTGGCCCAGAAGTAGAACTCGGGCGGCTGGTCCGTGAAGTCGGGGTCGGTGACCCAGATGGTGTGCCATTCCATGGCGCGGCGGGTACTGAGTTCGCCGGCCACGTGGAAGTTCGTGAGGATGTAACCGGACGGGCTGATGATGGTGCCCGAGCCAGACCAGTCCACGAGATCGTCCGTGGCGGTGTCGTACGGGATGATCTGTACGACGGCCTGGAGGATGGCGAGTCGGGTCTCTCGGGGCATCGATTGGGCGGCGCCGATGGCGCTCACCGTGACGATCAGCAGGCTTAGCAGTTGACGCGCGAAGCGCATTGGCGGCATCCTCTCGGGCGAAGGGGGAGTCGTGCCGCATTGTAGCCGGACCTGATACCGTCTAGCACGTGACATCGTCTACATCTGAGCAGCGCAGGGAGCTGGCGGCCACGCTGGGAGCGGCCGCGCTGCTCGGTCTCGGCCCGGCGGCCGCCATCGGGGTCGGCAGGTTCGCCTACGCGCTAGTGCTGCCAGACATGCTGTCCGACCTGGGGTTGAGCCTCACGCAGGCGGGGCTGTTGGGCAGCGCCAACACGGGCGGCTACCTGCTAGGAGCGCTCCTCAGCCACCGGATCCTGCAGGCCGTCGGTCACCGGAGAGGCTTCTACCTGGCGGCGGTCCTCCAGTGCCTGACGCTGCTCGCGCTCGCGTTCGCCCCGCCGTTCATGGTCATGGCCGCCCTACGGCTCGCTCAGGGGGTGCTGGGCGCCGTCGTGTTCGTGGGAGGGGCGGCGCTCGTCCTGGCGGCCGGCGGCAAGGCCTTGAGCCTCGGGCTCTACTTCGGCAGCATCGGTGTCGGCATGGCCGTCTCCACGGCGGTGCTGCCCCTCGCCTCCGATTGGCGGTCCGGCTGGCTGTGGCTCGGTGTGCTGGCGTTGGCGCTCGCGGCCGCGAGCTTGCCGGCCTGGCGGCGGCTCCGGGAGCCGGCCCCGCCGGTGACGGCGGGGGAGGGCAGCTTGCGCCCCGTACTTGCGGCGCTGGTCAGCTACGGCCTCTACGGGGCCGGGTACATCGCCTACATGACGTTCGTGACCGCCGACCTGAGCGTGGCCACCGGCCCCTTCTGGTTCGTACTCGGACTCGGGGCCGTCTTGAACGGTCCGGTCTGGGGGCCCGTCACGGGCAGGCTCGGCGGAACGCTGGCGCAGGCAGCCGTGCTCCTCGTGCTCCTCGTCTCCAGCCTGCCGCCCCTGATCGGCGCGGCGCCGCACATCTCGGCGCTACTCTTCGGCGTCTCGTTCCTCGGCGTCATCACTGCGATAACGGTCCTGATCAGGGCGCGCCTGCCGGCCGGAGCGTGGCCGCGGGCGATGGGCCTCTCCACCGCGGCGTTCGCCGCTGGCCAGGCGCTCGGCCCCGTCTTCACCGGCGCCGTCGGCGAGGCCGCCGGAGGCGCCGTCGGGGCGCTCTGGACGGGAAGCGTCCTGCTGGCGCTCGCCCTGCTGGTCGCGGTGTTCGGCGCGGCGCGCCCGGTCGGGGCGCCGTGAGGCTCTTGCAGCCACGGGTGGTGGTAGTTCGAGGAGCGGAGCTTCGGGGCGCCCTGACACTCGCTGGACCGAAAGCAACTTCGCCGGTCTAAACTGTCCCTCGGCCTTCGGAGGGCCGCAGCCGATGGCTATCCCGACCACGACACTCAGAGGCCAGGGTGCCCAGCCCCGAGGTCCGCAGCAGAAGGACCCCCGGCCTCAAGACCCTCAGGCGCAGGGCGAGTTCGCCGTAGCCGGCGTCCGGCGCTACGACCGCCGCAGTCCGCTCAGGTGGGTGCTCTCCCATCTACTGCAGTTCTGGCCGCTCCTCTTCGCCTTCCTGGCCTGCGCCATCGGCACGAACGTGCTCGTCTCCATCATCCCGCGCGTGACGGGCGCCGCCTTCGACCAGGTGATCGCAGGCGCCGCCGACGCCCCCGCGCTGCTGAGGGTCGGGCTGCTCATACTCGGCCTGGTCGCCGCCCGCGGGGTGCTCGACCTGACGATGAGCTTCTCAGCCGAGACCCTCGGTCAGAGGCTGGAACGCGACACGCGCCACGAACTCTACGTCGCGCTGCTCGGCAAGAGCCAGACGTTCCACAACCGCAACCGCGTCGGAGACATCATGGCGCGGGCCGCCAACGACGTCCGCCAGCTCAACCCGATGATGAACCCCGGGGTCGCGCTCATCACCGAGTCCGTCGCCAGCCTCGTGACACCCATGGTGTTCATCGCGTTCATCGACGTCCGCCTCCTCCTCGCGCCTGCCCTGTTCGTAGTGGCCTTCTACTTCACCCTGCGCTCGTACATGCGCCAGCTCGAGCCCGTCTCGACGGCGCAGCGCGAGCAGTTCGGCGTCCTCAACGCGGCGCTCAACGAGACCATCACGGGCATCATGGTCGTCAAGTCGACCGTGCGCGAGGACGCCGAGCGCCTGGCGTTCGCGCGTAACGCCAAGGCTTTCCGCGACTACTTCGTGAAGGCGGGTCTCGTGCAGGCGCGGTACCTGCCCCTGCTGTTCGTCGGGCTCGCCGTGGCGGGCGCCCTCGCCCACGGCCTCTACCTGCTGGCCCACGGCGCCATCTCGACCGGAGACCTCGTCGCCTACATGGGCCTCATGTCGGTCATGCGCTTCCCGGCGTTCATCTCGATCTTCACCTTCTACCTCGTTCAGATGGCCATGGCCGGCGCCAAGCGCATCCTCGACCTCATCACGGCCGAGGTCGAGATGGACGAGAACGCGGCGGGGCACGCCGCGCGGATCGAGGGCGCGCTGACGTTCGAGGGTGTCACGTTCGCCTACGAGGGCGCGGCTGACGCCAAGGATGCGCTCAAGGACGTCTCGTTCGCGGTGGCGCCGGGTCAGACGGTGGCGGTCGTCGGGCAGACCGGCTCAGGCAAGAGCTCCGTCACGAAGCTCGTCAACCGCATCTACGACCCGACGGAAGGCCGGATCCTCATCGACGGCGTCGACGCCCGCGACTGGAACCTCGAGGCGCTGCGCTCCCAGGTCTCCGTCATCGAGCAGGACATCTTCCTCTTCTCCAGGTCCGTGGCCGAGAACATCGCCTTCGGCATAGGCGAGTCGGCCACGCGGGAGCGTGTGATCGAGGCGGCCAGAGCGGCGCAGGCGCACGAGTTCATCATGGAGATGCCCGACGGCTACGACACGGTCATCGGTGAGCGCGGCGCCACCCTGTCCGGCGGCCAGCGGCAGCGCCTCGCCATCGCGCGCGCCCTCCTGACCGACCCCCGCATCCTGATACTCGACGACTCGACCAGCGCCATCGACAGCGCCACGGAAGACGCCATCCAGCGCGCCATCAACGCCGTTCTGGCAGGCAGGACCACCCTGATGATCACGCATCGCCTGGCGCAGATCCGCCGCGCCGACCTCGTGCTCCTGATGCACGGCGGCGCCCTGGTGGCGCGGGGCAGCCACCACGAACTCCTGGCCAGTAGCGACCTCTACCGGCGCATCTTCGCGAGGCAGGACTGATGGGCTTCATCATGGACGGCCTCTCGGCCGAGGGGTACGACCGCGAGTACACGGACGGCCAGCTCGTGAGGCGCATCGTCAAGTACTTCAGGCCGTACCTCGGCATCATGCTGGTGGTCGGACTGGCCGTGCTCCTGGCCGCGGCGCTCGACGCCGCCCTGCCCGTGCTCGTCTCCGCCGGCATAGACAGCCTGGCGGCGGCCGAGGACATGCGCGCGGAGCTATGGGGGCGGGTGGGCTGGCTCGTGGCCGCGTTCGCGGTGGCGGGCGCCCTGTCGTGGGGCCTCAACTTCCTACGGCAGTGGCTCACCGCGCGCGCCGTGGGAGACGTCGTCCTCGCGCTGCGCTACGACGCCTTCGACGCCGTCATGCAACGCGACATGTCTTTCTACGACGAGTTCTCTACCGGCCGCATCGTCAGCCGCGTCACGTCCGACACGCAGGACTTCTCGAACGTCGTCACGCTCACCCTCAACCTCATCAGCCAGGTCCTTCAGGTCGTCATCCTTCTCGGCATCCTGCTCTACATCGACGCGCGCCTCGCGCTCATCGCCCTCGCCATCGCGCCCGTCGTCATCGCCATCGCGCTCGCGTTCAGGCGCATCGCGCGCGTCGTCACCGTGCAGGCGCGGCGCGTGATCGCCGAGGTGAACGCGAACGTGCAGGAGTCGCTCACGGGCATCTCGGTCGCCAAGACCTTCAGGCAGGAGCACGCCGTCTACCGCCTGTTCCTGGGCGTCAACAACCAGTCCTACCGCCTCAACCTCCTGCAGGGCTACATCTTCTCGGCCATCTTCCCGGTGCTCGGCATCGTCGGCGGCATCGGCACCGCTCTGATCGTGTACTTCGGCGGCCTGCGCGCCCTCGGCGGCAGCATCACGGCAGGCGAATGGTTCCTGTTCGTGCAGGTCGTCGGGCTCTTCTGGTTCCCGCTCACCTCGATCGCGTCGTTCTGGAGCCAGTTCCAACTCGGCCTCTCCGCCAGCGAACGCGTCTTCGCCCTCATCGACGCCGAGGCGCGCGTCGTGCAGACGGACTCGGTCAAGGTCGACCGGGTCGCCGGGCGCATCCAGTTCGAGGGCGTCGACTTCGGTTACAACGACCAGGAGCCCGTCCTGCAGGGGTTCGACCTCACGATCGAGGCGGGCGAGACCGTCGCGCTCGTCGGCCACACCGGCGCGGGCAAGTCGAGCATCGGCAAGCTCGTGGCGCGCTTCTACGAGTTCCAGGGCGGGCGCCTGACCATCGACGGGCAAGACATCCGCGCTCTCGACCTGGCGAGCTACCGGCACCACCTCGGCGTCGTCCAGCAGACGCCGTTCCTCTTCAGCGGAACGGTGCGTGACAACATCCGTTACGGGAAGGAGGACGCGACGGACGAAGAGGTACTGGCCGTGGCAGCGCGCATCGGTGGGGGCGACTGGGTAGACGCCCTACCGAACGGGCTCGACACGGACGTGGGGGAGGGCGGCCGCGGCGTGTCGATGGGACAGCGCCAGCTCGTCGCCATGGCGCGGGTGCTCCTGCAGGACCCGAGCATCCTGATCCTCGACGAGGCAACGGCGAGTGTGGACCCGTTGACGGAGGCGCAGATCCAGGAAGGCCTCGACGAGGTCCTGGCCGGGCGCACGGCCATCGTCATCGCCCACCGCCTCTCGACGGTCCGGTCGGCCGACCGCATCCTCGTGCTCGAGTCCGGCGCCGTGGTTGAAGAGGGGTCGCACGAGCAGCTGCTCGCCAACGGCGGGCACTACGCCGAGCTTTACGACACCTACTTCAGACACCAGAGCGCGGAGTACGACCCGTCGGGGGCGTGAACCGACCTATGCGAAGCGGTCCGCGCGGAACTCCGGTATCGCCGGCGCGCCGTTAAGCAGCTCGGCGGCCAGTTCGCCGAACAGCGGCCCGAACTTGAACGCGTGCCCCGAGCCGCCACCAAGGAGCACGACGTGCGTGTGCAGCGGGTGGCGGTCGACGATGAAGGCCTCGTCCGGCGTCCTCGTGTAGAGGCAGGTGGTGCTGGCGATCGGGGTGCCGGCCAGACCGGGCAGGAGGCGCGTCGCCGCGGCGACGGTGGCGGCGGCGCGCGCCTCGTCCAGCGCGAAGTCGCGCTCGTCGGCGCTCGTTAGCGGCGTCGTCCGGTCGTGGTGCGCCACCTTCACGGCGTGCGGGTACTCGAAGGCGGGCAGACCGTAGATGCCGTCGATCTGCTTGGCGCGGCGCTCGATGAAGATGGGCATGCGGCCGACGAGGTAGGCGCCGGCGTCCCGCC
>JBDZVI010000108.1:0-7764 GCA_040255585.1 Deinococcaceae bacterium
GACCCCCGCCAGGAAGGTGCCCGTACAGAGGACTACCGCGGGCGCAGCCAGCGTTCGACCGTCCGTCGTCATCACCCCGGTCACGGATCCGGCGGCGGCGAGCAGTTCCGCCACCTCGGCCCGCACTATCGTCACGAGCGGCTCGCTCTCGACCAGGGCCCTGGCAGCTGCTGCGTATCCGTCGCGTTCGTTCTGAACCCGCAGTGACTGCACAGCCGCCCCTTTCGAGGCGTTGAGCATGCGCGTATGTATGGCCGTCTCGTCCGCCAAGCGGCCCATGACGCCGCCGAGGGCGTGCAGTTCGAACACGAGCTGCGACTTGCCGGGTCCCCCGATCGCGGGGTTGCACGGCATGACGCCGATCTTGTCAGGGTTGGGGATGACCAGCGCCGTCCGCGCCCCGAGGCGGGCCGCGGCGATGGCCGCCTCGATGCCCGCATGCCCTCCCCCTACGACGACCACGTCGAACTCTTGTCGCATCCTGCCCTCCCTCGACCGAGGTATGCCGTACGGGGCAGCCCGTACGGCCGCGCCCCGCGGTTCTGCAGCGCTCGGTTCCATGGCGCTCGGTTTCGCACCACTCTGCAAGCGCCGAGCAAGCGCCCACGAGTATAGCGGGAAGGCCTCGCCCTCGCGGTTGCAAGGCCAGCGCACGCCAGGCTCCGTCGCGAGGAGCGTCTGGTACACTGCCTCGGTCAACGGCGCCCGCGGTGGAACCCGAGCATGAGCACGGTCCAAGGCGGGCACGAGCTACCAGGCCGGCACCGTCAATCGGACGAGCTCGCTGTGAAGAAGGGCCGCCGCGCACCGCACCGGGTCGCTAGCCGCGCTCGGCTGCCGTTGGCGGTCAGTTCAGCGCTCTCGTCCGCTCGGAGCTAGGGCCGGCTCGGTACCTCGGTTCGCTCGAGGCTACGGCTCACTCGGCGGTTCGCTTGGCGGCCCGCTTAGCGGTTCGCTCGGCGCACCGGCACTCTCGGCACTTGGCGAAGCACCCTGCCTAGTCCTCGGGGCGCGTCCTCGGGGAGCCGACTTGCCCCCGAGTGGCGGGCGATGCCAGAATCGGCGTCTCGCAGGACCAGTAGGAAGGGGAACGTTCACGATGGCGGGCAAGGCACAGGGGATGTGGGACGACGTCATCGCGCGCATCCGCGCCGAGATCCCCGAGGTCGAGTTCCGCACGTGGTTCAGCCAGGTGACCCCGCAAGGTATCGAGGGGGGCGCGTTCGTCCTCGGAGTACCCCACTCCTTCGCCCGCGATTGGCTCAAGTCCAACTATGGAGACGTGATCGAGACGGCGCTGCGCGAGCTAGGCGTCGAGCCCCCACGAGTCGCGTTCCAGGTAACCGGCAGTAAGGTCATAGAGCAGCAGGACATGTTCAGCACGCCGCCTACGCCGGAGACGCGCGCGGAGTCGCCCGAGGTCCGTCGCCCCAAGCTGAACCCCAAATACGTCTTCTCGCACTTCGTGGTCGGACCCAACAACAACCTCGCTCACGCCGCGGCGCGCGCGGTGGTCGAGGCCCCCGGCAAGGCGTACAACCCCCTCTTCCTGTACGGGGAGTCCGGCCTTGGCAAGACCCATCTCATGCACGCCGTTGGACACGCGGTCTTCGAGTCCCGGCCGGACCTCCAGATCGAGTACGTGACCACGGAGGCGTTCACCAACGACCTGATCTCCGCCATCGCCGAGCGTCGCATGACCCAGTTCCGCGATCGCTACCGCACCGTAGACATCCTGCTCATCGACGACATCCAGTTCATCGCCGGCAAGGAGCGCACGCAGGAGGAGTTCTTCCACACGTTCAACGCCCTCTACGAGTCCGGCAAGCAGTTGATCGTGTCGTCGGACCGTCCCCCGAAGGACATCCCCACCCTCGAGAAGCGCCTGAGAAGCAGGTTCGAGTGGGGACTGATAACCGATATCCAGGCTCCCGAACTGGAGACTCGCATCGCGATCCTCGGGATGAACGCCGAGTACCGCGGCGTCAAGGTACCGGCCGAGGTCATCGATTACATCGCGAGGCACGTGACCTCGAACATCCGCGAGCTCGAGGGGGCGCTGGTGCGCGCCATCGTCTACGCGTCCATGAACCAGTCGCCGCTCAACCGCCAGACCGTGGCGCGCGCCCTCTCGGACGTCTTCGCGCCGGGCGACATCAACCTGACGATGCCGGACATCCTCAAGCGCACCGCCGAGCACTTCGGTGTCAAGCCGGACGACGTGCGAGGCAAGGGCAGACGGCAGGAACTCGTTGTGCCGCGCCAAGTGGCCATGTACCTGATCCGCGAGCTGACCACGCACTCCTATCCTGAGATCGGGCAGTACTTCGCCGACCGCGACCATTCGACCGTCATGTACGCGGTACAGAAGATCGAGGGCATCATCCAGGAGGAGAGCGACCTCAGCAGAGCGGTCCGCACCCTGCGCGAGTCTCTCGTATGAAACCGCCAGCGGACCCCCGAAGCCCGGTCGGCTGTTGATAACCCTGTGGATAAGCTTGTAGACAAGCTGTCGAACATGCTGTGAAGAACCGTTCGAGGCTCGGGACTGTTGAGGGTAGCTGACAAGTAGCGGACCGTTCCACAGGGAACCCGTACTAGTCCACAGTTCGGTCCACAGCCCAGATACCGTGCCTCACGCGTGGCGTCGCGTTATCGACAGTCTCCACAGGGCCTACTAGGTAGGAGGGTGAGGCTTTCCTTTAGGTTGAAACCTAGCAAGAGTAATCAGTGGTGGCCGAGGAGGCCCGTGGGTCTACCATATGGAAACCTCGCCAGGAAGGGCTTAACAAGGTATGCTCTGACACCGGGCGCAGCCTTCGACAGAGTGTGGAGGCAACCGGTTCGTGTTACCCACCCTCGGAAGGTACCCATGGTGACGAACGAGGAGCGCGTGGAGAAGGAACCCAGGAGAGTCGCATGAAGGTGCTCGTCCCGAAGAAGAGCCTCGCCGACACACTCGCACGCGTCGAACGCATCGTGCCGAGCCGGTCAAGCAACCCTGGCCTGAGCTTGTTACGTATAGACGTCGTCGAGGATGGCATGGAACTCAGCGGGTCGAACATGGATGTCGATATCCGCGCGCGCTTCGCGGTCGACGCGCCGGCCAGGGGAAGCTACGCCGTCGTGGGCCATGTGTTCAGCCAGGTGGTACGCGCCCTTCCGGGCGAGGATGTCCAACTGGACCTGGGCGACGACGAGATGCAGATCAGCTCCGGCTCCTACTCCACGAAGCTGCAGCTGATGTCGCCATCGTCGGCGCCGGTGCTCAACTTCGGTACCCGGTTCGACGGCGGCATCGACGCGGCGCAGTTGGCCCGGGCGCTCTCGTCCGTGAAGTACGCGGCCTCGGTAGCCGACTTCCAGGCGGTGTTCCGCGGGGTCAAGCTGGAACTGGCCGACGGTCGCACGCGCGCGGTGGCGACGGATGGCTTCAGGCTCGCGTATTACGACCTCAAGGAAAGCAGCGGTCTCAACACCGAGGTGATCGTGCCCGCCCGCAGTGTCGACGAACTCCTCCGGGTGCTCGGTGACGGCGAGGTAAAGCTGGCGCTCGAGCCCGGTCAGCTTTCCGTCCAGCACGGGAACTACTCCCTCAACTTGAAGCTCATGGACGGGACGTTCCCCGACTACGAGCGTGTCATCCCCAAGACCTTCCCCGTTAGCATCACCCTGGACGCTGCGCGCCTCGCCGAGGCCGTAGCCAGGGTCGCTCTCATGGCCGACAAGACGACCAACAACCGCGTCGACCTGTTCGTTAAGGGCGGCGAGTTGCGCATCACGGCAGAGGGCAGCTTCGGTCGCAGCCAAGAGGCGCTGTCGGTGATGCAGGAGGGCACGGATCCGGAGATCGGCCTGGCCTACAACAGCAAGTACCTCACAGACGCCCTCTCCCCCGCGGATGGCGAGGTGCGGTTGAGCTTCTCCGGCTCCAACTCCGCCCCGAGCGTGGTCACGGACCTCGGCGACAGCAGTTACCTCGCCATGGTCGTGCCGCTCAGGACTTCGTAACCCTGTTCCAGGAGGAACGATGACGATCATAGAAGACGTGCGCGCGCTCGAGGTGCTCGACTCGCGCGGTAATCCGACCGTGGCTGCCGTGGTCACGCTGACCAGCGGCGCCACCGGGACGGCGTTGGTGCCGTCAGGCGCGAGCACGGGCGCCCATGAGGCCGTCGAGCTCCGCGACGGCGGCAGCAGGTACGCCGGCAAGGGCGTACTGAAGGCCGTGCAGAACGTGAACGAGCGCATCGCGCCCGAGTTGATCGGTTACGACGCGCTCGAACAGGCGGCGGTCGACCGCGCGATGTGTGAGTTGGACGGGACCACGAACAAGTCAGAACTCGGCGCCAACGCCATCCTCGCCGTCTCCCTCGCGACCGCGCGCGCGGCCTCCGAAGCGGTCGAACTACCCCTCTACCGTTACTTGGGCGGCCCGAACGGTCGAGTGCTGCCGGTGCCGCTGATGAACGTCATCAACGGCGGCAAGCACGCCGACAACGCGGTAGACATGCAAGAGTTCATGCTGGTTCCGCTAGGCTTCTCCACCTTCGGCAGCGCGTTGAGGGCGGGCGTCGAGACGTTCCACAGCCTGAAGAAGGTCCTCTCCAAGCGCGGCTACGACACGAACGTCGGCGACGAGGGTGGCTTCGCGCCGGACCTCAAGAGCAACAGGGAGGCCATCGAGGTCCTCTTGGAGGCCATCGAGAAGGCCGGTTACACGCCGGGCGACGAGATAGGCATCGCCCTCGACCCCGCCAGCACGGAGTTCTTCGCCGACGGCAGGTACGTGCTCAAGGCCGAGGGTCAGGAGTTCGACTCCGACGGCATGATCGCCTACTGGCTCGACTGGATCGAGCGCTACCCCATCGTCTCCATAGAGGACGGACTCGCGGAGGACGACTGGGCAGGCTGGGCGAAGCTGACGAATGCCGTCGGCACGCGCGTGCAGCTCGTCGGCGACGACCTGTTCGTGACGAACAGCGCCCGTCTGCAGCGCGGCATCGACGAGGCCGTCGGCAACGCCATCCTCGTGAAGGTCAACCAGATCGGGACGCTCACGGAGTCCATGGACGCCATGGAACTCGCCAAGACCTACGGTTACCGGAACGTCGTCAGCCACCGGTCGGGTGAGACGGAGGACGCCTTCATCGCCGACCTCGCCGTGGCAGTCAACGCGGGCCAGATCAAGACGGGGTCCGCGAGCCGCTCCGACCGTATCGCCAAGTACAACCGGCTACTCGCCATCGAGAGCGAACTAGGGGACGCGGCGCGGTATCTCGGTAAGGCGGCCTTCAAGCGATGAAGCAGAGGCGCTGCACCAAGATCGTAGCTACCTTGGGCCCCGTGTCGAGCTCGCCGGACGTGATCCAGAACCTGCTCGAGGCGGGCGTCAACGTCTTCCGCCTCAACTTCTCGCACGGCGCCCAGGAAGTACACCGCGCGACGGTCGACACCATCCGCACCACGGCCGAGAAGCTCGGTGTGTCCGTCGGCATCCTGCAGGACCTCCAAGGTCCGAAGATCCGCGTGGCCCGCTTCAAGGACGACCACGTCACCCTCGTTCCGGGCCAGGAGTTCACCCTCACGTGCGGCGATTCGAGCCCCGGCGACGGGACGCGGGTCGGTGTCACCTACACGAACCTGGTCAACGACCTCAAGGTCGGCGACATGCTCCTGCTCGACGACGGTCGCCTGGAGTTGCGCGTCACGGGCATTCAGGACGACGACATCCATACCGAGGTGGTCGTCGGGGGGGTGCTCAGCAACAACAAGGGCATCAACATCCCTGGCGCCCACCTCAGCATCCCCGCCTTGACAGACAAGGACGTGGAGGACCTCCGCTTCGGGGCGGAGTTGGACGTCGACTGGGTGGCCATGAGCTTCGTGCGCACCCGCGACGACCTCCTCCTGGCGCGGCACTACCTGGCCCGCGCGGGTTCCCAGGCGCGCCTCATGGCCAAGATCGAGAAGCCGAGCGCCGTCGAGCGCTTCAGCGAGATCCTGCAAGAGGTGGACGGCATCATGGTGGCCCGCGGCGACCTTGGCGTCGAGATGCCGGCGGAACGGGTGCCGCTCATCCAGAAGCAGCTCATCCGCGAGTGCATGCAGGCGGGCAAGCCCGTCATAACGGCTACCCAGATGCTCGAGTCGATGATCACGAACCCGACGCCCACGCGGGCGGAAGCTTCCGACGTCGCCAACGCGATCTTCGACGGCACCGACGCCGTGATGCTCTCGGCCGAGACGGCGGTGGGCGCCTACCCCGTCGAGGCGGTACGCATGATGGACCGTATCGCCAGGGCGGTCGAGGCGTCGCCGGAGTACCGGGACGCCATGCACCAGCTGATACCGACGGCCGACGCCTCGACGGCCGACGCCGTGGCGCTGGCGGCGGTCGAGATGGCGTACAACCTCGACGCGCGGCTTATCGTCACGTTCACGTCGAGCGGCAACACGGCGCTGCGCGTGTCACGCAACCGCCCGCCGACGCCGGTCCTCGCCATAACCCCGAACCCGCGGGCGCTCAGACAGATGATGGTCGCCTGGAGCGTCGTCCCCTACCTGAGCGAGGACATCCATAACACCGACGAGATGGTGGTCGTGGCCAAGCGCGGCATCGAGGCGACCGAGCTGATAGGACGCGACGACCGCTTCATAATCACGGCCGGCGTGCCGTTCGGCATGCGGGGCACGACCAACCTCATCCGCGTGGAGCGCAACCGCTGAGTAGACCAGACGCCGAAGGCGTCCGGCCGCCGCGGTAGCCACCGAACCCCGAACCGAGGCAAGCGCGCCTCGGGTGCGCCCCAAGCGAACGCCGCGGCCGGTAAGTCACCGGCCGCGGCGCGTCAGTCGATCTGGCGGACTAGCCCGCTACTCAGGCTTCGCCTTCGGCCACGACGAGCACCTTCAGGTCGATGGTGACCTCGGGGTGCGGGCGGTACGGGACCGAGTACTCGCCGGTCACCTTGATGGGCTCGGCGAGGACGACCTTGCGGCGGTCGATCTCGACGTCGTAGGCGGCCTTGAGGGCGTCGACGATGTCGCGGTTGCCGACAGAGCCGTAGATACGGCCTTCGCCGGCTTTGACGCGGATCTCGACCTTGGCGTCGCCGAGCATGGCGGCGAGGCGTTCCGCGTCGGACTTGCGCTCCGCCAACTGGCGGGCGCGCTGAGCCAGGCGCGCCTGGAGTTCGGCCTGGTTCGACTTGGTCGCGGGCAGGGCGAGACCCTGAGGAACCAGGAAGTTCCGGGCGTAACCGTCCTTGACGCGGACGATGTCGCCTGCTTCGCCCAGCTTCTCAACGGGCTCCAGCAGGATCACGTTCATTTCCGCACCAGCTTCTCTGTGATCGGGATGATCGCGAGCATACGCGCACGCTTGATGGTGGTGGCGAGCCGACGCTGATGCTTGGCGCACACGCCGGTGCGGCGACGGGGCAGGATCTTGGCGGTGTCGGAGATGAAGCGCCTCAGCACCCTGCCGTCGTGGTAATCCATGATCTCGTACTCACCCGCGCAGAACGGGCAGACGCGGGGCCTGCGGCCGCGGCGGCCGCCTCCACGCCGGCGGCGATCGCCGCCCTTTTCCCTTGCTTCTCTTGCCATCTAGAAGGGTAGGTCCTCTTCTGGTGGAAACTCTTCGTCGATATCCAACTTCGACGGCCTCGCCTGGGCGCCGGTAGCGGCTGAGCGCTCCGTGCGGGTTCCGGCTCCACCGCTGCCGGGACCGCGAGTGAGGAACTCGACGCGTTGACCTTC
>JBDZVI010000023.1:0-38470 GCA_040255585.1 Deinococcaceae bacterium
GCCTAACGGAAGCCCGTCCGGGTCGAAGCCGCACGGGACGGACAGCGACGGATGGCCCGAGAGGCTGAACACCCTGGTCTGCGGTCCGCTCGCCATGGCCGGCATCCTCAGCGAAGCGCGCACCTCCTCGCGCAGCGGCAGGGGGTCACGCGGCTGCAATGGGAACGCTGCGTCGGCGGTCGGCCCGACGAGCACGTCCACCTCTTCCAGACAACCCACGACCTGCCGGGCCACGAGGGAGCGCATGCGCTGAGCCTGGCCCAAGGCACCGGCAGGCAGTAGCGCGCCCGTCAGGAAGTTGGTGCGGGTGTTCACATCGTAGTCCTCGTAGCGCTCCAGCAACCACTTGCGGTGGTGGCTGGCGGCCTCGGCCATGATGAGGGCGACGGAGATGAAGCGCGTCTGGTGCAGCAACGGTATGGATACGTCGACCACGGAGGCGCCCAGCTCTCGCAGCACCGTCACCGCCGCTTCCGTCGCCGCGATAGCGGCGGGTTGGACGACGGCGGGATCGAGCATCTCTGTGATGACCCCGATGCGCAGGCCTGCCAGGTCGCACGTCAGGCCCGCAGCGTAATCAGGAACAGGGAGATGGCTGGCGGTGGGGTCGAGGGGGTCGGCGCCGGCCAGGTGCTCGAGCACCATGGCAGTGTCCTCCACCCGGCGGGCGAGAGGGCCGACGCAGTCCATCGAGTAGGCCAACGGTATGACGCCATCGCGGCTGACGCGCGACCAGGTCGCCTTGACGCCGACCACGCCGCAGTAGGACGCGGGGGCACGGATGGAGCCACCCGTGTCTCCGCCCAACGAGAAGGAGCACAAACCCGCGGCGACGGCCGCCGCCGACCCGCTGGAAGACGCGCCTGGCGAGCGCTCGAGGTTCCACGGGTTCCTGGCCTTCCCGAAGAGCGGGTCGCGGGTCATCCCGGAGTGGAACTCGTGGGTGTTGAGGGTACCGAGCAGGACGGCGCCCGCCTCGCGCAGGCGCCCGACGACGGTGGCGTCTCGCCCTCCCACGAAGTCGGCCAACACGCGCGACCCCCCGGTCACTCGCACACCCTCGATGAGCATCTGATCCTTCACCGCGAAGGGGATGCCGTCGAGGCGCGACAAGGGCGCACCGGCCTGGAACCGCTCGGCCGAGCGCCTGGCCGCCTCCGCCGCCTTGTCGCCCAATACCGTAATGAAGCTGCGCAGTTGGCCGTCCACCGCTCCGATCCTCGCGAGGTAGGCTTCGGTCAACTCGACCGGGTCGAGCTCGCCGGTAAGGAAGCCTTGGAACTGCTCTGCCGCGCCGCGGTAGACCCACTCACTCGCCGGCATCGGCCACCACCCTCGGCCACTCGGCCCACGGCTCGACGTCGAACGGCCGGTAGGCGTCGTACGCCATCAGGCCCGCGACCAGACCCCGCAGGCGTTCCGTGATCTCCTCCAGGTCGCTGTCGGGAACCCGGTAGCCTTGCGCCGCGAGCATGGTGGCGACGTCGGCGGTGGAGAACTCGGCAGGGTTGGGCTCAGTCTTCCCTGACATCGCTCATCCCCATCCGACCCCATGTGAACGTGAGCGGCTCACTTGCGGCGTCAACCCGCTTCGATCCAGCGGGTTCCGGCGTGGTCGCGCGGCACGACGGCGAAAGCCCAGTCGCCCGGATGCACGGGGTAGTTCCTCGCCCAGTAGCCCAGGTAGCCGCCCACGGGCGCGCGCAGCTCCTCGATGGTCTCGAAGGTGAAAGGGCTGATGACCTTCCCGAGCAGTTCGCCGGCCTGCACCTCGCGACCGAAGGTGTCGCGGCGCCGCTCCGGCTTCAGGTAACCGCCGTTCCTCGGGTTGATGCGTTGGACGGTCTCGTAGACGAGATAGCGCTTCGGGCGTTCTATGGCGCCCTCCTCCATGCCGAGGTGGCGCATGACGTTGCGGATCCCGCGGTAGTTGGCGTCCATCCAGCTGTCCTCGAGGTCCGAGTCGAAGCCCGCCCCGCCGTGGAAGGAGCCGCAACTGGGGATCTTCAGGATCTCGCCCGTATAGGCCTGAGCGGCGCGCGGCCCCGGGAACACGCTCATCATCTTCGCCTGGTATACGAGTGGGAGCCCGAACACGAGCGCCAACTCCTGGCTCTCGGCGCTGACGCGAGCATCGCTGAAGTCGGTCCCGACGATGCTGGAAGCGAGCGTCGAACCCCAGATGCCAAGGTGAAAGTCGAGGAGAGCGTCGCTGCGCGCCAAAACCTCGTGCGCCAGCTTGGCGGCAAGCTGTTCGGGAAGGCCGTTCTGCGGACGCGGCGTCACCGGGAACACCCTGTTCATGTCCGGCGCGTCGGCCTCGTGCAGGACGTTGCGCGCAAGATTGGCGAACGCGGCCGCGTTGGCCACGGGTACGAGCAGTACGCGCCCCCTGAGGGCCGCATGGTCGATCTCCGAGTCCAGGCGCCCGAAGAACTCGAGGTGCAGCCACTCGTCGCCGTGCAGGCCGGAGAGGACCGTCAGCGTCGGGCCGGGCTCGGCGCCTTGGTGGACGATAACGTCGAGGCCGACGTTGCGCCCGGAGAGGTCGCGGGCGACGGGCATATGAACGTGGTAGCGCCCGGGGGCTGGTGGCAGGCTGTCTAGGCCTTCGAACGTCGGCATGGTCGTCTCCTTGGCGTCATCACGATGGGCACGGGATCAGTACCCGAGGTCACGCGACTTGATCTCGTTGAGTAGCGGTGCGCCGGCGAGGTAGCGCTCCAGGTTGTCGGCGAACTCGACCACCCCGCGAAGTGAGTTCGTCGGATCGATGTAGGAGATGTGCGGTGTGAGGATCACGTTGTCGAGGTCCCACAACGGACTGGCGGCCGCCAGCGGCTCCTCGGTGAAGACGTCCAGCGCGGCGGCCGCGAAGCGTCGCTCGCGCAGCGCCTCCACGAGGTCGGCCTCCACGAGCACCTCGCCCCTGGCGATGTTGACCAGGACGGCGTGTGACCGCATCAGCGCGAACTCCCGCGCCCCGAGCAGGTGTCTCGTTTCCGGCGTCAAGGGGCAAGCTACGACCACCACGTCCGAATCGGTAAGAAGACGGTCCAACTCGCCGGGCGCGAGGATCTCGTCGAACTCGGCCAGCGGCGCCGGATCGCGCTTCATCCCGATGACCTTGGTGCCGAAGGGGCGGAACCGCGTGGCCACGGCCGAGCCGATGGCGCCGGCGCCGATAACGCCTACCGTGGCGCCCAGCAGTCCCCGGGCGTCGACCTCGCGCTCCCAGCGCCGCGCACGTTGGGCCTCGAGCAGGCTCGGGAGGCCTTTCAGCAGCGCCAGGGTAGTGCCGACCACGTATTCGGCGATAGGGACGTCCAGCACGCGGGCCGTGCGCGTCAACCGGATGGGCCTGGCGATCACTTCCGGGATCAACACCCAGTTGAACCCGGCGGAGGCCGTGTGGATCCAGTCGAGATGGGGTAGTTGGATCAGCGCGGTCCGCAGTGCTTCGTGGGGCATCCCTGCCCGATAGAGCACGGTGGCGTCGCGCGCGTCCTCAGGGACGTCCCCGCTCGCCGGGAGCCGCACGATCCGCAGCCCCGGGAACCGCTCCGCCAAGACCTCCTCGGTCTCGGCCCCGATGCGCTGAGACAGGAGGAGCGTACGCGTCGTAGCTCGACCGCGCCGGGCGTTCTCGTTCACGCGCCCCATACCGCACGGAAGACCCGCAGGTAGTTGCCTCCGAGCACCTTGCCCACATCCTCTTCGCTGTAACCGCGCTTCTTCATGAGTTCGACTACCGAGGGAAGTTGTCCGTAGTCGTCGAACCCTTCCACGTAACGAAGGCGCGACCGAGGCGCCCGCTCGATGTGATCGGCGTAGGCGCCGCCAACCGAGCGCTTCGACGGGAGGCCGCGGATCTTATCGCCGTCGGGGTACGTGCCGTGCGACATATCGGTGCCGATGCCGACGTGGTCGATGCCAACGAGATCGACGACGTAGTCGACCGCGTCAAGGTAGTCGTTGACCGTGGGGCGGGTGGTCGAGCCGGCCTTGAGGTTGAGGGGTCCCCAGTTCGTGGGCGCGACAACCCCGCCGGTAGCGGCGCACGCCTTGATCTGCTCGTCCGTGACGTTGCGGGCGTTCTTGACGAGCCCCGTCGGGTTCGAGTGCGAGAACACCACCGGCTGCGTGGTGAGCTCCATCACCTCGAACGTCGCGCGTGCCCCGACGTGCGTCAGGTCCATGACGATGCCCAGTCTGTTGCAGCCGGCCACCCATTCGCGTCCCATCGTCGAGAGCCCGGCGTCCGTCGGCTCGAGGCAGCCGTCGCAGATGGCGTTGCGGTTGTTGTACGCGGGCAACATCATCCTCAGACCCATGGCTTGGAAGACATCGAGCCGTTCCATGTTGCTACACAGGAAGTCGCCGCCTTGGGAGTTGATGATTATCGCGGTCTGGCCGTTGGCCTTCGCGTCGATGATGTCCTGGGCAGTGCGCACGATGCGGATGTTGGGGTAGCTGCGCTCGATCTTGTACCAGTCGGCGATCGCGTCAAGCGCGTTGCCGGCGTCGTCATGCGGTCTGAAGGTAGTTATGCAGTACGCGTCGGCCGAGTAGTCGCTCAGCTTCCCGTACTCGGTGTCCTCCCAGATCTGGACGCAGCTGTCGATGAAGATGTATGGGGTCGTACCCGGCGTGTGGTGACCCTTCTGCAGGGGGTGGGGCAGCACGTCGTCGAGGGTCGTGTGAGGGTAGCCAGCCATGTCGAACTCCTTCTCTTGCTAGGGAAACCGTGGGGAGAGGGGCTGTCGCTACGCGCGGCCATCTACGAGGAAAGCCTCGGGTCGACCAGGTCGCGCAGGACATCACCTAGCGAGTTGAACGCCAGGACTGTCAGGGTAATCATCACGCCCGGGTACACCGCCAGTTGGGGGGCGGACCAGACGTAGTACTGGCTGTCGCTGAGCATGTTGCCCCAACTCGGGGTGGGCGGCAGGACGCCGAGACCAAGGAACGAGAGCGCGGCCTCGACGAGCATCACGTAGCCGACGTTCAGCGAGGTGGCCACGATCAGCGATGGCAGCGCCTGCGGCAGCAGATGCCTGAACATCACGCGCCAGTGGGAGCCACCGAGGGCGGTGGCCGCAGACACGTACTCCAGGTCCTTGGTGCGAAGCACCTCCGCGCGGACGAGGCGGGCCACGTCCATCCACCTGGTTAGGGCCAAGGCCAGCACCAGGACGACCACGCCCGAGCCCCATATGGCGACGATCACCATGATGAGGAAGAACGTGGGTATCGCCATGAGGGTGTCGGTCAAGCGCATCAGGATCTCGTCGATGGTCCCCCCGAAGTAACCGGCCGCCAGGCCCAAGACGGATGCGATGAGGACCGTCAGCAGCGCACCGGCGAAACCGACCGCCAGCGATACGCGGCCACCGGATAGGAGCCGCGAGAAGACGTCGCGCCCGCTCTCGTCCGTGCCCAGGATGTGTTGCTTGGACGGGGGTTGGAACTGGTTGGAGAGCGACAGCTTGGTCGGCGAGGGCAGCCCGAGGTAGGGCTGGCCGAGGACCAGGATGACGAGGGCGATCAGCCACACCAGGCCGCATGCCGCAAGCGGGTTACGCCTAAGGGCCCTGAGGGTTCCTCTGAACACGCCTCGTTTGGTAGAGCCCTTCGCGACGCTGCTCGTAGTCATGAGTAGCGGATCCTGGGGTCGATGACAGGGTACAGGAGGTCTACCAGCAGGTTGCTGGCGACGACCGCGGCCGAGACGAGTAGGGTGACGCCGAGGATGAGCGGCGTGTCGCGCCTGAGGGCGGCGTCGACACCCAGCTGACCGAGACCCGGCCAGCTGAACAACGTCTCGATGACCGCAGCCCCGCCCACCAGCCTCGGCAACTGCACCCCGATGACGGTTACCACCGGGATGAGCGCGTTCCTGAGGATGTGCCTCCGGCCCAGCCGTCCTTCCGTCAAACCCTTGCTGCGGCCGGTGCGAACGTAGTCCAGGCTCGCGACCTCCAGCCAGCTGGAGCGGGTGTAGCGGATGACGGCCGCAGCGCTGGACGAGGCAAGCACTACTGCGGGCATTATCAGGTGCTTGAGTCCGAGGACGAGGTCACCACGCGGCCCCATGCCGGAGGTCGGGAGCCAGCGGAGCTCGGCGCCGAACAGGATCATCAGGATGATGCCCAACCAGAAACTCGGCACGGCCAGCGCGACGAATGACAGGAAACTGATGACCTGGTCGGTCAGGCCGTTCGGCCGCCGCCCGGCTACGACACCCGCCGGTATGCCTATGACGAGCGTCAGCACCAGGGACGCCGCTCCGAGCTTCAACGTGGCCGGCACGCGCTCCATGATCATGGAGGTGACGGGCCGCCCTCCGTAGCTGAGGGACGCCCCCAAGTCGCCCTGGACGGCGTTGCGTAGCCAGTTGAAGTACTGGATGTGAATCGGCTGATCAAGGCCGAGGTTGTGCTTCAGCCGCGCCACTTCGGCTGACGACATGTTCGGGTCCATCAGTATCGAGAGCCCGCCCGGGGCCGCCTGGATCAGCAGGAAGGTGAGCGTCGCGACGAGCACGACCACCACCACGGCAGACAGGGACCTCTTGAGAACGTAGGCGAACATCGAGGCTTAGTGGCGACCCATCTGCGGCTGGTGGGGTCGCGGTTCGCGACCCCACCAGCTCTGCATCGTCTCTGTGCGACGTCTAGGGATCAGACGACCCTTTCGGTCACTGCGCCCAGCTGATGAGGTAGGTGTACGGCATGGCGCGCTGGAGTTCGCTGTGCGGAACGTTCTGCAGGCGCTTGTCGATAGCGTGCAGCGTTGGCTCGAGGAAGAACGGCATGATGTACGGGTCCTCGTTCAGCACTTCCTGCAGCTGCTTGAGGAGCTGACCACGCACTTCGATGTCGGGGCTGGCCAACATTGTGTCGAGGATGTTGTCGACCTCCGGGTTGACATAGTGCTGGCTGTTGTTCAGGCCCTTGCTGTGGAACAGCCTGTAGGCCCAGTCGGCATTGGGGATGGGGAACGTGGAGACGCGCGTCGGGAACGTGCCGTCCCTTGTCTCTTCCAACCATCTGCCCGTACGCTCGGTAGCGAAGTACTCGACGTCCATGCCGATAGCTTGCCAAGCGGCCTGCAGCACCGGCGTGATCTGCTCGCGGACGGCGTTACCCCTGTCGACGAGGATGTAGAAGCTCAGCTCCATGCCGTCCTTGTCGCGGATCCCGTTGCCATTGGTATCGACCCAACCAGCCTCGTCCAGCAACTGCATGGCGAGCTCGGGGTTGTAGCGGTAGGGGACGATGTCGGGCTCCGGTATCCACGTGAGGGTCGTCGGCATGAGGCCGTCCAACACCGGCATCAGGCCCTGCCCGATATGGTCGGCGATCTCCACGCGGTCGACCGCGTACATCATGGCCTTACGGACGCGGACGTCGGCGAACATGGTGTGCCACGGCTCGTAGTCCGACATGTTGATGGCCATCATCACGTACCGGGTGCCGGCGACGGAGAAGATCTCCATGCGCGGATCGGCAGCCACGGCTTGCCTGTGAACCGCCTCGATGGACACGTAGTCGAGCTCGCCGGCGCGGATCTGGGCGACGGCGGCGTTCTGGTCGCGCACGATCTTGAAGGTGAGCCCCGGAACCTTCGGCTTCCCGAAGAAGAAGTCGTCGAAGGCCACGAGCTCGATCTGCGCACCCGGCTGTACGTTGGCCATGCGGAACGCCCCGCTGCCGACAGGGTTGCGCGTGTTCGCGTCGACCGCGTCCACCAAATGGGCGAAGCCCTCGTAGACGTGCTTTGGCAGCGGTTCGAACCCGCCGGAGCTGAGGGTGTCGGGGAGCAGGGCGTTGGGAGCGGTGAGGACGATCTGGACCGTGTGTTCGTCGATGACGTCGATCGACGCGAAGTTGGTGGCAGCGACGTAAGCGCTCGCCGACTCTGCCGGATCCTTGATCTTGTCGAAGGTGAACTTCACGTCGTCCGCCGTGATAGGTACGCCGTCGTGCCACTTCGCGTTCTCGCGCAGGTGGAACGTCCAGGTCATCAGGTCGTCGGAGACCTCCCAGCTCTCGGCCAGGTAGGGCTCGGTCGCGAAAGTCGTCGGGTTGACGGCGGCCAGCGGTGCGAACATGGCGCCCGTCACGATGTTGGCGTTCAATTCGGCCGGCAACACCGGGTTGAACCCCTCAGGCATCGCCTGGAGCGCGATCCTGACGCTCCCGGACCCGCCTTGAGCGAGGGCCGTGGGACTGGTGCCGACCATGGCGGCAAGGGCGAGTATCACTATCCAGCGGTAGTGGGTGTTCAAACGCGACACATGCTCCTCCAAAGTGGTGTGAGCGACGTTACGGTTGGCCTTTGCGGTCGTCGAGCGAACCTCTGCGACTTCGACCCTTCCCTAGAATTGTGGTAGTAGACTAGGGCATTGTGATAACGGTGTCAACACGCCCGCCCAATACCGTGCGACGGCACCGGGCCCCGCGTCGAGGGGCCCCTCTCGCACCGCTCACCAAGCCAGTTGGTGTTCGTGATGCGAAAACGTATCCTAGGGCAAACACGCGTGACCTTCTTTCGCATCTGGAGGGGGCTGCTAGGCAGCCATTAGGTGGGTGACGGCATCTCGTGAGCGACGCTGACGCGTTACATCAGCTGAGGATCGACCCCGGAGGCGACCTCCCGATCTACCTTCAGCTGAAATACCAACTGAGCTACCTGATAACGACGGAGAAGCTACCGCCGGCGTCGCGTTTACCGGCAGTGCGGAACCTCGCCCACCAACTAGGGGTAAATCACCATACGGTCGCGCAGGCCTACCGCGCGCTGCAGACGGACGGGCTCATCGACTCGACCGTCGGTCGCGGCTCCTTCGTCCGGAGTTTCAGCGACCTGGACCGTGTGAACGCGGCTCGCCACGAGCTGCTGAACGACGCCTTGGAGCAGGCGCGCAACCGAGCGCGCGCGCTCGGCTTCTCCGACCAGGAGATGATCCAGCGCCTCACCTCGATAACGCAGCGCGAAGACGTCCCTTGCCACGTGGTGTACGTTGACCGCTTCGCCCACATCGCCAACAAGTACGCAGGGCGCCTCGAGCACCATATGGGCCGGGCGGTTCGGGCCACGCCGCTTACGTTCGACGACATAACCGCGGAGAGCGAGACGGCCAAGGCCGCGCTGACCGAAGCGTTCTACGTCGTGACCGTCGCCAGGAACGTTCCGGCGCTCGAACAGCGTCTACCACGGTTCGCAAGGGCTCACGAGATTCTGACCATCGTCTCCGAACCGCTCCCGGCCACCGTACGCGCTCTGGCTGCCCTCGACCCCAGCAAGTCGACCGTCGTGCTGGCCGAGGAACACTACCTGTACAGCTCGCTGAACCTCTTGTCCCTCTACAGCAGCATCGACCCAAGCGACGCCGAAGCGTTCACCGTCGACGCCCTGGATAAGTTCCTTGCCGCCGCTTGCGAAGCAGACGTGATCCTCTACACGTTCGGCGCCGGGCTGGTGCTGGCGGGCCTGGACCTGAAGGCACACGGCATCCGAGCGACCACGTTGGAGCTAGCCTTCGACATCGCACCCGACTCGGTGGCGAAGCTCAGGACCGTCTTCGGCGGTGTCGGCTCTACTGTCGAGTCCGTCGTGGGCGAAACGAGGAGGCGAGGCGTAGGTAGCCCCCTGGAGGCCGTGCTTTAGCCGCCTGCCGCCCGTTGTCGACGATGAGCCCAGGGTTCCTCGTGGAACGAGCACCACGCTCCCGAGGAACCTCCTCTTCACTCGTTCGTGCCGTGGTAGACGAGGTAGCGGTAGTTGTCCTTGTCGGTGACGAACATGTCACCGCCGAAGACGTACACGCCCGTCGGTAGGGTGAGCCCCGTGGCGCTCGTGCCCTCTACGAAACTGTCGAGGTCTTCCTGACCAATCGCCACGTCGGCCGGTTGCCCCGAGACGCTGGGGAAGCTGTTCCAGACGAGCACGCGGTTGTTGTCGCTGTCTGCCACGAACAGTTGGTTGCCGTTGCTGTAGACGCTGCCCGGTCCACTGAGGTCGCCTGCGCCGCTGCCGGGTGCGCTCGAAACGAAATCCGCTTGGCCGAGCACTACGTCGGCATCGGCGAAGTCCTCGGTAGGGAACGTGTTCCAGACGAGCACGCGGTTGTTGCCCGGGTCCACGACGACGACGCGCTCCCCATCGCTCCAGACGTCGACCGGGTACTCCATGGTGTTGGCTGCGGTGGGAGCGCTTACGTCAGAATCCATGTCGGGCTGGCCGAGCACGAGGTCCGCCGGCGTGTCGACCGTGGTAGGCACCGCGTTCCAGATCAGCACGCGGTCGTTGCCTGAGTCCGCGACGAGGAGCTTGCCGTCCTGTGTGATGAACATGCTCTCCGGCGAACGGAAACGCGTGGAGGACGTTCCTGCCCCAGAGCCGTAAAAGTCAGGTTGGCCGATGACGTGAGCGGCCGCGGCGCCGCTCGTGACGGGCGGGGGATCGAACACCAGGATCCGGTTGAAGCTGTAGTCGATGACGTACAGCTTGCCTTGGTACTCAGCCACGGTCTGAGGGCCTTTGAAGCCGGCGGCGTCGACGGGCGAGGCCGTGTCGTCGAAGTCCTGCTTACCGAGTACGAAGTCGGCCGCGGCCCCATTGGTAGTCGGCATGCCCATATACCCCATGACGCGCTGATTACCGTAGTCGGGAAGGTACAGCACTCCGTCGAGGACGAGCGGGCGACCGTAGGGCGCGCCGAACTCCTTCGTCGGATCGGACTCCGAGGCGGAGTCGAAGTCGGGTTGGCCGATGACGACTGCCGCGGCCTGGTTAGCAGTCAGGGACAGGAAGGGGTAGTGCAGTGCGAGCGTGGCCGCTCCGGGCACCGCTTGCCCGGGGTTGGCGACGGAGACGGTGATCGTGTTCTCGTTGCTCGCCAGCTCCAGCTTCACCTCGAGGGCGGTGTCGGACCGGGTTTGGCTGAGCACCGTTGCCGTGGTCTCGACGTCGATCGCGGCGTCGTTGGTCGCGTTGGTCAGGGTCAGGGTGACGACGACCTCGCGGCTGCCGACTATCGTCGTGCCGTCAGCGGGCGAGGTGAAGGCGACCCCGGCGTCCTTCAAGGGTGTGCCTTGGGTGCAGGCCGTGACGACCACAGCTATGAGCACCGCGGCGAGGGTGGCTCCGAGAACGGTCCTACGAGACATCGATGGGCTCTCCCTTCGCCCCTGGGCGGGCCCGCAAGCCCACGCATCGTCGGAGCGGTTCGGGAGTCATCGTCACCTAGGCGCAGTGCGGTGCGCTGGGAATTGCCGCACACCGGGCAGCGGGTTCAGCGCTTCGACTCTCCGCTCGCCACGCCCCTGACATCGACCACCCCGATCGCCTGCATGAGCGCGTACATGGTCGTCGGACCCACGAAGCTGAAGCCATGCCCGCGCAGAGCCTTGGCAAGCGCCTCAGACTCGGGCGAGCGCGTGCGTGACCCCTCGGAGCCGGCCGCCTCAGGGTCGGTCCGAAAAGACCAGACGAGTTCCACCAACCCGCCACGGTCGCGTAGCGCCATCGTCGCCGCCGCGTTGCGGATCGTGGCGCGGATCTTCTGCTCGTTCCTGACGATCCCGGCGTCAGAAAGCAGGCGGACCACGTCGACTTCCTGATACGCGGCGACCACGTCGGGCCGAAAATCGGCGAACGCGGCCCGGAACGCCGGGCGCTTACGCAGGACCGTCGACCACGAGAGACCCGTCTGAAACACCTCGAGGCTCAGCGCCTCGAACAGCTCGCGCTCATCCGTGACGGGCACGCCCCATTCGTCGTCGTAGTACGCCCGCATGATGTCGTCCTGCTCGGCCCAGCCAGGTCTGGTTGAGGAGTCGCCCGGTTCGATGGTCATGCGCCAAGGCTATACGGGGACGGCGGGCGCGAACATGACCGGGAGCCTATGTGCGCTCGGCATCCTCCTCGGCATCGGCCGCGGCCGATGCCGCAGTCTCGGAGGGTCTCCTGCTCGGAGCACGCCTACGCACGCACAGCCACGGTCCCCGGCCGCAGGGCGCGCAGGTACGTCCAGCGCGTGAGCAGGAAGAAGGCACCCTGCACCGCGGCAAAGAGGCCGATGACCACCAGGCTGTAGCGCGTGACGTCCTGCTGCAGGAGGCTGCCGAGCGCGTCGAGCGCGAAGGCCGCGTGGACCGCGCCGAGTGCGAAGGGCAGCAGGTAGATGACCGCGATCTGCGCGGTGACGACCTTCGCCGACTCGCCCGGCGTCACGCCGATCCTGCGCAATCGCCCGTGCAAACGGCGGTCCTCACCCAGTTCGGTGAACAGCTTGAAGTAGATCAGGCTGCCCGCCCCGATGAAGAAGAGTAGGGAGACGAACACGCCGGCGAACATCGACAGCCCGAGCGTCTGCCTGATCTGGCGCACGCCCAGGAAGCGGGCATCGACGTCCTGGCGGGGCGCCGCCGCCAGGACCGCCTCCTGCAGCTCAGACTCGAGGCGCCGCGTCGCCGCACTCTCCGGCCAGTCGTACAGCCAGAACTTGGCCGGGGCGTACTCGCGCCCCCCGGTCGGCAGGTCCGCGAGCGCAGGGTCGTCTATCACGTACCAGGGGCCCTGCAGGCTCGGGGGCATCGTCACCGGCGGAGCAACGCGGGAAACCGCGATGCCGCCGCCTCCCAATACCGCCACGCCATCGGACAAGCGCAGCGACGTGGGAGCGGGAGCAGCGGCCTGAGCCGCGGTCCCGGCAGCGGTCTCGGCCGCGAACCCCGCCGCGAACTCCGCCGCCCGGGCGAGGGCCGCATAGTCGCTCGCGCCGACGAGCACGAGCCAACCGTCGCCGACCTCGGCAGGCTGGTCGCGGAACCGCAGCTCGTGGATGCGCACGGAAACCCTCACCGTCGGCGCGACCTCGTTGCGAACAAGGACGCCGTCCACCACGGACGGACCGAGGCTCGGCCTGCCGTCGGACCTCTCGATGAACGCCAGCTCCTGTTGGTACATGCCTTCGAGGCCCTGCTCGAAGCCGCGGTTGAAGACGTAGAACGACCCGGCGGCGGCCAACACGACGGCACTCAAGGTCGCGATGGTGGCGAGCAGACGGGCGTTGTCGCGCACCCGGAAGACGAGCTGCGACACGACCAGCATGCGCGTGCCCCTCAAATAGCTGGTCTTGGCGGAGCGCAGCAGGCGCAGCACCAGGACACTGCCATGCGTGAAGAGGAGGAACGTGCCCAGCACCACGATGGCCACGACAGGCATGAAAGCGAGCACGACCCCGGCTCCCTCCACCCGCGTGGCGACGACGTAGCCGGCCACGACCAGCGCGGCCCCCACCACCGCGAGCAGCGGCGAGGCGCGCGGCACGGTGCGCGGCTTCCGGGCGGCCCGCATGAGCTCGACGACCTCCTGCCGGCCGATCCGGAGACCGCCGACCAAGGTGACGAGCTGGAACAGCGCGAAGAAGCTGACGGCCGTGAGAAGGATGGCGTTCGGCACGAAAAGGAACCGGATGGGCTCATCCAGGCCGAGTACCCGACTGATGCCGAGCAGGAACAGGCGCGAGAGCAGGAGCCCCAGGCCGATGCCGAGAGCGATGGCACCCACCGACAGGATGGAGTTCTCGAGCCAGATGAGCCGCCTGAGCTGACCGCGGGTCGTGCCCATGAGCGAGAGGAGCCCGAACTCCTGGTTGCGGGCACGCAAGAAGGCGCCGCTGGAGTAGAGCACGAAGAAGAACGCGAAGACGGCTACGAGCACTTCGCAGACGGTGAGCACGATCCGGGTCGCGTCGCCGCCGTAGATGTAACCGCCGGCCACGTCCGGGTGCATGATGAACTGCGCGTAGACGAAGAACAGGGTGACGGAGAACGTGCTGCTGAGGAAGAAGGCCGCGTAGCGGAGGGCGCTGCCCCTGATGTTGCTAAGCGCGAGCTGCCTGAACGTCATCGGCGCCGCCTCCCATCACGCTGAGGGCGTCGAGCACCTGCTGGAAGAACGCCTGCCGGTTCACGCCGCGCACCAGCTCCCCGAAACGCTTGCCGTCCTTGATGAAGACGATGCGCTTGCAGAAGCTCGCGGCGAACGGGTCGTGGGTGACCATCACGACGGTGACGCCGTCGTCGTTCAGGCCCTGCAACGTGCGCATGACGTCGAGGGCGCTCTTGGAGTCGAGGTTGCCGGTCAGCTCATCGGCCAACACGAGGTCGGGCCCCGGGATGATGGCGCGGGCGATGGCCACGCGCTGCTGCTGACCGCCGGAGATCTCGTAAGGGCGCCGCTCCAGCAATGCGCCGATGCCGAGGCGCTCCGTGACCGCCCGTAGACGGTGCTCCATCTCGGCGACCCTCACGTTGTCGAGGACGAGTGGCAGGAGGATGTTCTCGCGCACGGTGAGGGTGTCGAGGAGGTTGAACTCCTGGAACACGAAGCCGAGCCGGCGGCGGCGGAAGAGCGCGAGCTCGGTCGGTCGCATGCCGCTCGGGTCCGCGCCGGCTATGCGCAGCCTCCCAGCGGTGGGCGAATCGATGGTAGCGAGCATGTTCAGCAGGGTCGTCTTGCCGCTGCCTGACGGACCCATCACGCCGAGGAACTCGCCGGGTTGGATGCGCAGGTCGAAGCCGTCCAGCGCGGTATGGGCGGCGCCGTTCGCCGAGCCGTAGACCTTCGTGAGGCCGGTCGCCTCGAGGACGGCCCGCTGGCCGTTCGTGGTGGCGCTTGCGGTTTGGGGCATCAGAAGTCTTCCTCCCGGTACCGGAGGACCCTGTTGGAAGGGTCATCCCGTATCGAGAGGAGCGTAGTCGCGCACCGCCCACCCTTGCCAGCGCCGGACCTTACAGCGGTTCGGGCGAACCTTACGGTGCCGTCACCCTGGCCTCACAGCAGCCTGTGGATCCCCTCGGGCCTAAGCTCGACCGTGAAGGTCGAGCCCTGCCCGACGCTCGACTCGACAGATAGCCCGTGCCCCAAGCGCCTGCAGACCTCCGCGGCCAGGAAGAGGCCCATGCCTGTCGACGCCTTCGTGCGCCTGCCGTTGGCGCCCGTGAAGAACCGGTCGAACACGCGCGGAACGTCCTCCGGTGGGATGCCGATGCCGTCGTCCGACACGGTGACCGTCGCCCCACCGCCTTCGCGCGGTTGGATGCCGACCCTTACCTTCTGGCCCGTTGCGCTGTACTTCATAGCGTTGGTGAGGAGTTGGCGCAGCACGACCTGGAGCCACTTCGGGTCCGTCTCGACCTCGACGAGCGCCACGGGCGCCTCGACGCTCGGGAAGACGCCGCCGCGGATCCAGGCCCGCCTGAGCTCGTTCACGCTCGCGCGCGCGACCTCGACCAGGTCTACCGTGACCAGCTTCAAGTCGAGCTCGAACCGCTCAAGGCGGGAGGCGGCGAGCATCAGCTCGAACCCGCGCCCGAGCTCATCGACCTCCTCCGCCACGCTGCGCCACTCTGCCTGGGCGTCCTGATCCTGACCGGCCTGCTGCTGGACGGTCAGCTCCAACACGGAGAGCGGCGTCTTCATGTTGTGCACCCAGAGGTCGACGAACGCCCTATGCTCCTCGGCGCCGCGTCGGTGCCGCTGCAACGCCTCCAGCGCCGAACGCTGCGAGCCGGTCAGGAGCTCGGCGAGCGCGCGCTGCTCGCGCGACTTCGCGGGCGGGAGTTGAAGGAGCGGGAAGCCGGTGGCGGGGTCCGCTTCCCGGTCGGCCCCGAGCAACCGCGCCACCGCCCGGCGGAACCGACGCTGCCTCAGGTAGTCGACGAGCAGGCAGGTCGCCCCGCTCACGCCACCCAACAGCAAGATGTACCCGGCGTCGACCGCGTGCAACCGCGCGACGGCCAGGTGCACGACCAGCAGGAGGAAGAGGAGCGCGACGGCGAAGCCGATGATGAGCGACAGGCGGTCGAGCAGGTAGTCCAGCGGCCTCATGGTCGGCCGAACTCGGTTTTCCCAAGCAGGAGGATCCCTTGCCACCTCACACGGCGTCATCAGACGGTTGGAGCGCGTAACCAGCGCCCCGCACGGTCCGGACCGCGTCGCCGAGCCCCAGCTCCGTCAGCTTCCGGCGCAGGCGGTTAACGTTCACGGTGAGCGTGTTGTCGTCGACGAACGCCGCGTCGTCCCACAGGGCCTCGAGGAGCGCCTCCCGCCCGACGACCTTGCCGTTGGCCCTCAGGAGGACCTCGAGGAGTTGACCCTCGTTGCGGCTCAGCTCCACCTGGCGATCGTCGAATGCGACCACCAGCCGCAAGGGGTCGAAGGCGAGCCCGGCGGCGGACGTCACGGTCTGCTCACCCGCGTTGGCGTACTCGCCGTACGCGCGCCGCAGCGCACCGCGCACCTTGGCCGTAACGACCTCGAGGTTGAACGGTTTGACGATGTAATCGTCGCCGCCGTTATCGATCGCCAGCACCTGGTCCATCTCGCCTGAGCGCGCCGAGATGAAGATAACGGGCGCGTTGGAGGCGGTCCGGATCTGCCTGCACCAGTAGAAGCCGTCGTACCAGGGCAGGTTGACGTCGAGGAGCACGAGCCCGGCGCCCGAGGCCAGGAACTCGTTCTTGAGGTCGTCGAAGCGCCGCGCGGGCACTACCTCGTACCCGTAGCGCCCAAGGTGCGCGGCCAGCATGGCCGCCAGCTTGGGTTCGTCTTCGACCAGGTAGATCCGGTGCATGGCGTCGACACGCTCGCTTGGGCTCATACGTTAACAACCTCTCATGCGCCCGGTCACCATAGGCTCGATTATTGACCATGCACCTAGAACCCTCGCGCTTGGTCGACGCCGACTTGCACTTGGTGAACCGCCTGACGTGGGGCGCCAGGCCGCGCGACCTCGAGCGCGTGCGCGAACTCGGCGAGGACGGCTACCTCGAGTGGCAACTCGACTACGCGGCCATAGACGACCCGCTCGTCGACCGCTTCCTGGCGGAACACCCTGTGCTGCTCGAGGACGTTCGCGGGATACGCCGCGCCCTTGACGAGGATTACGGCGCTGTCTACCAGCAGGTCATCTGGGGTCGCCTCTACCGGGCCGCCTACAGCGAGCGCCAGCTCTACGAGAAGATGGTCGAGTTCTGGACCGATCACTTCAACGTGCCCCTGCCAGACATGGTCCCGGAGAAGGTGGTCGACGACCGGGAGGTGGCGCGGACGCATGCCCTCGGGCGCTTCCGCGACCTGCTCATGGCCTCCGCGCGCAGCCCTGGCATGCTCATCTACCTCGACAACACCTTCAGCAACCGCGATCACCCCAACGAGAACTACTCGCGCGAGGTGATGGAGCTGCACACGCTCGGCGTCGACGGCGGCTACACGCAGCAGGACGTGGTCGAGGTGGCGCGCTGCTTCACCGGCTGGACGTTGGACCAGGAGTGGCGCGGCAGCTTCGTCTTCGACCGCAACCGCCATGACGAGGGCGAGAAGGTCGTGCTCGGCCACAGGATCGCCGCCGGGCGCGGCATCGAGGATGGCTTGCAGGTCATCGACATCCTCGCCGCCCATCCGTCCACGGCGCGGTTCATCAGCAAGAAGCTATGCAAGCGCTTCGTCTCGGACGACCCGCCGGCGGATCTCGTCGACGCCGTCGCCACCACGTTCCTGGCGACGGACGGCGACATCCGCGCCGCGCTGCGCGCGCTCTTCACCTCGGAAGGCTTCCGCGCCGCCCGGGGCACCAAGTTCCGGCGTCCGCTGGAGGCGATCGTCGCGATGTTGCGGGCGTTGACCCCGGGCGTTCAAGTGCACGACATGTGGGCCGCGAGCTGGACGCTCGAGCGGATGGGGCACCTGCCCTACAACTGGTTCCCACCGAACGGCTATCCCGATAGCGCCGACCCATGGCTCAACGTCAACGGCCTGCTGCGGCGCTGGGACATCGCCATGGTGCTGGCGCACACCAGCCAAGGGTGGACCGACGGGGCCATAACGCTCGACCTGAGCGCGGTGATCCCCGACGTTCCGACGATCGGAGAGCTCGTGGAGACGACGTGGCGCCGGTTGATCGGTCAAGAGCTCGACCGAGGCACTCGCGCGACCATTCTGGCCGCGCTGGGCGACCCGCGCCCCACCCAACGCGTTACGCAAGAGTTCCGCGAGGAGCGTCTGCCCTCGCTCGTCGGCCTGGTCCTTGCCTCGCCCGCGTTCCAGCTCACCTGAGCCCTCAGGCTCGAGGAGATCCCATGTCCCGCCGCATCATCACGCCGCCGCCCGCCGCCACCGTCTCCGGCTGCAACGAGTACCGCACGCTCGACCAGCGTGGCGTCACCCGGCGCACGTTCCTGAAGGGCATGGTCGGGACCGGCGCGCTGCTCCTGTCGCGCCCGCTCTTCCCGAACCTGCCGTTCGTGGCGTTCGCTCAGACGCCGCGTGAGGTCGACACGCTCGTCGTCATCTTCCTGCGGGGCGGTATGGACAGCCTGGCCGCCATCGTCCCCGTCGGCGAGGGCGCCGCTTTCTACGACCGGCGCTCGCAGACGGCCGTGCCCGAGAGTCGGGTCATCGACCTGGACGGCTTCTTCGGCTTCCACCCTGCCCTTGGGCGCCTGGAGGACATCTATCGCGGCGGCCACCTAGCCGTGGTGCACGCCGCCGGTTCACCCGATCCGTCGCGCTCGCATTTCGACGCCATGGAGTACATGGAGCGCGGCACGCCTGGCGTGCGTGTCACGGAGACCGGCTGGCTCACGCGCCACCTGCAGTCCGTCCCGTGGACCAACGACTCGCCCTTCCGGGCGGTGGCGATGGGCGCGCTGCTCCCCTCCTCGCTGCAGGGGCCGGAGGCGTCCCTCGCGCTCGAGTCACTGGACGGCTTCGAGCTGAACGTCCCGGATCACCTGCGGCCCGACCTGGAGAACGGGCTGCGCGAGCTCTACCGGAACGTCGGCGCAGGTCCGGCGTTCCAGCGCGAGGCCGAGAGCGTCTTCAGCACGATGCGCGACCTTAGGCGCATGGCCGACGGCGGCGGCTTGGAACGTGGCAACTCCGGGGCGCTCGGGTACCCGGAGACGAGCTTCGGCCAGGCGCTCCGGCAGGTGGCCCAGCTGATCCGCGCCGACGTCGGACTCGAGGTCGCGTGCGTCGACCTCGGCGGCTGGGACACGCACGAGGAGCAGGGCGGCGTTGAGGGGCAGTTCGCCGACCTGCTCTCCGAACTCGGCGCCGGGCTCGCGGCCTTCTACGAGGACGTGGCGGAGCGCTCCAACCGTCTGACGGTCGTGACGATGAGCGAGTTCGGTCGCAAGCTCGAGGAGAACGCGAGCGGCGGGACCGACCACGGGCGCGGTGGCTCCATGCTCGTCATGGGCGGGGGCGTGAGCGGTGGGGTCCACACCGTCTGGCCGTCCCTGACGCCGGCGGCGCTCGACGACGGCGACCTGGCCATCACGACGGACTTCCGCGACGTGCTCTCGGAGATCCTAGTGCAGCGGCTACAGAACCCCTCGGTGGACAGCGTCTTCCCCGGCTACCGGGCGAACTACCGCGGCATCGTCCGCCCGGGGGCATGATGGGCGGCGCTCGGCGCGGCGGGTTCGACACAGACTGGCGCGGCGTTGCGTCGCGGACGACCGTCAAGCTGCTAGCCGTGACCCTCTGCGCGCTGGTCGCACTGTGGCTCGGTGCAGTGGCCGCCGCCCAGGACGGCAGCGCCGACGCGGAGCAGGCCATCGCCATCGCTGCCCGCCATCCGATGTTCGCCACCGGACTGGCGGCCTACGACGGGTGGACGGCCAGCGCTTACGGCTCGCAGGACCGTTACGGGCTCTGGCGCGTCGACTTCTTCGCGGCGGACGGCGCCTCCCTAGGCTGGGCGCAGGTGGGGCTGGACGACGAGCGCGTGTTCGCTTGGGACTCCGGCTTCGGTATCCCGGACGTCTCCTACGAGGCCACCCAGGAGGCGCTGCTCGACTTCCTGCGCTACGACAGCGAGTTCCTCGCGTTCGCCGGCGACGTGGACGACAACGACTGGACTTGGGTCGGCTACGACGACTCGCGCGACGCGTGGACCGTGTACCTGGAGCGCGGACCGGAGTCGCTCGTCGTCACCTTGCGTTCGGCCAACGAGTGGGCGCGCTCGCTTGACAACCTGCGGGTCGTCGAGATCGAAGTGCCGGCGCTCGTCGCCGTGGACGAGTGGCGCTCCATGCGCGGCTCGGCCGCGACGGCGCTAGCGTTCACGGACGCGCGCATCGCGGCGGCCGTACGCGGACTGGAAGGCTGGGTCTCCGAAGCCGAGCAACTCGGCGAGTCCGTCTGGCTCGTGCGCTTCCGCTGGGAAGGGCGGACCGTGGCGGAGGCCGAAGTGGACCTGGTGTCGGCGTCGGTGGCCGTCAGGTAGCGGCGACACCGTTCAGCGGCACGCTCGATCGGCGTTACCGGCAACCCGCCTACGTCGATGCCGACGTATCACCTCCGCTTGGTGCGCGGGACACCCGGTGAGCATGGCAACCCGGTAACGGGACTTCGCATCACCTCCGCCCGGCGTGTAGGACACGCGGCGGTCAAACCCCTAGGGGTATGCTGCCACCATGGCTTCGAAAGAGATCACCGCTACCAACTTCAACGAGACCATCGCCGACAACGACATCGTCTTCCTCGACTTCTGGGCCGCCTGGTGCGGGCCGTGCCGGATGTTCGCACCCGTGTTCGAGAAGGCCTCGGAGGACCACCCGGACGTGGTATTCGGCAAGGTAGACACCGAGGCTCAGCAGGAACTCGCGGGCGCCTTTCGCATCATGTCCATCCCGACCCTGATGGCCTTCAGAGAGAACGTGCTCGTTTTCGCGCAGCCTGGCGCGCTGAACGGCGCGCAGCTCGAGCAGGTCATCGCGGCCGTGCGTAGTCTGAACATGGAGGAAGTCCACGCGGAGGTCGCCGCCCAAGCCGAGAAGTCGGAGGCGGCCGAAGGGGCGACTGCGTGAGCGCGGCCGAAGTGGGCGGCCAAGGCATCGCCGCCGTCACGGTAGAAGGCGAACGACAGTACGATCCCGTTGGCGCGTCAGATGTCGGCGCCCAAGCCTCCCCAGGGAGTTCAACCGACCAGGAAGCACGCCGCCGTGTCCTCCACCGGCTAAGGCGCGCGCAGGGGCAGTTGGCCGCCGTCGTAGAGGCGGTCGACGAGGGCAAGCCGTGCCGCGACGTCGTGACTCAGCTCGCCGCCGTGTCGAAGGCGCTTGACCGAGCCGGGGTCGTGCTCATCAGCAACGCCATGCAGGAGTGCCTGGCCGATGCCGAAGCTCCGGACCGCGCAGACAAGCTGACGCTCGACGAGGTCGAGAAGCTGTTCCTGATGCTGGCCTGACGCCGCCCTCGGGCCGACGATGTCGACCATGTACAGATGTGCGACGGGGCTGCTGTCAGCGCGCTTCGGAGCGTGCAGCTAGAGTCAGTTGGGGCTTGGAGTGCGCGCCTTGCGCACTAGTTCTCTGATGGCCGCCTCCATGAGCGCCGGCTGGTCCTGATAGACGTAATGGGTGCTACGTTCGGCGACCACGCGCTTCGAAGAGGTCGATACCGTAGTCAGGTCGAGCTGTAGGCCGTTCCACACCGCGTTGAAGCGTGCCAGCACATCGGGTGTCAGCCCGAGGGCGTCGAGCGCCTCGGCGGGCAATTGGCCCTCCAACCCGATACCTCGCGACAGGACGATGAGCGGCGTGTTCCCGAGGTCGAACCGTGCAGCCGCCTGAGCGAGGGATGCCTCCAGGCCGTCGTACTCGGCGACCGTCGCCTTCAGTTGTTTTGGTGAGACGAAGAACTCAGCCCACGCCTGCTGCAGGGCCGCCGGCAGTCCGGACGGCGCGCTTGGGAGCACGGCTTCAGCGGGGAGCGCGCCGGCCTCCGCAGCGCCGACGAGGTCCGCCAACCCGGCGATCTCCATGTCCTGCACCGTTACGACCTCGGGGACGGACTGGAGGGCGGTCAGCTGCTCAGGGTGCGAGGAGTCGACCAGAACTACGCCGCGGACCGAGCCGCGGTTGTGGTTGGCGAAGCTCAGGGCGATGAGCCCGCCGTAAGAGTGCCCGACCAGAACGTACGGGCCGTCCTCGCCCGCGGCGGCCAGCACCTTCTCAAGGTCGGATAACGAGGCGGTCAGGTCGCGCGGTTCCGGCCCAGCATCGCTGAGCCCGTACCCGGCCCGGTCGTAGGCGCAGGCGCGAGTGAACGGCGCGATGCGAGCCTGCAGCGCACGGAAGTTGATCGAGCCGTCACCGAGGCCGGCCTCGAACAAGACCGTGGGACTGCCTTCGCCCGTGCAGTACAGGTAGAGCGAGCGCCCGTCGACGGACACCGACCGGCCGGGCGCTTCGGAGAAGACGCCTTGGGCGAAAGCCGTTGCAGCGCACAAGGAGACGCAGAGGAGGAGGGTGACGCAGAGCTTGTTCAAGGTGTTCCCTTCGTGCGATTCGGGCCGTCGGCCGCTGGTGGTCGCATGGACTTGTCGCATCTTATCCAGGGCCGCCGGTTGTGATGACGGCCGCGGCGCGGCTGCGTCCGAGCCGAGCGACCGGTGCTACGCTCCTGACATGAGCGAAGTCGCCTTTGCCCCGACTAATGAGCCAAGGGGCGAACTACACAGCAAGGTCGACGACGAGAACATCGCCATCCTCGTCGAGCGCTTCTACGCCGCGGTGCAGAAGCACCCGACCCTCGGACCCGTCTTCAACCCGCGCCTCGAGGGGCGGTGGGACCGGCACATGTCTCAGATGAAGGACTTCTGGTCGAGCGTGCTGCTCAGGAGCGGGCGCTACAGCGGTTACCCGCTGAGGGCGCACTTCGGCGTGCCCGGCATGGCGCCCGAGCGTTTCGATGACTGGCTGGTGCTGTTCCGGCAGACGCTCGATGGGCTCTACGAACCGCCGTACGCAGACGCCATCTACGCCATGGCGCAGCAGTTCGCGCAACGGTTCACCGGGGCGCTCTTCGACCAAGGGCGGTAGCGCCAAGAGTCGGGCTGCGACTCGCGGCTGCCTGCAATCGTGTTTGCCTGCAATCGTAGTTGTATGAAACCGTGATTGCAGGCCGGGGCAAGACCGGCATACCTCAAGGTAAAGACGGCGGCCGCAACGGCCGACTACGTGGGAACGCCGGTAGGCGCACGCGTCCGTGCGTTCCGCCGCGGCCCCCGCCGTCCCCATACCACGAACACCAACCCCACGAGCGCCAGAGCCACCGCTACGCCCCAGACCCAAGGCCACGTGAGCAGCCCGAGGACGAGCGGCAGTAGGCGGTCGCCGTTGACGTAGAGGGTCTTGGCCGCGAACACCATGAGCGGCTGCCTGGTCAGAAGCGCCTTACCGCCACGCTCAACGGCCAGTCGGATGCCGGCCGGACCCCGCAGCGCCGCTTGGGCGTAGAGCCCCTCGTCCACCAGGCGCGTGACGCCCTTGCCACCCCACTTGAGCCCGAGGAGCGGGTTCGGGGCCACCTCGACGAAGCGTGCGATCGCGGCTAGGTCGTCGGCATCGTCGGCGTAAGCAAGCGCCTTGGTCGCGCGCCCGATGGGGAGCTTCCGCCCGATGCGCCCGGCGTCGCCGAGCATGCCGGCCAGCGGCTTCCACGCCTGCTCGCCCGCCAGCTTCGCAACGCTCTTGGCGAGGGGCTCGCCGACGGAGCCGGCTCGCCTGGCCGACTTGAAGAGCGAGGCGCCCGCGCCGATCTGCGGAGTGAAGGTAAGCGCCACCCCCGCGGCGGACAAGGCTATGAGCACGGGGTCGGTCTGACCGCCCTGGATCCAGATGACGCCCTGCCTCACGAGGTCGCGGACGTCGCCCACTACCACGAGGTCGCTCGCCATGGCGCAACCGATGCCGTAGCCGTCCTCGCCACGGCCGGTCCAGATGCCCTGGGCGCACCGCCCCACCACGGCGCCGAATCGGTTCCACTCCGCCTGCGCGGCCGCGCTCTCCCGCTCACAGCCGCCGGCCTCTGCCAGCTCGAGCGCGTCTTGGTGACGCCCCTCCGCGAGCGCGGCGCTCGATTCGGCGCAGTACGGGTACATGGGGAGCGCCTCGAGGTACGGGCCGCCGCTGGCGAGCCAGAGTTTGCCGACGACGAGCGCGAGGGCCACGGCCACCAGCGCCACGCCCAGGAGTCTCCGAAGGAACCGCCGCATCGCTTGAGCGTACTGTGCCGCCGGGCGGTGCCACGTGAGCGAGTGTCGCGGCGGCGACTCGCGCTATCCTTCGGCTCGTGATCGACATCCCGGACCTGGGTCTTTACGACGCGGTCCTGTTCGACCTCGACGGCGTGCTCACGCCGACCGCCGAGGTGCATAGGGCAGCGTGGCGCGAACTGTTCGCGCCCTACCTCGCGACCCGCGGCGCGGCGCCATATCAGGAGAGCGACTACTTCGAGCACCTGGACGGCCGCCAGCGTTATGACGGCGTCGCGGCGCTGCTCGCCTCCAGGGGGCTGAGCCTGCCGAGGGGTACGCCCGAGGACCCGCCCGAGGCCGAGACGGTATGCGGACTCGGGAACCGCAAGAACGCCGTGTTCCAGCGGGTGCTCGATGAGGAGGGCGTGGCGCCCTGCGCCGGCGCCGTGGCGCTGGTCGACGCGCTGTGCGCCGCCGGCGTGACGGTCGCTGTCGTCTCCGGGTCGCGGAACGCGCGGACGGTGCTCGCGGCGGCCGGCCTCGCCGAGCGCTTCCCGCTGGTGGTGGGCGGAATCGAGGCGGCCGAGCTCTCACTCGCCTCCAAGCCGGCGCCGGACGCGTTCCTGCACGCCGCCGCCGTTCTCGGCGTCGAGCCGGCGCGCGCCGTGGTTATCGAGGACGCCATCTCCGGCGTGGCGGCAGGCAAGGCAGGCGGCTTCGGTCTCGTCGTCGGCGTGGGTGGTGCGACGGGAAGCGGGGTCGGCGCCGACGCCTCCGCGCTCCGCGAGGCGGGAGCCGACATCGTCGTGCCCGACCTCTCTCCGCTGGCGGACCGCGTAGCTGGCGGAGGCGTCGACCGCGAGCGCTGGCCGGCAGACGAATGGCAACTCGTCGAGAAGCGGCCGCCCGCCGGAGTCGACGGCGTGAGCGAGACGCTGTTCGCCCTCGGCAACGGCTACCTCGGCCTGCGGGGGAACCCCGAGGAGGGCGGGCCGGCGCATGAGCACGGAACCTTCATCAACGGCTTCTTCGAGGCCTGGGAGATCGAGTACCCCGAGACGGCGTACGGGTTCGCCACGGCCGGTCAGACCATCGTCAACGTGCCGGACGCCAAGACGATCCGCCTCAGCGCCGACGGCGAGCGCCTGGACTTGGCGGCGGCCGAGGTGGAGGAGTACGAGCGCAGCCTCGACCTGCGCTCCGGTGTGCTGCGGCGGCGGCTCGTATGGCGAACCTCGACTGGCAAGCGGCTGGAGATCGACTCCGCCCGGCTCGTGTCGTTCAAGCGCCGCAACCTGGCGCTCGTCACATACCGGGTCACGGCGCTGGACGCGCCAGTGCGCGTTGAGCTGGAGTCACTGCTCATCAACCGGCAGGATGGCGAGGGCGAGTTCGCCGCGCGCCGGCGGGTCGACGGCCTCGACCCGCGCAGGAGCGACGAGCTCGAGGGTCAGGTGCTCGAGCCGACGGGCCGAACGGTGAGCGAGCAGCGAGTCGGACTAGCCTTCCAGACGAGCCGGTCCCGCCTGGGGTTGGCGGCGCTCGTGGAGCACGAGCCCACAGGCCAGACGGTCGTACATCCGGACTGGTGCGCCACGCGCTTCGCGTTCGACCTCCAAGCCGGCGAGAGCGCCGCCATCGTGAAGAAGGTCGTCTACGTGGACGGCGGGCAGGTCGGGTCCAACGACGGCCAAGAACTGCTCGCCACCGCCGGCAAGCTCATGGACGACCTGCCGGGCACGGAAGCCGTGATCGAGGAGCAGCGGGGCTGGTGCGGTGGTTTCTGGGAGCGCGCCGACATCCGCGTACATGCGGAGGTAGGAGAGGGCCGTCGCATAGCGGAGGAGGAGACCGCACCGCAAGAGGCCGGAGAGCGCGCCCTTCAGCAAGCCGTCCGCTGGAACGTCTTCCAACTCGCCCAGGCCGCGGCGCGAGCCGATGGGCGCGGCGTGAGCGCGAAAGGCGTGAGCGGCAGCGGGTACTCGGGGCACTACTTCTGGGACACGGAGGTCTTCGTCCTCCCGTTCCTGGCCTACACGCTTCCGACCGCCGCGCGCTCGACGCTGGAACTGCGCCACGCCATGCTTCCCGCGGCCCGCCGCCGCGCCGAGGTCATGAGCGTGGCTGGCGCCCTCTTCCCTTGGCGCACCATCGACGGCGAGGAGGCCTCCGCCTACTACCCGGCCGGGACCGCGCAGTATCACATCGACGCAGACATCGCCTACGCCGTGCTCCGCTACGCCACCGTGACGGGGGACGAGGCGTTCCTGCGCGGACCCGGCGCCGAGATACTTATAGAGACGGCCCGCATGTGGCGCTCGCTCGGCTTCTTCTCCGAGCGCGACGGGCGCTTCCATATCCACTCCGTGACGGGTCCGGACGAGTACAGCGCCGTCGTTAACGACAACTTCTACACGAACGCCATGGCGCGGCTGAACCTGGAGCGCGCCGCGGACGCCGCCGAGCGCAAGCCCGACCTACTAGGCACGACACCAGCCGAGGTCGCAGGGTGGCGCCGCGCCGCCGCCTCCATGGCCTTGCCGTTCGACGACCGGCTCGGCATCAACGCCCAGGACTCCGAGTTCCTGAGCCGCAAGCGCTGGGACCTAGCGGCGACGCCGCGTGAGAAGCGCCCCCTCCTGCTCCATTACCACCCGTTGGTCATCTACCGGCATCAGGTGCTCAAGCAGACGGACCTCGTGCTCGCGGAGTTCCTGCTGAGCAGCCGCTTCTCGGCCGAGCAGAAGCGCCGCGACTTCGAGTACTACGACCCGCTGACGACGGGCGACTCGACCCTGTCGGCCGCCGTGCAGTCCATCATGGCCTCGGAGGTCGGTTACCAGCGGCGCTCCTACCGCCACTTCCGGCGGATGCTGTGGACGGACCTGGCGAACCTGCATGCGAACACGGCGGACGGCGTCCACGTCGCGGCGATGGGCGGCACGTGGTTGGCGCTGGTCTGCGGCTTCGGCGGCTTGCGCGACGACGCCGGCGAGTTACGGTTCGACCCGCGCCTGCCGGCGACGTGGAGTTCTCTCGAGTTCAGGCTGGGGTGGCGCGGCTCGCTGTTTCACGTGAAACTATCGCGCGCGGCGATCCGGTTCCGGCTCCTGGAGGGCGCGCCCGTTCCCGTGCGGGTGCGCGGGGAGGCGTTCGTGGTCGACGGTGAGGTCGAGGTGGCGCTCGCGGATCAGGGGCCGGCGCTCGACTGAAGTCCGGAAGCAGGTGTGACCTGACCAAGGGCCGTAGGGTAGCGCTCCATCTTCTAGCCGCGATCCGACCGCGCTGCCGCTAGCCGGATCGCGGGACTATCCGCGGCGGCAGAGGTACGCGCCGGCCGGACAACAACACGAAGCAACCAGCCCGCGCGGCATCTACGTACTCTCCGTGCATGTTCAAGAACTCACCTGCTGACGCACAGACCGTGAGCGCTGCCGCGAACCAGTCCGCATACTCCTGATCTTCGCCGCGACCCGCCGCCGCCACACCCCGGAAACGCTCGACGAACAGGTCGGCTACCAGGTCGGGATCACGCGTCGGGCAGCTCGCCCAGTTGAAGGGTGCACCGTACTCGCTGCAACTGCCGAAGGCTACTCCGCGATAGTACGGTCTCTTGAGAAGGTAGCCGTCCCGCTGGAACTTCTCCAGCGGCGCGATGGTGTGACGCCACCCGGCACCGTTAGGGCTCATGCCTGCGGACAGGCGCAGACGCTGATAGCCACGCCGGTGTAGCCGGGCGAGGGTCTCCATCACTAGGAGCGGCGTGTTCATCGCCTTGTTCATTGACTCGCAGGTTATCTCCAACGTCGGCAAGCGTGCACACCCGTTGGTTCAACGACCCCGTTGAAGAGCAAGGGACATGGTTAGACTTATGAAATTCCCGCACGTCCTGCCGGAATTTCATAGTATCTTATCCGGGTGATCGTGCCGCGCCGTCATCTTCTGAGCGTCGTCAGAACGTCCCTGAACGAGGTTCCGGTAACCGTACTAACCGGCCCGAGGCAGTCCGGAAAGACAACCATCGCGCGTGAGCTTCTCAGCGTGGAATCGCCCAACTACTTCGACCTGGAGGATCCGGTCAGTCTTGCCAGGCTGTCAGAGCCCATGACGGCGCTGCAGCACCTCGACGGTCTGGTCGTAATAGATGAAGTGCAGCGTCGGCCGGACCTCTTCCCGGTGCTACGCGTCTTGGTCGATAGAGGCTCGAACGAGACGCGCTTCTTGGTGCTCGGCAGCGCCAGTGGGGAACTCCTGCGGCAGAGCTCGGAGAGTCTCGCCGGCCGGACCCGCAACATCGAGATCGGAGGCTTCGACCTGACCGAAGTCGGCCCCGACGCAGCGCAGGAACTATGGCTCAGGGGCGGGATGCCACGCTCATTCCTCGCCAGGAGCGACAAGGCGAGCCTTGGGTGGCGGAGCGACTTCGTGCGGACGCTTCTCGAGCGAGACCTCCCGCAGTGGGGCGTGCGTGTGGCCGCAGCGGCGCTACGGCGCTTCTGGAGCACGCTTGCTCACCGTCACGCGCAACTTTGGAACGCGACCGACCTCGCTAGGGCACTCGGCGTTGACGCTTCCACCACACGCCGATACCTCGATCTGCTAACGGACGCATTGGTGGTCAGGCAGCTACAGCCTTGGCACGCGAACCTCGCCAAACGGCAGGTCAAGTCACCCAAGGTATACGTGCGAGACAGCGGTCTGCTTCACCAGCTTCTGGGAATCGACGATGCCCAAGCGCTGCTAGAGCACCAGAAGGTGGGCATGTCGTGGGAAGGTTTCGTCTTGGAACAGTTGCTCGCTACGCAGCAGCATGACGATGCATGGTTCTGGTCGGTGCACCAGGGGGCCGAACTCGACCTCCTCTTGAGGCGAGGTGACCGGTTCTACGGGATCGAGATCAAGCGTACGGACGCGCCACGACTCACGACCTCGCTGCGAACAGCCCAAAGCGACCTCCGACTGGAGCGGGCAGCCATCATCTACCCTGGCAATCGACGTTACGCACTGGGAGAGCACGTTGAGGCAGTTCCGCTGGTCGAATTGGCAAGGCGCGACGGTCTGTTCGGTCCGTAAGTCTCATCTCAGGTCAGCAACGACCTACTCCGCCGCCTCCACCAACCCGACATGCGCCAGGAACGGCTTGGCGCTCGAATCTGGAGGTTGAGCGAGGTAGCGGCCTACCAAGCTCTCCAGCTCGCGCTTCAGTTCCATGGCCGCCCCGTGCGCCAGCTCCAAGCGAACCCACGCGTTGGCGATCGGCGCGTCGGCAAAGCGCGCCGTGGTCGGCTCGATATGGAAGGCCGGCAAGCCGCCGGTCCGGCGGTAGGTCACCACCCAGCCCTCCGCGTACTTCCGTCCGGCCGCGGCGATGGATCGCAGGAACTGACGCCAAACGGGTTGGAAGTGCAGTTCCAGGGTCTCGACATCGCTCGTAGGTAGGAGGTCAAGCGGCAGGCTGTACGAATCGGCGCTCGACCGATAAACGGCCGTACGGCTCCGGCCTCTGAGTTCGGTGCGGACCCGCACCAGAAGGCCGAGGTCTTCCATCTGCCCGACCCAGTAGTGCATGCGTTGCGGGCTGAGCCCCAAGGCCTGCGCGGCCTCGGCCACCGTCGCCTCGGCGGCCAGGAACGGGTCGAGGTGTCTGCCGCGGCCGCGGTCGCTGATGAACGCAGCCACTGCGTGGTCGGTGATGAGCTGCGTGGTGATAGGCGTGACAGCCACCAGACGAGCCTACCATTCAACTACTCACCTGGGTTTTTTGGCGTGCCCTCCTTAGCATGCCATGCAGCGTTTGCCCGTCACTGCGCCTCGTTCGGCGCAAGGCCCGGGCACGTAGACCCGCGTCGGCCGCGCGTCTCGTCCGCCGACCCGAGTCGCCGGCGTCGACCGGGCCTACCTCGGTCGCGGATAGGAGCCCCCGATGAGGCCACACACGTTGATCGCGTTAGCGGTCGGTACCCTGCTGCTCCTGGCCGCCTGCGGTAGCACGAACCCCGGAGACCCGGGCGGGCCGGGTGGTCCTCCGGGCGGCAACCCGTTCGACGGTCGCCTGATCGCACGAGGCACCGGCTACATGCACACCATGAACCTGAGCGCCAACGGTGAATGGATCGAGCAGATCAAACTAGCCACGGGCTACGACGTGCCCGCCCTGCACCTGGCCGGCAACGAGTTGTACGTGGCCAACTTGAACATGGCCGAGCCCATGTTCATAGATGTCTACGACCTGTCGACCTTCGGCACCAAGCGCAGCTTCACGTGGCCGAACACCTTGGACCTCCACCGGGTCCATCGGTTCGCCGTCGCGCCAGGTGGTAGGTACTTGGCCAGCGTGCTATCGGGCTTCGGCGACCCCTTCCTCGAGATCCTCGACACGCAGACGAACGAGTTCGTCTATTCGGGCCTCGAAGGCGTCGTGCACAGCAACCTCGTCTGGACCAAGGACCTCGAGCTGCTTTTCACCATGGAGTTCGGAGCGCAAGCCACCGAGGAGGTGTTCGCGGGCGTGGTCGCTGTTCCGTTGGAGGAGTTCCAGGAGCGCGGGGGCACCCTGGAGCTCAAGGTCCTGGAGGCCTTCAACCAAGCCGACTGGGGCCTTGGAGGTGTGTACGACCTGGCGCTCTCGGCCGACGAGACCCAGCTGGCGTACGTTCGCAACGGCGACATCTGGGTCAAGGACCTGACCACCACCGCGTCCGCGAAGCAGCTGACCACGGGCCCGACTCCGAACGCGGGTCCGGCTTTCTCGCCGGACAGCTCGTTGATCATGTTCGTCGGCGTGCGACCCTACGGTCTGAACGACACGCTGGTGCTGCCGAACGACGGAACGGGGCCTTACGTCGTGAACGCCAACGACCGTTCCGTTACCCAGGCATACGTGCTGGACGAGAGGAACCTCGTGGATGTTGTCATGGTCTGGTTGCCTTAGCTACCGACCAGGCGGAGCCGGCACGGTCTGGTCAAGGTCGAAGCTCTCCAACGAGCGAGCCCCCTTCTAGCGCGGCCGAAGAGGGCTCACCGTAGTTTTCGAATAGCGACGGCGCCTACTCCAGCTGCCGCAACGGCCTACTTCATCCGCTCCAGCAAGGAATCCAGCGCCGCGTAGCTCTGGGCCATGCCGGCCTCGGCACCGGCCGCGGCCATGCCGTCGCGCTCCTCTTGGTTGAAGAAGTGCGACGTGGCCGAGATCTTCGTGGCGCCGCCGCCGTTAGCGTCGCTGAACTCTACCGTGTCGATGATCGGGTGACCGGGCATGCCATCCCACTCGAAGGTCTGGGAGATGAGCGTCTTCGGCTCGATCTCGCGGAAGCGCCCCTCGAAGCCGTCGGAGCCGCCCTCGTGGTGCTCGACGAAGCGCCAGTGGCCGCCCCTATGGAACTCGAACTTCTCGATGTCGACCCTGTTGCCGCGGCCCCACCACTGCGCGACGAGTTCGGGTTCGGAGTAGGCGCGCCACACGAGGTCGCGCGGGGCGTCGAAGACGCGCTCCACACGGATGGTTCGGTCGTCGATGATCGCGGACGTGTGCTTGTAGTTGTTTCCTTGCGGGGTCATGACTCCTCCTTCAGGCGGTCCAACAGCTTGCCGAGATGGTCGAAGCGCTCTTCGAGCGTGCGCCGGTAACCCTCGAGCCACGCGGCCTCGCGCTCCAGCCGGCGCGGCCCCAACGTGCAGACCCGTGCCCTACCCTGCTTGCGGGTGCGGACGAGACCGACGCCCTCCAGCACCCTGACGTGCTTCCTTGCGCCAGGCAGCGAGATGCCCGCCCGCTCGGCGAGCTGGGTGATAGTCGCGTCGGCACGCTCCAACCGCTCCAAGAACGCGATGCGGGTCGGGTCCGCCAAGGCGGCGAACGTCTCGTGGATGGGAGCTTGAGTCTGATACTGAACCATCCGGTTCAGTATCTTGGTCGTGGGGTGAGTTGTCAAGGGGGACGCCACCTCGATACAAACAGAGTCCGTTGGTCGTATCTCCTACAGCACCAAGCCCCCGGCTTGCGCGACAGCCAAGCCGACCCCGTAAACGCCCCTCCCCCCTTCACATATCGTTCACACCGCACCCCCCTGACCTTCACGACCCCCGCCCTAACCTCGCTCCTAACCAGGGGCCAAACGGCCCGACTGGCGAAAGGAGCGATTCTCTATGGCATACGCATTCGGATTCGGCCACGGGGCCGGCTTGGGGTTCGGACTGGGGTTCTTGAACCTCGTGGGTACCCTACTGTTCTTCCTCTTCATCGTGTTCCTGATCAAGACACTGGCGCGCGGTGGTTGGCGGGGCGGATGGGGCGGCAGGCGCGGCGAGCGTCCCGACGACGAGCGCTGGGGGTTCAAATGGGGGCCCGACGCCAGGAACCGCATGGAAGAGCCGCTCGGGCCGGGGCACAGTAGGTATGGGCACGACGTACCTGGACACGACCAAGCCTGGCAGACCGCCCGCGAGCGTCTTGCCAACGGCGAGGTGACCCCACAGGAGTTCGAGACCCTGAAGCGCGGGCTCGCCCACTACGGCGAAGGGCGGCCGCAGTTCGACAAGGCGCTGAACCTGGCCCGCATGCGCTTCGCGAAAGGCGAGATAAGCCTCGAGGACCTCGAGGCGATCAAGCGGGCGTTGACACAGGCCTAGTCATCATCGGAACCGGGCCGGGCGTTGACGCAGGCCTAGTCATCACCGAGACCGGGCCGGGCGTTGGCGCAAGCTAGACGGCCCGAAACCGGATCGAGCATCTACGCACTGCCAAGGCGTGGATGCTCGATCCGCCTATATCACCCATACCTTGGCACGAAGCCGGCGCCGACTCGATAACGGCCGGCACGTCCGGTCGCACCGCCAAGGACGGCTAGAGTGGAGAAGATGGCGACGGGCACGGTCCTCATCATCGAAGATGAGCGGAACCTGGTAGGCATCCTCACGGACTACCTCAAGCGTGAGGGTTACCGGGTGGAGAGCGCGTTCGACGGCGCGCGTGGGCTCGAGTTGTGGCGCGCCGCGCGTCCGGACCTGGTCCTCCTCGACCTCATGCTTCCGGGCGTGGACGGGCTCGAGGTCGCCCGGCGCATCCGGGGCGAGTCCGCCGTGCCGATCATCATGCTCACGGCCCGCGATGCCGAGGTCGACAAGCTCGTGGGCTTGGGCATCGGCGCGGACGATTACGTGGTCAAGCCGTACAGCCCGCGCGAGGTGGTCGCGCGCGTCAAGGCCGTGCTGCGCCGCGCGGGTGGCGCCATGCCGACTCAGGATCGGTTCATGGTAGGCGAGCTGAGCATCGACCTCGGCGCCTACGTCGTCGAGTGCGGCGGTGGGCGGGTCGACCTCACGGCCAGCGAGCTCCGCCTGCTGGCCGAACTCGCGCGTGACCCGGGGCGCGTTAAGCGCCGGGCGGAGCTCCTTGCGAGCGTGGGCGCGGGAGAGAGCTTGGCGGACGAGCGCACCGTCGACGCCCACGTGAAGAACCTCCGTCGCAAGCTCGGAGCGTGCGGCGAGATGATCGAGACCGTCAGGGGCGTCGGCTATCGCCTGCGAGACCAGCGGTGAGCCGACACCGCCCCCCTGGTCCCCCATGGGGTGAACGGCACGTCGGGAACGGTTGGGAGCGACGCCACCGTGGGCACCCGTGGCCGAGGCATCACCCCGGCTGGCGCGCGCGCCGGCGTCACTGGGGCCTGCGTCGTCGCCTCACCGTGACGTTCGCGTTCGTGGCGCTCGCCGCTGTTGCGCTTACCGCCTGGCTCACCCTAGGGGCCGTGCTCAACGCGCAACGCGACCTGTTCGCGCAGACGCCGGCAAGCGAGCCCGGACTCCAAGGCTGGTCCGCCACCGACCACGCCATCGGTGGCGGTTCCACGGCCCGCAACGCTTTCCGCACGGTGACCCGCACCGCCATGCTGGCCGGTTTCCTGGCCTTCCTACTGGCCACGACCGTGGCGGGGCTCGTGACGCGCCGCCTCACCCGACCGCTGATAGCGCTCGAACGGGGCGCGCGGCGACTCGCCGCCGGGGAGCGCGGGTTGAGGCTCGACCTCCCGCCCGACCGCGACGAGCTCCGCAGCCTCACCGGAGCCTTCAACGCACTGGTCGGCGACCTGGAGCGGCAGGAGGAGTGGCGGCGCGGCATGGTCGCGGACATAGCCCACGACCTGCGCACCCCGCTCGCCGTTCTCCGCAGCGAGCTCGAGGCCATGCAGGACCGCGTGCGCCCCCTCGACGACGCCGGGCTCGCGCGCCTTCACCGCGAGGTCATGCTGCTGTCACGCCTCGTCGACGACCTCCGAACCCTCTCGACCGCGGAGAGCGGCCATCTGGAACTCGCGCCCAGGGAGGTTCGGGTAGCCGACTACCTGCGCGGGCTGCTCGACAGCCTCGCCGGCCGGGCCGCTGAAGTCGGCGCTGCCATCCACCTGGAACCGGTGCCCGAGGACCTGAGCGCCACCTTCGACCCTGACCGCATCGCTCGCGTGCTCGGCAACCTGCTCGACAACGCGCTCAACTACGCCACGCCCGGAGCGATCGACGTGAGCGCCCGGCAGGAGGGCGACGAACTGCGCATCACCGTCCGCGACCACGGCCCCGGCCTACCCCCGGGCGACGAAGCTCGCGTGCTCGAGCGCTTCTACCGCGGCGACCCGTCGCGCACCCGCAACGACACGGGGTCCGGGCTCGGGCTGTCCATCGCCAAGGCCATCACCGAAGGTCACGGTGGGCGCCTCGAAGCTGCGAACCATCCGGACGGCGGCGCGGAGTTCACCGTCGTCTTGCCGATGACGACCGAACGGAAGCGAGCCTAGTACCGAATGGCGACGCTCCTAGCGGTGACACAGCGCCTCTAGTCGCACCAACGGTCACTCGACTCCGGCTCGACGCTGATTACAATGCGCTCGCACACCAGCGCTAAACCCTATTTCCTTTGGAGGTCCCACCGTGGGAACGCTTCTCGCCGTGTTTCTAGTCGTCTCGCTGAACCTGGCACCCGATGGCGCCCAGTCGATGACCATCGACAACTACGTGGTCGAGGGCGTCGGGATCTACCCGGACGCCACGACCTTTCTCCTCACGAAGAACCCCGACGCAACATGGCAACTCCACGACGCGCAGGGGGACCCGTGGTTCGTCGTGGCGGTCGAAGGCCCGGTGCTCGCCATCCTGAACGCGAGCGGCGGCAAGGACGAGGTTGACTTGGGCGCGGCGCTCGGCTTGCCAGCCGAGGCGTGGTGGGAGGCCGACGCGATCGAGCCGCCGGGCTTCTCCCCCATCGTGCTCAGCCACCTGTCTGACGGCGTGAACGTCGCGCTAGACGGGCTGAGCGCCGCCGAGGTGCGTTGGGAGTAGGTGATCTGCCAGCGCCGTCGCCAAAGCGTCGAACTCTCCGAGCCCAACGTAAGCCTGCACCGAAACGCGGGCGTGCAACTGCCCGCCGACCGAGGTTATGGCAACCTCGATGCCTTGCTCGCGCAGGCGGCTGCCAAGTACCGACGCCTCCGGGTCACCTCCTGCCCTGCCGAGTGGCACTACGGTCATCGGCAGGCCGTTGCTCACAGGCGTCGGCAGCCCTAATGCCGCCGCCAGGCGCCGCACTCCCAGTTCCAGGATGGTCGCGTTACGTTCGCGGAGTTGGCGGAACGTCAAGTCAAGGTATTCGACCGGAAAGCCGAGCGCCGCCGGAAGCGCCAAATAGGCCGTGGGGTCCTGCGTTCCCAAGTAGCTGAACGACCCCGGGAAACCACGCGCTTCGCCGGCGCTCGCGACGAGCGGACGCACACGCTCGCGCCAGGACGGGGCCACGACGAGCGCGGCGGCGGTCCGAGCCGCGAAGGCCCACTTGTGCAGGTTGCCGAGCCAGAACGCGGCCCCCGCCGGCACGGGAGCGTCCACGAGACCGGGGGCATGCGCTCCGTCGATCAGTATCGGGATCCGGTCGCCAAGCTCGGCGCATACGGCTTCGACCGGCAACCTCCGGGCGGAAGCCGAGGTGATCTGGTCCAGGACCACTAGGGCCGAACGCCCGTTGAGAGCACCTTCAAGCACAGCGATAAGCGCGGCCGCGAACTCGACCTCGCTCGATCCTTCCGAGTCCGGCAACGCCACACACCGCGGCACGGCCCCACGCTCTGCGCACACTCGCGCGATGGCCGCCTTGACCCACGGATAGGCGTGGTCGGTGTAAACGATCTCGGCCCCTACCTCGAACCGCATGGCGTTCAGGGCTACCTGCACAGCCTCGGTGGCGTTCTGGACGAGGACCAGGCCTTCCTGGTCGGTGTCGAGGAACTCGGCCACGCGGCTTCGCACGGCGTCGATGGCTGGGGCCAGCTCGGCTCGGTAGAACCGCTCCGGGCTCTGTTCTATCGCCTCGGCGGCGCGGCGCTGGGCCTTGAGAACGGGCTTGGGCACTGCGCCGTAAGAGCCGTGGTTGAGGTGCGCCACTTCTGGGTCTAGCAACCAGAGGTCTGGTCTTATCGGCAGCGTGCTGGAGGCGTTAACAACGGATCTGTCCGCCGATGATGGCATGGGAGACAGTATCGCGCGCTTCACCCCAGTCGGCAGCGTCCTGCAACTCTGCGGGTTCATTGCCTGCACACTCGGTCGCGCCGCCGGGCGCATGGTTCATGCCTCGACGACGTGAAGTGCCCGGACATCGATATCTCCTTTATAAAGCACGTGCGGGATCCGGAAGAACGCAAACGGAGCGCGGCCAGAGCTGGCGGCCTCCAGGTAGTGGTCGCGCGTGGCCTGCGGCACATCGCGAATGCGCGGCAGCAAGCTCGCCTTGAACGGCTCCCAATTGCCCGGTTCGAGAACTCGCTCCCGCTCATGATGTAGGTACCAATAGACATAGAGGCTTGACTCCTCGAGCGTCGCCATGTCTACCTCGAACCAACGCAATGGAGGCGGCGTGAAGCCGGCCTCTTCATGCAGAGTACGAATCAATGACGGCGGCACCGCCGTAAAGAACAGGACATCGCTCCACAAACAACCCAAGCCCGGTACGCGCCGCTCAAGAAGGTACTCCCTCCCCTCGTACTTCCTCACGTACTCCTCGTACAGTTCGGGATGCAAGTCGCGCAACCGGCCTAGCGGCAGTAGCCGGGACCCCACCAGCCGTCGCGGCACCAAGTGGTAGAGCATGACCGATAGTAGGCGCCTAACGCCCATCAAGAAGCGCCTTTTTGCGTTGCGGGTTAGCTCCACGGCTGTTATCCTTCTATCGTTCGTCCCCGTCCGTACATTCCTGGACTTGCCCCGAGCCAAGGCGCGAGGGTGGCGTGAATCAGACTTTGTTTAGAGATGGGCGACTTATCGCGAATACCCTGACTGAATCCACGCCTTTCAGAACAAACCGGAGCGGGATTCGCTTCATGTCAACTCTCTGGCGGTGTCACCCGCTTCAGCTCAGACTGCCGTGCCCGGTTGTATCTCCACCGTCGTCAACAGTCGCGGCGCACGCCGCGCCTTCGTCGCCTGCTCGAACGCGTAGGCGTAACTCAGCACCTTGGCGTCACTCCAAGCAGTTCCGAAGATAGACAGCCCCCACGGCAGGCCGTGCACCAGCCCAGCCGGCACGGTCGCGTGCGGGTAGCCGGCCACCGCGGCCGGGCTGGCCGCCGAGCCACCCGGCCGCTTGACGTCGCCGTGCACGTGATCGATGAGGCTGGCGGGGTTCATGGTCGGAGAGACAAGAGCGTCGAGGCCGTGCTCCGTCAGCAAAGCATCTATGCCTTCCTCACGACACATCCTCTGGATGCTCGCGAGCGCCTCCAAGTAAGCGGGATCACTGAGCGGACCCTTCGTCTGCGCGGCAACAAGCAGTTCCTGCCCGAAGATTGGCATCGACCGCTCGGCGTTGGCCAAGTTGAACTCGATGACTTCGGCCAGGTCGCGCGGCTGCCCACGAGCAGGCAGGCTGGCCAGGTAGGCGTTCAGACCGTGCTTGAACTCGTAGAGGAGCACCTCGGTCTCGGCGGTCCGCCACTCCCCCAGTCGGGGCATCTCGAGACCATCGACGACTTGGGCACCTGATGCTCGCAGAGCGTCCAGCGAGGCCTCGAACTGGCGCGCCATCTCTGGGTGGGCAGCGACCAGGTTCCTCACCACGCCCAGCCGGGCACCTTGCAAGCCGTTCGGGCGCAGCACGGCAGCTGGGTCGACGAGGGCCCCCGACGGGATCACGGCCGTAGCGGGGTCGCGCTCATCCGGTCCTTGCATGACAGCTAGCAGCAGCACCGCGTCCTCGACGGTGCGCGCCATCGGACCGGCGGTGTCTTGGCTGTGAGCGATTGGGATGATTCCGGCACGTGAGACCAGGCCGACGGTTGGCTTGAAGCCGACCACCCCACTGTGGGAGGCGGGGCTGACGATGGAACCGTCCGTCTCCGTGCCCACCGCGGCGGCGCAGAGGCTAGCCGC
>JBDZVI010000109.1:0-7642 GCA_040255585.1 Deinococcaceae bacterium
CCGCTGACCTGAGGATGGGCCATGGGTGTGAGCGGTCACCGAGATGGGAGTGAGTAACCCAGGGTGACGTGGGTAGGCTGTCTTCACTATCGCCGACGGGCGAGAGGTGCGGGCCGGCGTTCGGGCCGCTCTCGCGCGAACGTGGCGGTTGGCATCACCGCGACGCGAAGGTCCCGAACCTGCCCCACAGCTCCTCGGCCCTGGCCAGTCGAGCGTTCACCTGCTCGTCCCCGACCTCGCGGGCCGTCGCGGCTACCAAGGCCTGCAGCGCTGTCATGACGGCGGTCAGCGACCGGAACATCGCCGCGGGTTGCGTGGCGACGCTGATCACCCAATCGGCGTACGGCAGTAAGGGCGAGGCGTGCTCGTCCGTCACGAGGACCGTGCCCGAGCGGGCGGGCGCCAGCTCGACCAACTGCACGATCTCCTGGGCGTAGCGGCTCATACTGAGCACGACGAGGATATCGTCCTGCCCCATGTCCAGGAGCTGGTCGGCGACGTCGGCCGAGTTCGGTTTCAACAGCCGCACCCCAGGGCGCACCATGTTGAGGAAGCGCCAAGCGATGCTGGCCAGGTCGCCGCTTGAGCGGCTGCCTGCGACCCACACCTGCCTGGCGGTCGCGACGGCGGTGCCCGCGCCGATCAGGAGTTCCTCGCTTCTGATGACGCTGGCGACGTTCTCGGCGTCGAGCCGCACGACATGTTCGATGAGGTCCTCGCGCCCCACTTCTACGCCCACGAGCCTGCGCGAGGCGTCGTACTCCGCTTGCATGCGCTCTTGGAACTCCACGTAGCCGGAGTAGCCGAACTGTTGCGCGAAACGCACGATGGTCGAGGTGGAGACGCCAAGGCGCCTGGCCACCTGGCTCGCGCTCGCGAAGACCATGACGCTGCCGTGCTGCATGTAGTGCTTGGCGATCCTCTGCTCCGTCGGGCTGAGGGTCGAGTAGCGCTCGCGGATCTGATCTACGACGGTCATGGGCTCTCCGGTCCCGTCGGCCGTGAGCGTCGTGGTCGCGACCGCATACCCGAAGCATAAGGCGGGTCGACCCCCGACGTCTTGGCAAAGTTCGTACCAGAGTTTATCATCGCGGCAACGAACCTTGCAGGAAAGACACGGCACCGGGAGAGTCGTTCGCGACAGGCGCCATCTGGCAAGGGCATCTCTAGGAGGAGCGAATGCAGACATCACGCGGTGCAGCTGGTCCGAGGTCGGTCGTCGTGCGGTTCCGACTGTTCCTGACACTGTTGCTGGTGGCGGCGCTGGCCGGCACCGCGTTCGCGCAGCAGCGGGGCGGCCGGCTCGTCATCGGGCGCGGCGTCGGCCCGTCGATACTCGATCCACAGAAGACGGGGGAGTCCGCGGCCGACGAGGTGCTCTCGCTGGTCGGTGGCAGCCTGATGGTGCTCGACCCCGACACGCTCGCCGTCGTTCCCGGCATAGCCGATTCGGTCGACCAGTCGGAAGACGGTCTCACCTTCACGTTCAAGCTCCACCCAGGCGTGAAGTTCCATAACGGCGACCCGCTAACGGCTGCGGACTTCAAGTACACGTTCGAGCGCGCGCTCGATCCGGCTACCCAGTCCACCGTATCGGGCGACATGCTCGCCGGCGTCGAGAGAATCGAGGCGCCCGACGACCTCACGCTCGTCATCCATCTGAGCGAGCCGAACGCCGTGTTCCTGCGAAACCTGACCAACTCCGGCTACCTGCAACCGCTCTCCCGGCGTGCCGTCGAGGCGCAGGGCGCCGACTACGGGCGCGAGCCGGTCGGGGTCGGACCGTACCGCTTCAAGGACTGGATCGTCGGCTACTCCATCACGCTGGAGCGCAACCCCGACTACGCTTGGGCCCCCTCCTTCCTCAACAACCAGGGGGTCGTCTACCCCGACGAGATCGAGTTCCGTTACCTACCCGAGCAGGGCACGCTGGTGGCCGCGCTTGAAGCCGGCGAGATCGACTTCGCCGATGTCCCGGCCGTCGACCTGACCCTCTTCCAGGACAACCCGAACTTCAACGTCTACTCCAGCCTCAGCAACGGCATCGGCCTCGAGTTCGTCCTCAACCTCGCCGACCCGATCCTGTCCGACGTCCGGGTCCGCCAGGCCTTCAACCACGCCATCGACAAACAGTTCTTCATCGACCGCGTCGTCGACGGGCACGGCATACCGGCCACCGGCGTCCTGCCGCCGTCCCTGCCCGGTTACGACCCTGATAGCGCGAGCACCACGTACCCCTTCGACCGCGAGGCCGCGGGCGCGCTGCTCGACGCCGCCGGTTGGACGCTCGGCTCCGACGGCGTAAGGCAGAAGGACGGTCAGCGCATGACCATCCGGATAGTCGCCTACACGTCCTCCGCGATGGTGCTGGCGTCCGAACTCCTACAGAACCAACTCAAGGCTATCGGCGTCGACGCGACGCTCGAAACCTACGACCGCTCGCTGCAGATGCCCATGGTCATGGACGGCGACTACCACATCGCGCCGCTCAGCTGGACCTACGACGACCCTGACGTGCTGTACTTCCTCTACCACTCGTCGCAGCACCCCAACGGCCTCAACCTGGGTGCCCAGAAGGACGACGATGTCGATCGCCTGCTCGAGGCCGGCCGCTCTACCCTCGTCGATTCCGATCGCATGCTCGTCTACCACGACATCCAGCGCATCATGAACGAGCGCGCCTACCTCGCCCCCGTGTACGTGGCTGAGGTGTTCAGCGTGGCCAACCGACGCGTGAACGGGCTGCGGTTCAATGCCTTCGGCGGCGTGCTCCTTCAGGAAGCCTGGATCGAGCGCTGACGCACGGCTGAGAGAGGCTGGTGACCGCCCGGGACCTCTCCCGGACGGTCACCAGTTGCCTTTCACGCAGCCCACCACCGGATGGCGCGCTTCTTCGCACAACGCCTCGTCTCGCTGATCGCGGTGCTCGTCGGCACTGCGACGCTCGTGTTCCTGATGCTGCACTTGACGCCCGGGGACCCCGCGCGGGCTCTCCTCGGTAACCGGCCGGTGTCAGCGCAGGCCTACGAGCGCCTGCGGGCGGAGCTCGGCCTCGACGCCTCTCTCCCGACACAGTTCATGAAGTACGCAAGCAAGCTCGTGAGGGGCGACCTCGGCACGTCGTATTTCACCAAGCGCCCTGTCGTCGAAGAGGTGGCCAGTCGCTTCCCGATCACGGTCCGACTCATGCTCGGTGCCATGTTCGTCGCGCTCGCCATCGGCGTTCCAGCCGGGATCGCCGCGGCGGCGCGCTTCGGGGGCGCGTTCGACTTCGTCGTCATGAGTCTCGCCACACTCGGCGTGAGCATGCCCGGCTTCTGGGTGGGCCTCATGCTCATCCTCGTCTTCTCCGTCCAGTTGGGCTGGCTTCCCGTCGCTGGCGTCGGCGGGGTGGCGTACTACGTGCTCCCCGCCATAGCCCTAGGGATCGGCTCGGCCGCCGTGCTCGCGCGCCTGACTCGCTCGAGCATGCTCGACGTGCTGCGCACCGACTACATCCGCACGGCGCGAGCCAAGGGCGCGTGGCCGAACCGCGTCCTGCTCGGGCACGCGTTCAGGAACGCGTTCATCCCCGTGCTCACGGTCATCGGCTTGCAGGTGGGCGGCCTCCTCGCGGGCGCCGTCGTCATCGAGACCGTGTTCGCGCTGCCAGGCCTAGGGCGCCTGCTGGTGCAAGGGGTATCTAGTCGCGACTACCCGCTCGTCCAGGGGGTCGCTCTCATCGTCTCGGGGGTGTACGTGCTCGTCAACTTCGCAGTCGACCTGCTCTACAGCGTCATCAACCCGAGGATCCGTTACGTGGCCTGATGGTGCGAGCAGCCTCCGCCACCACCCACCGCCCCAAGCGCGCGACGCTGCTCGCGCGCCTGCTACGTAAACCCGGATTCGTGTTCGGCGCGCTGGTCATCGTCCCGCTCGTGGTCGCGGCTGTCTTCGCTCCGCAGCTCGCGCCGTACGCGCCGGACTCGATGGACGCCGAGCGCTACCTTCCACCAGGCTCGTCCGGCCACTGGCTCGGGACGGACAACGTGGGCCGCGACATCCTCAGCCGGATCATGCATGGCGGAAGGATCTCGCTGCTCGTCGGGGTCGTCGTGGTGGGGATCGGCGCGACCGTCGGGTCGGTACTCGGTGTGGTCGCCGGTTACCTGCGCGGGGCTGTCGACAACGTGATCATGCGCGTCATGGACGTGATGCTCGCGTTCCCCGACATCCTGCTCGCGCTCATCGTGATCACCATGCTCGGTCCCGGCATCTTCAACGTCATGATCGCGCTGGGCGTAGCAAGCGTTCCCGTCTACACGCGCCTGGCCCGCGGCGCCACCCTTGCCGTCAGGGAGCTCGAGTTCGTGGAGGCCAGCCGTGCGCTGGGCACCGACTCGCTTCGCCTGCTGTTCAGACATGTGCTGCCTAACGTCTTCCAACCCGTGCTCGTCGTCGCGTCGCTCGGGGTCGCGACCGCGATCCTGGCCGCGGCCGGCCTGAGCTTCATCGGTCTCGGCGCGCCTCCAAGCACGGCGGAGTGGGGCGCGATGCTCAACGACGCCCGCAACTACATGCGCCGCGCATGGTGGCTGGCCACCATGCCTGGCGTCACCATCACCCTGGCGGTCCTCGCCATCAGCCTGCTTGGCGAGGCCGTCAGAGAAGTGCTCGATCCCAGGATCGGCTAGAAGGAGGATCTCAAATGAGAGACGCGTACCGTGACTACCTGCAGAAGACGGTGGACGAGCGCCGCATCCCTGGCGTGGGGGCGCTCGTGCAGCGCGGCGGGACGGTCCTTTTCGACGAGGGCGTCGGCTTCGCCGACCGGGAAGCGAGGAGGGCCGTCACGTCCGAGACGATCTTCGGGATCGGCTCTCTGACCAAGTCCTTCACCGCCCTCGCAATCATGCAGCTCGTCGACGCCGGGAAGCTGCGCGTCGCGGATGCGGCGGCCGACTACCTCCCCGCGTTGGCGGGGTCGACCAACCGGCAACTCGCGAGCATCACTTTGCACCACCTCCTCACCAACTCGAGCGGCATGCCGCCCCTGCCGTATCTGCACAACGCGCTCTCGCGCTCCGTACTCGCCGACCCTGCGCGGGACCTGCTGGAGGTAGAGGAGGCGAAGTACTTGCCGGCGATAGACACGGCGGACGAACTCGTGCAGGCCATCGCCGACGCGGCTCCCAAGCTCCTGCGGGCGCCGGGCGTCATCTTCAGCTACTGCAACGACGGCTTCGCGATGCTGGGGCGCATCGTGGAAATCGTGTCGGGCAAGGCGTACGAGACCTATGTCGAGGAGCACATCCTCGCTCCGCTCGGAATGACACGCAGCGTCTTCGACCCGCGACGCCTGGAGGCCCTCGGGGACGCGACGGAACTCTACTCGTACATCGGTGGCTATGAGCGCGTCGAACACACCCCGGGCTGGTGGGAGGCGCCGGCCATGACCAGCGCCGGTTTCCTCAAATGCACCACCCGCGACCTCGCTCGGTACGCGGAGGTCTACATGGGCAGGCGGCCGGATCTCCTCTCGCCGGCCTCCCTGGCCGCGATGACGCACCCGCACGCTCGCACCGGCCCGTCGCGTCATTACGGCTATGGGCTGATGGTGCAGCCCGACTACCACGGTCGCAAGCTGGTCGAGCATGGTGGCAACATCAAGGGTGTAGGCGCCTGGCTGAGCATCTTCCCTGAGGAAGAGGTCATAAGCGCCGTGCTCACGAACATCACGGGCGGGCCCGTCGGCGACATGGTGATCGCCGGCGCCAACCTGGCCGTGGGCCTTCCGATCGGCGCGAAGCGACAAGAGTTCGCGACGGTCGGCCTGACCGACGCTCAGGTCGAGCGCCTCGTCGGCAAGTTCGTCAGCGGTGAGGACACCGACATCACGGTGAGGCGTACGCCGGAAGGCGCCGTGACGGTCGACGTCGGCAAGCTGAGCCTGGCGACGCGGGTGGTAGGCGAGTCGGCCGTCGTGGTAGACGCCAACGGTCAGGACGCACTGATCGAGTTCATCGACCCGGGTCAGCGGGGCTTCGAGGCCGCCACCTTCGGCTTCAGGGTCTTGGAGCGCGTGGGATGAGTTGGCCGCCGGCAGGGCGCAACGTCCGTGTGTTCGTCGGCACCGTCTCCACCGAGACGAACACCTTCGCTCCGGTCCCCACCGACCTGGCAGACTTCGAGGTCGTAAGGCTCGCCGAGTACGAGGCCAGTGGCTTCCGGGAGGCGCCTGACTTCGAGGAGATCGCGCGCCTGACGACCGAACGGGGCTGGGAACTCGTCTTCGGTCTCCAAGCGTCGGCGCAGCCGTCCGGCGTGACCGTACGCGCGGCTTACGAGACCATGCGCGACGAACTCCTTGACCGCCTCCAGGCTGAGACGCCGGTTGACATGGTGCTGCTGCCGTTGCACGGCGCGATGGTAGCGGAGGGCTACGACCACTGCGAGGTCGATCTGGTGAGGCGAGTCAGGGGGATCGTCGGTCCGGAGGTGCCGATCGGCGTCGGCTTCGACCTGCATTGCCACTTCACGGAGGAGATCGTCGCGCTGGCCGACGTTCTCGTGGCCTACAAGGAGTACCCGCACACAGACCTGGCCGAACGCGCCGCCGACCTCTTCCGACTGACGGCGGCGACGGCCGCCGGAGAGATCCGCCCGAGCATGGCCCTCTTCGATTGCCGCATGATCGGCATCTACACCACGCCGGTGGGGCCGATGCGCGGTTTCGTCGACGCCATGCAGGCGGCAGAGGCGCGCGGCGACGTACTGTCGCTCTCGCTGGCGCACGGCTTCCCGTGGGGCGACGTGCCGGCCCTCGGCTGCAAGATGCTCGCCATCACTGACGGGGACGCGGCGGGAGCGGAGCGCGCGGCACGCGCGTGGGGCATGCGCTTCCATGCGTTGCGGCGGGAGGTCACGCTCGACCCGCTCAGCCTGGACGAGGCTATCGACAAGGCGCTGTCCGTTAGCGGCCCCGGCGGCCCCATGGTCATCGCCGACCAGGCCGACAACACGGGCGGAGGGGCGCCGGGCGACTCGACCTACGCACTGGCCGCCCTCCTCGATCGTGGCGCCACCGATGTGGCCTTGGGGATGATCTACGATCCGGAGGTCGTCCGGCAGGCCGGCGCGGCTGGCGTCGGGGCGCGCATCGACGTGAGGCTCGGTGGCAAGCTGGGCGCCACGTCCGGGTCGCCGCTCGACGTTGCCGCGGAGGTGCTTGCCGTGAACCCCGCACTGGTGCAGAACTGGCCGCAGACAGACGGCCCGCTCTGGATGAGGTGCGGCGCCGCGGTAGCGCTGCGGATCGCCGGCCTCGATGTCGTTGTGAACGATGTGAGGGTCCAGGTCTTCGGCCACGAGGTCTTCTCGAGCATGGGCATAGACCCGGTCACGAAGCGGGCGTTGGTAGTGAAGTCGACCCAACACTTCTACGCCGCCTTCGCGCCGCTGGCGCGCGAGGTCGTCTATATGGGCGGACCGGGCGCCATCGCGCCGCGCATGACGGACATCCCCCTGAGACGCGCGGACCTGAACAAGTACCCGTGGGTCGAGGAGCCGTTCGGCTAGACGCCGGCAGCGAGGCCGCCGCCGGCGGCGACGCCGTCGGTCGCGGCGGCCCGGACCGCCGCGACGACCTGGTCCGCCAGGCGCT
>JBDZVI010000163.1:0-1529 GCA_040255585.1 Deinococcaceae bacterium
CACGACCGACCAGCGTCACCAGGTCGGCAGGTCGGGCCGCCCCTCCCTCAACCACGGCTCACCGACGAGCAAGCCGCCGGCCGAGAAGACGGTCGCCGGCGTGCCGTCGATGAGCAGACGCACGGCGGAGACGTCCGTCGGTTGGGTGAGGGTGTAGAAGAGCTGGTTCAGCCGCCCGAGCATGGCGGCGGTGCCACCGCCACGCTCGAAGGCGCCCGAGAGGTCGACCGTCAAGGTCCCGCCCGAGAAAGTGGCGCCGAGAACAGCCGTGTCCGGAGGCACGTTGGAGCGCAGACCGCGCGTGATCTCGTCCGCCGTCGGCCCGGCGGCGAGCGCCGTCACCTGGGCGGCGGCGCGCTCTGCCGGCGTTGACCTACCCAGACGGCGGTTGACGCCCTCGAGGGTGAACGTGGTGCCCTGATCCCTGACGAAGTAAACGACCGTGTCGGGTACCCGCTGCATGGTGCGCACGGCTATCGCGCCGACGAGCGCCAGCAGCAGCAGGAGGGCTAGCGCGACGACGCGCAGGACGACGGTGCGCATGGCCTACCCGACGCCGCCTGCGCCTAGCTCCGCCTGATCGGGAGGTAGCGCGGCTCCCACATGGCGTCGGTGACGGCCGCGAGGGGGTCGCTCACGGCCTCGTGCGCCACGCCGTCCTCGACAGCCTGTTTGACGACCGCCGCGGCCACGTGGCGGCTGGCGCGGTTGATGGCGTTGATGCTCGGGTACACGGCTCCGGTCATGAGGCGGGAGGGGTCGGTGTAGTCCGCGAGAGCCTCGGCCGCCGCGGTGAGCATGTTGTCGGTCACCTTGCTCGCCCCCGACACGAGCGTTCCCAGCCCCACCCCCGGGAAGATGAAGGCGTTGTTGCCTTGGCCGACCACGAAGGTCTGGTCGTCCAGCCTGACGTCCGCGAACGGGCTACCGGTCGCCACTATCGCCCTGCCGTTCGTCCAGCGGTAGACGTCCTCCGGCACGGCCTCGCTGTTCGATGTCGGGTTGGAGAGCGGGAAGACGATGGGGGCCGGGGAGTTCTCCGCGACGGCCCGTACCACCGACTCGTCGAACGCGCCCGCCTGACCGGAGAGGCCGATCAGTCCGGTGGCCTTGGCGTTGATCACCGTCTCTAGGAGCGAGGGTACGGAGCCGGCCACCTGCCAGCCTGCGGTGCGCGACGGGTCTTGCGCGAGCTCCCGCTTGTAGTCGTCTAGCCCCGGCCTGTCGGCGACTACCAGGCCGGCGGAGTCGATCATGAGGACGCGGGCCAGGGCCGCGGCGCGGCTCAAGCCCTGCCGCACGAGGCCGACGACGATCTGCCTGGCCACGCCGATACCGCCAGCGCCCGCACCGTGCACGACGTACGTCTCGTCGACCATCGGTCGCCGCGTCTTGCGGGCCGAGGCGAGGAGGCCCGCCAGCACGACTGCGCCCGTCCCCTGGATGTCGTCGTTGAAGGACGGCAGCGCGTCGCGGTAGCGGTTCATGACGTCGACGGCCTTCTGCTTGCTGAAGTCCTCCCACTGCAG
>JBDZVI010000110.1:0-7494 GCA_040255585.1 Deinococcaceae bacterium
CTATCCCGGCTCGAAGGTCGCGATGTGGCAGCGCTCGGGGGGGGGGGGCAGGGCGGGCGGGCGGGCGTTGACGCTCCTCATCCCTGGCGCCGACCCCCTGGACGAGTACTACGTCGGTCACCCTGACGCGCTGCTCGACGGTCCGGTCGAGGACGCCGTCGCCGACCCCTTCAACGACGTGCTGCACCCGCGCCACGTCATCTGCGCGGCGGCGGAGACTCCGGTGACGCCGGGCGAACCGCTCGTGGCGCCGTGGCTCGACCTGGGCGGTGTCGACGGGCTGGTGCGGCTGCGGGACGGGCGCTTCGCCAGCCGGCGGCGCTACCCCCACCGGCGCGTCGAACTGCGCGGCGGGGGAGGACACAGGGTCAAGCTCAAGGACGGCCTTGGTCGGACGCTCGGGGTCACCGACTTCGCCACGGCGCTGCGCGACCTCCACCCGGGCGCCGTCTACCTTCATCAGGGCGAGCAGTACCTCGTGGCAGAGCTCGACCTGCAGGCCGGCGTCGCACGGCTCCTGCCGCACATCGAGGACTACTACACGCAGCCCCGCTCCGAGACGGACATCGAGGTGATCGGGCCGCTCCCGCCGTTGGAAGGGGCGGGGGTCGTCGGCGCCCCGCCTCCCGGTATCCACGTCGGGCGCGTGCGGGTAACGCACACGGTGACCGGCTACGTGCGCAAGCGGTTCTTCAGCGAGGCCGCGCTGGACGAGCGCCCGCTCGACCTGCCAGAGGTCGCGTACGAGACTCACGCCATGTGGTTCGAGGCGACGGGCCTCGTCGCGCCACCGGCGGCCGCGGACATGCCCGCCGCGCTGCATGCGCTCGAGCACACCCTGATCGGGCTTCTGCCCGCCTTCGTTCTCTGCGAGCGGGCGGACGTCGGCGGCGTGTCGTACCCGGTCTACCCGGCCACGGGAGCGCCGACGATCTTCATCTACGACGGCCATCCGGGCGGCGTCGGCTACGTGCGCGCGGGCGCCGCGGTCTTCTCCACCTGGCTGACCGCCGCCGCCGCGCTCCTGGCCGGCTGCGAGTGCAAGGGCGGTTGCCCGCGCTGCGTGCTCTCGCCGAAGTGCGGCAACGGCAACCAGTACCTCGACAAGGCCGCCGCCGAGGTACTGGCCAGGGCCATGCTGGTACGCCTGGCGCCCGTCGCCGGTACCGCGGCGTAGGGATGGTAGACTCGCGCCTCGTGCGCATCGGATTCCTGACGCAGCTCTCCTGGCGCCGCTACGGCCGCTACTGGGTGGAACTGGCGTTGGCCGCGGGCCTGGAGCCGGCTTTCGCCGACCCGGAGGCGGTCAAGGAGGCCTGGCAGGACCCCGATCTGAGCGGGGTCCCTACCCTGGCGTTCCGCCTCGCGGCGGCCCAGGCGCTGGCGCTGGCGGACTGCCAGGCCATCGTGGTGCCAAGGCTCGCGCGCGAGTCCGGCGTGGAGCGCGGCTCTGGCCAGGACCCGTGGGTTATGGATCTCGCCGCCCGGCTCCGCTCCGCGCTGCCGGGGTTGCCTACGCTGCACGCCGTGCCGGCATGGTTCGACGAGTCGCTCGAGTCCGAGTCGGTCACGTTCCTCCAGACGGCGATCCACGACGCGATGTCGGTCAGACGGGCGCTCGGACGCGTCAGGCCGCTGGCCAAGGCCGGCAAGGCCGGGGTTCCCGACCTGGCTAGACGCGGTGGCACGCGCACCGTGGCCGTGCTCGGGCGACCGTGGGTCGTCGACGCCGACCTGGCGCGGCTAGTAGAAGGCGAAGGCGAGCGGACGGTCGGTCAGCACCTCTTCGACCCGGAGGAGCTCCGCTCCGAGGGCTGGCGCGCAGACGAGCGCCTCGTAGACGGCGATGCCGAGGTCATCGGAGCAGCGCGCCTCCTTGGTCGCCGCGCCGCCGTGGACGCTCTGAGGTTGGTGGTCGACGAGGAGGCGAGCAGCGACGCCTGGTTGGCCAACCGCGTGGCGAAAGTCGTCCATAAGCCCCTCGAGGTCGTGACGCTCCAGGCCGTCCTGACCGGCCGCGACCCCGTCGACACCCTGCTGCGCGGGCCCGTAGACTGACGACGTGCGCGTCGTCCTGATGCTGGTGGCGCTCGGCCTCGTGGTGGTCAACACCTTCGGCGCCTGGGCGGTGAGCAGGCGTAAGCCCTCCGTGGCGCGACTGTTCCTCGTAGCCGCCATGGTCCTGACGGTGGCCCTCGTGGCTTACGGTTTCGCAGACCCCATCGCCTGGTGGGTGCTCCTTGCCGGCACCGTGCTCGGCTTCCTGGCGTCTTTCCTGAACGCGCGCCTCGTGATCGGCAAAGTGGTCTGGCCGTACCACCTGTTGAGAGCGGCCGTCCTCGCCGCGTTGCTCGCGCTGGCGCGCGTACTCGGCGGCTGACGCCGCGGCCGGTCGTCCCGCCGGGACCGGCCTCCTGTCACGGTCGTCAGAACGCGTTCATCCCCGTGATCTCGCGGCCGAGCACGAGAGTGTGGACCGTGTCGGTACCCTCGTACGTCGCCACCGTTTCGAGGTTCAGCATGTGGCGGATGGCCGCGTACTCCGTCGTGATGCCGTTCCCGCCGAGCAGGTCGCGCGCGGCGCGCGCCACGGCGAGCGCGCTGCGACAGTTGTCGCGCTTGGCGAGCGAGACGCGCGCAGGGTGGTCCTTGCCCTCTTCCTTGAGCCGCCCCAAGCGGTAGGCGAGGAGGCTCCCGCGCGTGATCTCGGAGAGCATGTCCGCCAGGCGCGACTGGACGAGTTGCTTCGCCGCCAGCGGCTCGCCGAAGGCGGGGCGGTCCGAGACGTACGCCGCGGCCTCGTCGAAGCATGCCTGGGCGGCGCCGAGAACGCCGAACGCGATGCCGAAGCGCGCCTGGTTCAGGCACGACAGTGGGCCTTTCAGCCCCGTGACCTGGAGCTGGTTGCCGGCGGGGACACCGACCTCGTCAAGGTAAAGCTCGCTCGTGACCGACGCGCGCATGGAGGCCTTCGTCTTGATGTCGACGGCCTGGAAGCCTGGGCGGTCGGTCTCGACCACGAAGCCCAGGATCTTCCCGGACTCCTCGTCCTTGGCCCAGACGATGGCCACGTCGGCGCGCGAGCCGCTCGTGATCCAGCGCTTCACGCCCGTGATGACCCAGTCGTCACCCACCCTGCGGCAGCGCGTGCGCATGGCGCCGGGATCGGAACCGGCGTCCGGCTCGGTCAACCCGAAGCACCCGACGGCCTCGCCGCTGGCGAGCAGCGGCAACCACTTCGCCTTCACGTGGTCCTGGGCGTAGGCGTTGATAGGGAACATGACGAGGCTCGACTGAACGCTCACGAACGAGCGCATGCCGGAGTCGACGTACTCGATCTCTTTGCAGACGAGCCCGTAGGCACTGTACGAGGCGCCCGCGCCGCCGAAGCGCTCCGGGAGCGTAACGCCGAGCGCGCCGAGCTCGCCGAACTTGCGGGGCAGGTCCTCCGGGAAGACGCCCTCCTGCCACCACTCGCCTACCTGCGGGAGGAGCTCGGCGCGCACGTACTCGCGTACGCTCCCTTGGATCAGCCGCTCCTCGTGGTCGTACAGCGCCTCGATGTCGTAGAAGTCGTGCAGAGCCAAGGCGCTGCCTATGGCCACCGGGGTCGTCATCGACCGCCTCCTAGGTGGGGAGGTTGTTTCCTCAACCGTCCCCGAACAGTTGTTTCATGGCGTCCTCTTTCGAGGTCCGCTTGGCCGGGTGGTAGCGTTCGCCGTCCTGGTAGATCTTACCCGCCGCCAGAAGCGTAGCCAACGCTGCTTCTATGGTGTCGACGGCGAGCTCTTCGAAGTGGCGCTCGTCGATGTAGCGCTGCACGTCCCGCAAGCTCGATCCCTTCGAGGAGCCCGCTGCGACCGCTTCCAATACCCAAGACTCGACGGTCATGGCTCAAGTGTACGCTCCGGAGGAGCCGAGGTCTGCTCCCGGATGCCCCGGATAGCGAAAACGCCGCTCAGCGCGGCAACGCTCCCGTGCCGAGCCTATCGGGGCCGGACCGGAACGCCTCGCTCTCGCCGTCGCTCAGCTCCCCCCACGTGATCAGGTCGTCCATGCTGATGACCCGCACCGGGCAGGCGGTCACGCACGCCTCGCAGCCGACGCACGCTTCCGGCTTGAGCCGAAGGACCGCCTGCGGCCCGCTGAAGTCGCGCTCGAGCGCGTCGGTCGGGCAGGCGCGGGTGCACGCGGGGCACATGATGCAGCCGTCCGCCACGCGCGGGAGGCGCCAAGGGACGAGCGTGTCGCGCGCGGGGCGCGCGGCCGTCATGAGCCGGTAGCGTCTGGCGGCCTCCGGCGGCGGCTCCTGACCGCGGTGCTCGCCCTCCGGGCCGGGTAGCAGCGCCTCCAACGGCGCGAGCGCGTCGGCCGCGCCATGCGCCACCTCCCGCAGTCCGCCCCTGAACAGCTCGCGGCGGCTGACGCGCTTCGTGGGCGACGGCGCATCGAGGCGCGCCTGGCGGCTGACGTTCACGGTGAGTCGCCTGTCATGAAGCGCCATGAGTTCGCGCGCCCGGGCCGCCGTCGCCTCGACGACCGCGGGTACGGCGGCGCCCCCGACCTTGCAGCCCGCGCACGCGCCGTGCGCGAGGGTGACGCTCTCGCCGGCGCCAGCCAGCCGTACGAGGTCGGCCGCCGAGAGCTGGGCGAGGCACCGCACGCTCTGGGCGTCGCCCGCCACGCGGCTGCACCGCAGCCCCGGCGCGGGCTCTAGCTTCATCGGCGCCGTCAAGGCCTCGCTTGGGCAGGCGCGCACGCAGAGGCCGCAACCCGTGCAGTCGACGGCATCGAGCTCGACCTGCTTGTCGATCTTCACGGCCTCGTGCGGGCAGGCGTCCAGGCAGGCGCGACAAGCCCCCGGGCCGCTCCTCACCACGAGGCAGCGACCCGGCGTGTACTCGGGCGTCACTTCGACGGCGCGGAGGACGAACGCGAGGAGGTCGTCCAGCCCCGGCACCGCGGCCTACCTTCTAGAACCCGTACAGTTCCACGCGCTTCTCGCTCAGCTTGGCGTGGTAACCGGTGTCGTCGAGGTAGCGGTCGAAGGCGGGGAAGTCGATCTGCTGCTTGGTGTCGGACAGGGCGATGGCTGGGTTCGGGTGGACCTCGACCATGATGCCGTCGGCGCCGACCGCCAGACCGGCCTTGGTGAGCGCGACGAGCAGGTCGCGTCGGCCGCCGGAGTGGGTTACGTCGACGAGGACCGGCAGGTGGCTCTCGAGCTTGGCGAGGGCGACGGCGGAGACGTCGAGCGTGTTGCGCGTGTACTGCTCGAAGGTCCTGATGCCCCGCTCGCACAGGATCACGTTGGGGTTGCCCTCGTTCAGGAGGTACTCGGCGGCCATCAGCCACTCCTCGATGGTGGCCGACAGACCGCGCTTCAGGAGCACGGGCTTGTTGCTGCGTCCTACGGCGCGGAGCAGGTGGAAGTTCTGCATGTTGCGCGCCCCGACCTGCAACAGGTCGACGTACTCCTCGAAGAGCGGTAAATCGGAGGGCGTCATGATCTCGCTGACGAACGCCAGGTCGTGGCGGTCGCACGCCGCGCGGCCGAGGCGCAGGCCTTCCTCGCCGAGTCCCTGGAACGAGTACGGGTCGGTGCGCGGCTTGTAGGCGCCGCCGCGGAAGAGCTTGACGCCGCGTGAGGCCACCTGGGCGGCCACGGCCTCGACCTGCTCCTCCGACTCGATCGCGCATGGTCCGGCGACGAGCACGGGGGAGTGTTTCGAGCCGATGGGCACGCCGCGCACGGTCACGACCGTGTCGGAGCCGTGGGTGGCGCGCGATGTCAGGTAGGCGCGCTTCTCCTGCTTCTGGCTCTGCTGCATGCTCGCCTGGAAGATCTGCTTGAAGAGGCTCTTCACGGTGGCGGCGTCGAACGGCCCCTGGTTGGCCGCCACCAGGGCGTCGAGCATCGCCTGCTCACGCACGGGGTCGTACTGCGAGCTGCCCATGGCCGACTGCAGGGCGCCGATCTCGGCGGCTACGGCGCCGCGCTCGGAGACGAGTTCAAGGATCTTCAGGTTGAGGGCGTCAATACGAGCGCGTAGGCTCTGGATCTTCTCTTGCATGGCGCATCCTACGCTGGGAGTCGCCGCGGCGTTCCGAGATGCGGACGACGATGACCGTCAGCTCGTAGAGGACAAGGAAGGGTACGGCCACGAGCGCGAGGTTGAAGGGGTCGCCGGTGGGGGTGATGATCGCCGCCGCGCTCACGCCGCCGACGATGGCCCAGCGGCGGTACCTGACAAGGGGCGCGTGCCGCAGGATCCCGATGCGCGCGAGCAGGAAGCCGAGCACGGGCAGCTCGAACATGATCCCGAACATCGCCATCAGCATCAGGAGCGTGGAGATGTAGCGTCCGATCGAGAGCAGCCCCTGCGCCTCGTCGCCGAGGAACGATAGGAGGATGGGGATGCTGAAGGGGAGGACGACGTAGTACGCGAAGGCGACGCCGGCGGCGAACGCGAGGGCCGCGAACAGGATGAACGGCACTGCGTAGCGGCGTTCCTCCGCGTATAGTCCCGGCGCCACGAAGCCCCAGACCTGCCCGATGATCACCGGCGAGGCGAGCACCAGCCCGAAGAACGACGCGACCTGCATGGAGACGGTGAACGGCTCCAGCACGGCGAAGTAGTTGAGCGTCATGGACGGCGGGAGCGGCGCCTTGAGCCACGCCAACACGTCGAACCGGAACACGAAAGCGACGCTGGAAGCGACGAGCCATGCCACCAGAGCGATGAAGAGCCGCTTGCGTAGCTCCTCGAAATGTTCGATCAGGGTCAAGCGAAGCCTCTGGTCGTCCCTAAGGGCTAGCTAGCGGGCTACCGCGCCAGTTATTGCGCCAGCTATTGCGCATCCTCGCTGCCTACCGCCGGCTTGGCGGCCGGGACGCCGGCGCTGGCGGCCGAGACGGGCGCGGCCTTGCCGGAGTCGTCGTCGCTCTCGGCGTCGAGGTCTTTCTTCATGTCGCGCAGGCCCTTGCGGAACTCGCGCACGGACTGGCCCAGGCCCTTCGCCATCTCTGGCAAGCGCTTGGGTCCGAAGATGAGCAGTACTAGCGCGAGGATGATGAGGAGTTCCGGGATCCCGATGGGTCCTATGCGTCCCATAGTGGCGCCTCCAAACGCCAGCATGTTAGCAGGCGCGGGCACGGGGCGGGTGCACGGACGGACCCGGCCGGTCGACCGACGTTCTGCGCGGCCCCCGCGAGGGCAGGTCGGGGAGGCGCAAGACGCGTCCAGGACGGTAGTTGACAGGGCTGGCGACCTAGTGCTACGTTACCTCGGGTCTGTGGCGCGGTTGGCCACCCTAGCTCAATCGGTAGAGCACCCGACTTGTAATCGGAAGGTTGTCGGTTCGATTCCGATGGGTGGCTCCACTGTTTGGGCCGAAGGGTAGCGCCGCCAGACTCCGGTAGTGGCGCGGGTAGGTGCCCGAGTGGTTAAAGGGGACGGACTGTAAATCCGTTGGCTTAGCCTACGCTGGTTC
>JBDZVI010000111.1:0-7481 GCA_040255585.1 Deinococcaceae bacterium
ATGCAAGAAGGCGACGTCCAGATCAAGGGCTACCCCATGCGCCTGCCGCTCGACGTCATGCTGGTATTCAGCGCCAACCCGGAAGACTACACGGCGCGCGGCAAGATCATCACCCCCCTCAAGGACCGCATCGGCAGCGAGGTCCGCACGCACTATCCGCTGCGCGTCGAGGAGGGCATGGCCATCACGCGCCAGGAGGCATGGACGGACCGGGCGGAGGGCGTGTTCGTGCCGTCGTTCGTGGCCGAAGCCGTGGAGGAGGTGGCCTTCCAGGCCAGGTCGGACAGCAGGGTCGACAAGCACTCCGGCGTCTCGCAGCGTCTTCCCATCAGCCTTCTCGAGAACGTGGTGAGCAACGCGGAGCGGCGGGCGTTGGCGCACGGCGGACAAGGCATAGCGCGCATCTCCGACCTGTACGCGGCCCTGCCGGCCGTCACCGGGAAGATCGAGCTGGAGTACGAAGGTGAGCTGAAAGGCGCCGAGAACGTCGCGAGGGAGATCGTGAGGCGCGCGGTTGGCCAGGTGTTCGGCAGGCGCGGGGCCGAGCTGGACACGGCGGCCATCGTCGAGTACTTCGATGCCGGCAACAGCCTGAGGCTCCCTGGCGATCTTCCGAGCAGCGACTGGCGCGCGCCCTTGGCCAAGGTACCGGAGCTGCTGTCGGTCGCCGCCCGGCTGGCGGCCGCTGCGAGCGGCGAGAGCGGGCGCGGCGGAGCCGGCGTGGCCGACGAGCTGCCGCTCGTGAGCGCCGAGTTCGTGCTCGAGGGCCTTTACGCCAGACGTCAGATCGGGCGCAGTGAGGAGCACGGCTACACGGCGGGGGAGACCGCCGAGTCGGGCTCGCGGCCGCGGTGGAACTGACGACAGGCTTGGTCGGCGGGCGGGTCGGTCGAGCGCTACGAGGACGAACCCCTGGAGGGCCGATATGGCGGTGATCCGCTACTCGAAGTACGAGGGCACGCTCGATGACCTCGACATGGCCGACCTGATGCGCATGCTCCAGGACCGCCTACTGCGATCGGGCTTCGAACGCAACCCTTACGACCCGGACCCGGACCACCGTCCCACGCTGCAGGACCTCTACGAGTCCATCGCCCAGGCCCTCGTGGACAACGACCTGATCAGCGAGCAGGTGTTGAAGGAGGCGCTGGAGGCCGAGGACTGGCTGGACACCGAGTTGGGCGCTGCGGCGCAAGAACTCGCGCGCCGACTCGAGCAGGAAGGGTACCTCCGCGCTAGCTCCGGCGACGACGGTACGGGCGAGGCGAAGGGCGCCGCCGGCGCGCCGGGCGCCGACCCCGGGAGGGCGACCTTCGAGTTGACGGACAAGGCGATCGACTTCCTCGGCTACCGCACGCTCAAGGACGTGCTGGGCGGTGCCGGTCGCTCGAGCATCGGCTCGCACGACACGCACTTCACCACCACGGGCGTGGAGGCCATAGGGGCCACGAAGGAGTACGAGTTCGGCGACGCGCTCAACCTCGACGTGCCCGCGACTTTGGCGCGCGCGGCCCGGCATGGGCTGGAGGGCGGACGCATCGACCTGCAGGAGGACGACCTTAGGGTCCAGGAGTCGGAGTACTACTCGTCGGCCGCCACGGTCGTCATGCTCGACTGCAGCCACTCGATGATCCTCTACGGCGAGGACAGGTTCAGCCCCGCCAAGCAGGTCGCACTCGCCCTCGCCCACCTGATCCGCACGCAGTACCGTGGCGACACCGTGCAGTTCGTCCTGTTCCACAACGGGGCGGAGGAGATCTCGCTCGAGCGCCTCGCCATGGCCCAGGTCGGGCCGTACCACACGAACACCGCCCAGGGCCTGAGGCTCGCCCAGCGGCTGCTCCTGCGTCAGAACAAGGAGATGAAGCAGATCGTGATGATCACGGACGGCAAGCCCTCCGCCATCACGCTGCCTGACGGTCGCATCTACCGCAACGCCTACGGTCTCGACCCGCTAGTGCTTGGCGAGACCCTCAGGGAGGTCGGTTCATGCAGGCGGCATGGCATCCAGGTGAACACGTTCATGCTCGCGCGCGACCCGGAGCTGGTGGCCTTCGTCCAGCGGGTCAGCGCCATGACCCGGGGCAAGGCCTACTTCACGACTCCAGACACCATCGGTCGCTACGTTCTGCTCGACTACCAGGCCAAGCGTACGAAGCTCGTCAACTAAGGCGTTCACGTCATTCGAAAGAGCGCGTGAGCCGGTCGAGCGCCTGGATGGCCGGCGCGTAGTTCGGATCGGCCGTGCGTGCCGCGCGGTAGTTGACCTCGGCGCGTTCTAGGTCGCCAAGCTGCTCGTACGCCTCGCCCATCCGGTAGTAGGCCTCCACGTAGGCCGGGCTACCGGGCCGGGCCTCGCCGTTGTCGGTCGCCTCGAACACGTCGATGGCGGCATTGAAGGCCGAGATGGCGTCCTGGAGCCGTCCGACGAACATGAACAGCCTGCCTTTGTCGATGTAGGGCCACAGCTCGCGCTGCCCACGCGCCGTCGTCGCCGCCGCGTCGAACGCCGACACGGCCTCGTCGAAACGCGCGGCCTGCCACGCCACCCGACCCCAGTCCATGGCGAACGCGTAGTCGCGGCTGCGCAGGAACGCGTTCTGGAGCGCGCGCAACGCGCCGACCGGGTCGCCGGCCGCGGCCCGCAACAGACCCTGCAGGTTGACGACGGCGGGGTCGGAATCGCCGGCCAGTTCGATCGCGCGGTCCAACTCGACCTGCGCCTTGTCCGGGTTGCCGGTGAGGTAGAGCGCCTTGGCGTAGAGGAAGTGAGCTTCCGCGCTGTCGGGATGGTGCGCGATCAACTCGGGGCCGTTCAAACGCGCCGCCGAGTTGTAATAGCCCTGAGTGAGAAGGTCTCGCATCTGAGCGAAGTCCGCCTGGGCGTGCGCGGCGCCTACAGCCAACAGCAGACCAGAGCAGACCAGCGCGCGCAGCGCGCCGGACGCGGACGACCAGGCGCTCATGACCGTGGGTAACGTCCTGAACGGCACGGGGCAAGGGTACCTCAAGGAGCTATGAGAAGGGGCCGCGCCCGGGCCGGGCGGCCGGGTGCCCGGTCGGCGGACCGACCACGGGTTCACGCTGCACCCCCCGTCAACGTCGCCGCCAACCAGTCGAGCCCTTCGTCCGCCAGGCGCGTCAGGTGATCGACGGCATGCGCCGCGGCCGGGGGAGCGGCTCTTACGAGGTTCACGAGGGCGCGCTCATCCACCGGGGCCGTGAAAGCCGGGGCGGCGGCCTGCGAGAGGAACCCCTTCACCTTGGGATCGTAGGACAGCCCAGCGAAGCCGATCCCCAGTCGCGCGGCGAGGATGCAGCCGTGCAGACGCACTGACACGACGTAACGCGCGTCGGACATGGCGAAGAGCGCCTCGGCGGGGGTCGCGACGGCCCGAACCGCGATGCTCGGAGCGGCCTCGGCGAGCTTCGCGACGGCGGGGCCGTCCTGGCGCGGTTGGAAGGCGATGGCGGCGAGTGGCACGCCTTCTGCCGCCAAGGTCCTCGCTAGGCCGGCCAACGCGTCGTTCAGGGCCTCCTGGCCTCCCCTGGGCGCGAGCACGACGGGTCCACCCGCCCGCCGGCCCGGCCCGTCGTCTTGTGACAAGCCGGGCGGCAGTGGCATCAGCAGCGCGGGGTCGGCGACGAGCACGGACCGGAAACCCATGCCGGACGCGAGCGCCACCGACTCCTTATCCCTGAGCGCGAGCGGGACGTCGGTGAGCGCCCGTCTCGTGCGCTCGCGTCCGCTCGTCGTGAACGGTCCGAGCGACTGACCGTAGACGACGGTCCGCTTCCGCAGGGCCCTGGCTAGCCGCAGTGTGCCGAGGTAGTACGCGAGGCTGCGTCCGCTCGTCGCGTCCTGGAGGAGACCGCCGCCGCCCGAGACGAGCGCGTCTGCCCTGAGCAGGGCGGGGAAGAGACCCGAGTAACGATGGACCGCCGCGACGCCGTGAAGGGCGTGCGTCGCGGCCGGGTCGACGGAGAGTACGACCGGCTCGTGGCCGCGGGCGATCAGGCCGGTGGCGAGGCCGGCCAGGAGCGCCTCGTCGCCCAGGTTGCCGGCTCCGTAGTAGCCGCTCAGTAGTACGCGCATGGTCAGCGGGGGCTCAGGACGCGCCCGACGTGAATCGTCACCGCTTCCTCACGGTTCCTCGGCGGACGCCAGCCAGCGCTTGCCGAGCCTGGTGAGCAGCGCCGCCACCGGCACGAGCACGGCGCCGATGACGAGCCCGACGAGGAGGGCGACACCGGTGCGTTCCAATGAGATGAGTAGTGGCGTGTGGTAGTGGCTGAACGAGTTCAGGATGCTCGCCTGCGCCACTACGCCGACGGTCAAGAGGGGGCCGCGCAGCCACGCGGGCCAGCCGGGAAGCGCCAGCGCCAAGAGCGCGGCCGGGTGTCCGAGGAGCTCCTTGAAGCGCGGGCGCGCCACGAACTCGCCCAGGAACGATCTCAGCGTGAGCTCGAACTGGCTGACGCCTATGACGGGGTCGTTGCCGCGCCGCAGCAGCACGATGGCGACGGCCGCGACCGCTGCGAGTCCGACCGCCACGTGGGCGACCGTGATGTTCATGCCGACGAGGCGCTTGACCCACTGCGCAGGGCGGTGGAAGCGCAACATGTACGCGACGAGGAACAACGCCGGCGGCACCACGAGCGTGAGCCCGACGCCGGAGAACGGTCGGATAGCGAGGAGAGTGTCACGCTCGCTGCCGACGGCCGCAAGGAGCAGGGCGCCAGCGAGGCTGACAAGGGTCGCGCCGAGGATGGCGGGCCAGCGCTCCCTGAACGTCAGGAAGCCGAGGGTGGGGAAGACCAGCGCGGCTAGGAGGGCGACGGCGTCCCAGGAGACGCCCCCGGCCCACGCGCAGAGCAGTAGTAGGGCGGCGAGCGCCGCGGCACCCCACGGGGCGGGGAGTCTCCGCCCGAGCAACAGGGCGCCGGCGAGGACGCCGAGCGCGGCCAGCGCGCGCAGCCACGTGGTCGTGCGGTAGTCCTTGCCCAACGTAGTAAGCGGCCCGACCTCGTAGCCCTGCGCCCGCAGCGTCTTGCTGAGCGACGACACCAGGGCCTCGGTGTTGGCGATCGGGTCCCCGAGCTCGACCGTCGTGTAAGGCCGTAGGTAGAGGAGCCGCACGTTGCGCTCCTGGACCGCCAGCAAGTACTTGTCGACGAGATCGGCGGGCCTGAGGCGTCTGTCAACGTAATCCTGGTTGAAGCTCAGGAGCCGCACCGTGGGGATCTTGCCCGACACGTTCGCCATGCCGTTCTGCGGGGTGCCCTCGATCACGGCGGTCAAGTACGCCTGTGACGCGCTCACGAGCTCCTCGAGCCCGGACGGCCACCCGGTCAGCTGGGTGCCCGCGTGGATCAGATAACTCGCCTGGGAAGGGAAGTCGTTCCCGACTTCCGTGAGCGCGTAGGGCGCGTTGCGTGGGCGGTACGCGATGTCGAAGCCGGCGTTCTTCCAGAGCGTCACCTGCGCGGTGTCCGGCCCGGCCGGCAAGAACGTCTTCACGTCCCCTGGCCACAAGTACCATGTGCGGCCGTCGAGCTCGAAACTGCGGGCGGCCGGCACGTTCTTGGCCACGAGGCGGTCGAGTGCCCCCGGCATGAGGGCGGTGACCAGCGTGGCGTCGGACGGTATCGCCGGAGCGGCCTGCCCGTCGGCTGCGAGCTGGGCCTTGAGTTCGGAGCCGAGGAGCGTGGCGGCGTAGCCTTTCGCCACCAGGGTCTCGATGGTGTCTTCGTAGAGCGCGATGCCGGTCAGGCCCAGCTGCTGGTAGCGCCTGCCCAGCTCGATGCTGGTGAGGCCCACCAGGTTGCCTTGCCGCGCGAGGGCCTGTTCGTCCATCACCAGGGCGACCTGTTCGCGGCTCCCCTCCACGCCGACGCGGCGCACGGCGAGCACGCTGGCCGGGACCAGCATGAGCGCGACGACGAGCCACAGCACGGTGTCGAGCGGTCCGAAAGCGGCCGCTCCCGGCCGCTCGACCGAGGAACCGCGAGTCGGGCGTCGACCCGCGCTCATGCCTCCACCTTGCGGTGGCGGCGCAGGAAGGCGTCGACGTGGTTGACGAGGACCTCAAGGGCCACGCGGTTGGAGCCCCCTTCGGGCAGGATGAGTTCGGCGTGCTGCTTGGTCGGCTCGACGAAGAGGTCGTGCATCGGCTTCACCGTCCTACGGTACTGGGCGATCACCGATTGGGCGGTGCGCCCACGCTCGGCCACGTCGCGCTCCAACCGGCGGATGAACCGCTCGTCCGGCGGGGCGTCGACGAAGACCTTGAGGCGCATCCGCTCGCGCAGGTGCGGGTCGTGCAGTACGAGGATGCCCTCGATTATCACTATCGGCGCCGGTTCGAGGTGGACGGTGGTCGTCGAGCGGTCGTGCTTGGTGAAGTCGTAGACGGGCCGCTCGATCGGTTCGCCGTTCACGAGCTGGTCGACGTGCCGGACGAGCAGCTCCGTGTCGAACGCGCTCGGTTCGTCGTAGTTCGTCAGGACCCGCGCCTCGAACGGCAGGTCGCCTTGCGCGCAGTAGTAGGCGTCGTGGGGGAGGAGGATGGCGTTGCCCGCACCCGCCGCCGCCAGCAGCGCATGTGCCACGGTCGTCTTGCCGGAGCCCGTGCCGCCGGCCAGCCCGACCACCAACGGCCGCTCGCTCATCCCCCGGCGTCCACGACGCGTTCCACCTCGGCTTCGGACCCTCTGGCCGGAGCGCCGCGGTCGGCGGCCGCCGAGCGCTCGGCGGCCCGTTCGACGGCCGCCCTGATGAAGCCGGCGAAGGGGGGGCTCGGTCGCAGGAGGCGCGACTTGAACTCCGGGTGCGACTGCAAGCCCAGGAAGAACGGGTGGCCAGGCAATTCGATGGCCTCGACCAGCCCGCGTCCGCGCCCGGCCATGCCGGGGGTGACGCCGGCGACGACCAGCCCGGCGTCGGCCAGTCGCTCCACGTAGGCCGGGTTGACTTCCCAGCGGTGGCGATGCCGTTCGTTCACCACCGGCAGCGTGGCCCAGTTGTAGCCGGCGTAGAGGCGTTCCAGGAGCGTCCCGGGGACGACCTCCATCGGCCAGCTGCCGAGGCGCATGGTGCCGCCCATGCCCTCCACCTCGAGCTGCTCCGGCATGAGGTCGACGACCGGTACGGGCGTGTACTGGTCGAACTCCGTGGAGTTGGCGCCGGCGAGACCGGCAACGTTGCGGGCGAACTCGATGACGGCTACCTGCATGCCGAGGCAGATGCCGAGGTACGGGACCCCGTGCAAGCGGGCCACTTGCGCCGCGCGTACCTTCCCCTCGATGCCGCGCACGCCGAACCCGCCGGGGACCAGCACCCCGTCGAACTCGGCGAGGTCCTCCACTTCTGCTCCGATGAGGTCCTCGGCGTTCACCCAATGGATGTCGATGCCGGCCCGGTTGGCGATGCCGGCGTGCTTGAGGGCCTCCATGAGGCTGAGGTAGGCGTCCGGCATGGC
>JBDZVI010000112.1:0-7473 GCA_040255585.1 Deinococcaceae bacterium
ATACTCCGCCAGCGTGCCGTCCTGCCCGTTAGGCGGGCGGCTGCTGCTATCATGCGGCGTGCCAAGACGTCACATAGCGCGCTTGGTGCCCGGCGCCGGAGGGGTGGGCGGCCGTGGCGCTTGAGCGTTGGTTCCGCAGGAACCGCCCCAGCAAGAAAGAGGACGACAACAGTCCGGCGGGTTTGTGGCTCAAGTGCGACAACTGCAACGCGCAGATCTACCGCAAGGACCTCGTCGCCAACTCCTACGTCTGTCCCGAGTGCTCGCACCACCACCGGGTGCCCGCCGACGCGCGCATCGGCATGCTCGCAGACGAGGGTACGTTCGAGCGTTGGTCCGGCCTCATCGAGGCCCAGGACGCCCTCGAGTTCGTCGACACCCAGCCTTACGTCGAACGGCTGAAGAAGGCGCGCCAGAAGGTCGGACGCCCCGACGCCATCCTGACCGGCGGAGCGCTCCTCGAGGGGCAGCCGGTGGCGCTCGTGGTCATGGACTTCTCCTTCCTCGGCGGCTCGATGGGTTCGGTCGTCGGCGAGGAGATCGCGTCGGCCACGGAGCGCGCGGCGGCAGAGGGTCGGACGCTGGTCGCCGTCACATCGTCTGGAGGCGCGCGCATGCAGGAAGGCGCCCTCTCGCTCATGCAGATGGCCAAGACCACGGTCGCGTTGGAGGCGCTCGCGCGTGCCGGCCTGCCGTACGTGAGCATCCTCACCGATCCGACTACGGGCGGCGTCACCGCGTCGTTCGCCACCTTGGGCGACGTGATCTTCGCCGAGCCCGGGGCGCTCATCTCGTTCGCCGGTCCGCGCGTCATCCAGCAGACGATCCGCCAGGACCTCCCGGCGGGCTTCCAACGCTCCGAGTTCCTCTTGCAGAAGGGGATGATCGACGACGTCGTCGACAGGCGCGAGTTGAAGGCCCGGGTCGCTGCCGTGGTGACGCTGCTGCGCTCCGGTCTACCGCAACCGGAGGAGGGGGTGCCGCGTGTCGCTGCCGTTTGAGAAGCCCATCGAGGACCTCGAGGCGAAGATCCGCGACATGCGGGCCTACGCCGCCGAGCAGGAGATCGACCTGGCGAGCGAGGTCGAGGCCCTCCAGGACCGCCTCGATCGCCTCAAGCGCGACACCTACGAACAGCTCACGCGCTGGCAGCGCGTGCAGGTCGCCCGCGCGCCTGGCAGGCCGACCGGTCTCGACTACCTCCAGCGGACCTTCGACGACTTCACGGAACTGCACGGCGACCGCACGCTTGGCGACGATCCGGCGGTGGTGACGGGCCTGGCCCGGCTGGGCGGCACGAGCGTGGTCGTGATAGCCCAGCAGAAGGGGCGCGACACGAAGGAGAACATCCATCGCAACTTCGGCATGAGCCACCCGAGCGGCTACCGGAAGGCCATGCGCATGTTCGACCTCGCCGACAAGTTCAGGCTGCCCGTGATCGCCTTGATAGACACGCCGGGCGCCTACCCGGGCCTCGCGGCCGAGGAGCAGGGTCAGGCGTGGGTGATCGCGGAGAGCATCCGGCGGATGAGCCGCTTGACGGTGCCCGCCATCAGCGTCGTCATCGGCGAGGGCGGCTCCGGCGGGGCGCTCGCCATCGGCGTCGCCAACCGGGTGCTGATCCTCGAGAACGCCATCTACTCCGTCATCAGCCCAGAGTCGTGCGCCGCCATCCTGTGGCGCGACGCGGGCGAGGCCGAGAAGGCCGCCGAGGCATTGCGCCTCACGGCCCGAGACCTCGTAGCGCTCGAGATCGTCGACCGGGTCATCGACGAGCCGCTCGGCGGCGCGCACAACGACCCGGAAGGCACGCTGGCGCTCGTCAAGCAGGCGCTCATCGAGGAGCTGGCGTTCCTCACTCCCATGTCGGCCGAGCAACTCCTCGAGTCGCGTTACAAGCGCTTCCGTGTGTTGGGGCGCTTCCAGGCCGTGGCCGCGGCCTAGGTATCTGGGCCGCCCGGTCGGCAGCCGCCGACAGAGCGGCGCCCGCCGCTCAGGTCGAGGGCTCGCTCGGTGGCGTGATCGCGGCGCGCAGCGCGGTCAGGTTCTCGGCCACGGTGCCCAGCCCGCCATAGATGGCGCTGCCCGCCACCAGCACGTCGGCGCCGGCCGCGTGCGCGAGTGCCGCGGTCTTGGTCGTGATACCGCCGTCGACCTCGATCAGGCAGTTGGGGTTCACGCGGTCGCGCATGCGCCTAACGGCCTCGATGCGGGCTACGGACCCGGGGATGAACGGCTGACCGCCGAAGCCGGGGTTCACGCTCATCACCAAGACCAGGTCGAGGTAGGGGAGCGCGAGTTCGACCACGTCGAGCGGTGTCAAGGGGTTGACGGCCAGCCCGGCCTTGGCGCCGGCCTCGCGCACCTGGGTCAGCACGCCGTGCAGGTGCGGCGTCGCCTCGGCGTGCACGGTGACGAACGTGGCGCCGGCGTCGACGAAGGCCGCGACGTAACGTTCCGGCTGCGAGATCATCAGGTGAACGTCGAGCGGGAGCTTCGTCGAGCGTTTGAGCGCGGCCACCACGGCGGGTCCGAGCGTGATGTTGGGCACGAAATGTCCGTCCATGACATCGACGTGGATCAGGTCGGCGCCGCCGGCCTCGGCGGCACTGGCGGCCTCGCCCAGGCGCGCGAAGTCCGCCGAGAGGATCGAGGGGGCGATCAGTACCTTGGCCATCGGTGGCCGAAGTATAGCGCCGGGTCCTCGGGTTGGCTCTGCCATCTGGGAGCGCTCCCGACCGGCCCGGCGCAGTTAGCATGCGGCCGGAGGAACGAATGAGTAACGACCCGCACGCCTATGCGCACCCCGAGGTGCTCGTCGACACCGCCTGGCTGGACGCCCACAAGGACGACGCGGGTCTTCGCGTCTTCGAGGTCGATGAGGACGTCCTGCTCTATGAGCAGGGTCACGTCCCGGGCGCCCTCAAGCTCGACTGGCTGACCGAGCTCCAGCGCGCCGACGTCCGCGACTTCATCGGTCCGGATGGCTTCGCCGGCCTCATGGAGGACAAGGGCGTCAGCAACGACACGACCGTCGTCCTGTACGGCGACAGATCGAACTGGTGGGCCGCGTACGCCTTCTGGTTCTTCAAGTACAACGGACATCAGGACGTGAGGCTGATGAACGGCGGTCGCCAGAAGTGGGTGGCGGAGGGCCGCGCCCTGACGTCCGAGGTCCCGCGGGTCGGTCGGGGCGACTACCGCGTGGCGTACCGCGACGCCTCCATCCGGGCATTCGCCCCCGACGTCATCAAGCACCTCCTGACGGTCGCGGAGGGGAAGGGCGCGCTGGTCGACGTGCGCAGCGAGCCCGAGTATACGGGCGAGAAGCTGCACATGCCCGACTACCCGCAGGAGGGTGCGCTGCGCGGCGGCCACATCCCGGGCGCCCTCAACGTGCCATGGGCCCGGGCCGCCAACCAGGACGGCACCTTCAAGAGCGCGTCCGAGCTGCGCGAGGTCTACGCGGGGGCGGGCGTGGAGCGCGGGGAGCCTGTCATCGCCTACTGCCGCATCGCCGAACGCTCGAGCCACACATGGTTCGTGCTGAAGTACCTGCTCGGCTACTCGGACGTCCGCAACTACGACGGGTCGTGGACGGAGTGGGGGAACATGGTCGGGGTGCCGATCAAGCGGGGGCGCGAGCCTTGAGCCCGCGCCCGCTAGCCGGGCGTCTCTAGCGCGCCCTCGTACCAATTGCCGCCGGCGAACCCCGCCGGCGGTTCGCTTGCGCCACGCCGCTTCAGTGAGCTGCGCAAGCGAACCGCGTCAGCGGGCGCCCGTCGTCACGCCGGTACGGGCTCGCCGACCGCCTTGGCGACGGCGGCCTCGACGATGCGCAGGCCGGCGTCCAACTCCGCCTCGCTCAGCGTCAGGGGCGGCAGTAGGCGGATGTTGTTGCCGTACGTGCCTGTCGACAAGAGGATTAGCCCTTGCTCGCGGGCCTCGTTCACGACGGTCGCCACGGTCTTGGCGTCCGGCGTCCGGCCGTCCTTCTCCACGAACTCCAGACCGAGCATGATGCCGAGACCGCGCACCTCGCCGATGTTGGGGAAGCGGGCCTTGAGGGCCTCGAGGCGCGGCCGGGCCACCTCGCCGAGGCGGGCCGCGTGGTCGGCGACACGGTCCTCGGCGAAGGCGTCGAGGGTGGCCAGCGCCGCGGCGCACGACGTCGGGTTGCCGCCGAAGGTCGTGCCGAGCATGCCTGGGTCGAGGGCGTCCATGATGTGCGCCTTGCCGACGGCCGCCCCGATCGGGAAGCCGGAGCCGAGGCCCTTGGCCACCGCGATCAGGTCGGGCTCCAGGCCATGATGCTCGACGGCCCACATCTTGCCCGTGCGGCCCATGCCGGCCTGGACCTCGTCGTCGATCCAGAGCGCGCCGATCTCGTCGGCGTACTTGCGCAGGCCGGCGAGGAAGTTCGCCGGCGCCGGGATGAAGCCGCCTTCGCCGGCGACGGGTTCGATGATGAACGCGGCCACCTCGGACTCGCCGATGGAGTACTTGACCTGGTTCTTGAGGGCCTTGAGGGCCGCCTCGCCGGTCTCCTCCGGAGTCTTGGCGCCCCACGGGTTACGGAAGTGATACGGGTACTCGGCCCGGTAGACCTCGCCGGCGCGCATGACGAACCCCGTCTTGTACGGCTTCGCCTTGTTCGTCAGGGACATTGCCATGAAAGTCCGGCCGTGGAAGGCGTGCGTGAACGCCACGATGCCAGCGCGTTTGGTGTAGGCCCGCGCGATCTTCACCGTGTTCTCGACAGCCTCGGCGCCCGAGTTGACCAGGAACGACTTCTTCGGCGTCGGACCCGGCGCGATGGCGTTGAGCCGCTCGGCGAGCTCCACGTAGGACGGGTGCATGCCGACGGCGAAGCAGAGGTGTTGGAACTCGGCTGCCGCCTGCTGGACCGCGGCCACGACGCGGGGGTGGGAGTGGCCCAGGTTCATGACCGCGATGCCGCTCGAGAAGTCGAGGTACTGCTTCCCGTCGGCGTCCCACACGTAGCTGCCCTTGGCCCGCACCGGGTAGAAGGGGTGCACGCTCTCCGCGGCGGGCGTTACCGCCGCCCTGCGGCGCGCCGCTAGCTCCTTGTTGCTCATGTTCCAGCCTCCCTCTGCTCCGGATTGCGATGCTTAGGTGCCCGAGTCGATTCCCGAACGCATCTAAGGCGAGTGGCTCCTGATTGCTTGGAATCGTAGCCATAACCGCCCGGATTCGAACGAATCGTAGCATGAGTGATCCATGGGCATTGCCACGCCGGGTACCGTCGAACCCGACGGCGTCGCCGAAGTAGCATCGATCGCATGGGAGGACGGGTCACCCCCGGCGCGGTAAGCCTTGTGGCGGAACTCGAGTCGACCCCGGACGGCCTGGCCATACGGACGCCGGACGGCACGCTGGTGCGCGCCGCCGGGGAGCGCCTGGCGGGGCCGCCGTTCAGGGGCCGCGACCTCCTCGCCAAGGCGACGCTCGCCCGTGCAGGCCCGCACGGTATCAGCGTGGTAGACGCCACCGCGGGCCTCGGCGCCGACGGCTTCCACCTAGCCGCGGTCGGCAGCGAGGTCACGCTGCTCGAACGCGAACCGCTCTTCCACGCCCTGCTCGCCGATGCGCTCGGGCGGGCGCTGGCCGGCAGCCTGGGGCCGGCGGCCGAGGCGGCCGCGGGCCGGGTGACGCTGCGGCTCATGGATGCGCGCGAGTACCTGGCGGACCCTGCCAACGCCAGGGCCCAGGTCGTGTACCTGGACCCCATGTTCCCCGAACGCGGCAAGGCCGCGCTGCCGGGCAAGGGCATGGCCGTCTTCAGGACCCACCTGCACCGGTCCGGAGTCGCTACGCAGCAGGACGCGGGCGATCTCACCACCGTCGAGGAGGCGGAGCTGCTGCTCGCGGCGCGCAGGCATGCGACGCGGCGCGTCGTGGTGAAGCGACCGCTACGCGCGCCGCCCCTCGGAGGAGAGTCGCCCAGCGGTGCCTTGAGCGGCAGCACGGTGCGGTTCGACCTCTACGCCGCCCTGGCCGGTAAGGCCCCCGACGGGTGAAGATTGGGGCGGCGCGCCGCCACGGCCCGTCGACACGACGCGCCGACATGGCGCACGGACACGGCGCGCCGAGGCGGCGCGCCGACACGGCGCACCCGCGCTAGGGAGCTGGTTGGTCATGGGATCAGGTAACGATGCGAGGACGACGGGTCCGCTGAACGTCGCCGTACTAGGGGCAGGAACCATGGGCGGCGGCATCACGACGAGCCTGCTCGTGGGCGGCCACGCCGTGAGGCTCTTCGACCCCAGCGCGGACGCGTTGGACGCGGCGACCACGCGCGCGGTCAAGCGCGCCGCCGAGGCCGTGGCCCTCGGGAAGCTCGCTACCTCGAGCGATCTTGCCGCGGCGGTCGCCGGCGCGGACTTCGTCATCGAGGCCGTGCCGGAAGTGCTTGAGCTCAAGCGCGACCTCTTCGCCCGGGTGAGCGCCTTGACGCCGCCGCACGCGGTCCTCGCGACCAACACGAGCGAACTGTCCGTCACGGCGATCGCGGCCGCCTCCGAACGCCCCGCGAACGTCGTCGGGATGCACTGGTTCAACCCGCCCGAACGTATGACGCTCGTCGAAGTAGTGCGCGCGGCCCAGACCTCGGAGGAGACCCTCGCCGCGACCCTTGCGCTGGCCGTGAGCTGTGGCAAGGAGACGGTCGTGGTCGAGGACCGCCAAGGCTTCGTGACCACGCGCGCGGTGGCGGCCGTGCTGCTCGAGGGAGTGCGGATGCTGGAGGAGGGCGTCGCGGCGCCCGAGGACATCGACAAGGCCGTCAAGCTCGGCCTCAACCACCCGATGGGCCCACTCGAGCTGGCGGACCTGATCGGGCTAGACACGCTGCTGCTGATCGCCGACTCGCTCAGGGACGCCATGGGCGAGCGCTTCCTCGCCCCCCAGACGCTCCGCAAGCTGGTCGAGGCAGGTCATCTCGGGCGTAAGTCGGGGCGCGGCTTCTACGAGTACGGCGGCTGACGCCCGCCAGACCGGCCTATGAGAACGCCTCCCGCGAGGGAGGCGTCTTGGCTGGCCCACAGAGATTCGAACTCCGACCGACCGGACCAAAACCGGGTGTCCTGCCATTAGACGATGGGCCATCGCCGAGTTCGTGAACGCGCTTGGCTGGCGCTTTCCAAGGGTGCTGCCCCGAGCGGCGGTTGGCTGGCCCACTAGGATTCGAACCTAGACCGACGGAACCAGAATCCGTTGTCCTGCCATTAGACGATGGGCCAACGCTACGGCCCGAGGCGCATCTGGGAGTGTATGAGACGCGGCCGTATGCGTCAAGCAGCGGCGCGCACACCACCCAAGCGGGTACGATATACTTCGCAAGCTCGGCAAGCGGGGCGACGCGCTACGCCGGCCGCGCGATGGAGAGGTGCCAGAGTGGTTGAATGGGACGGTCTCGAAAACCGTTGTGTGGCTACGCTGCACCGTGGGTTC
>JBDZVI010000113.1:0-7462 GCA_040255585.1 Deinococcaceae bacterium
TGACGATGGAACCGTCCGTCTCCGTGCCCACCGCGGCGGCGCAGAGGCTAGCCGCTGCGGCGGCACCGGAGCCGCTCGACGAGCCAGCGGGGCTGCGGTCCAACGCGTAGGGATTGCAGCACTGACCGCCTCGACCGCTCCAACCGGAGGTAGAACGGGTAGAGCGAAAGTTGGCCCACTCCGACATGTTGGCCTTGCCGAGCAGTACCGCGCCCGCTTTGCGCAGCCGCGCCGCGACGCCGCTGTCTTGCAACGGGGTGGAGTCGGCGAGAGCGAGGGAGCCGGCGGCCGTACGAGTGCCGTCGGCGGTGTCGATGTTGTCCTTGAGCAGGATCGGCACTCCGTGCAAGGGGCCGCGCGGCCCCTTGGTGCGTCGCTCGTCGTCCAGTTCACGGGCGATGGCTAGGGCTTCCGGGTTGATCTCGATGACCGAGCCAAGACGAGGGCCACCCTGGTCGAGGGCGCTGATGCGCTCCAGGTAGGCCTGGACGGCCGCCTCGGCGGTGAGGTCGCCGGAGGCCATCGCCGCGCCGAGGTCGGCGATCGAACGCTCGAAGACTTCGCTGCCGAGTTCGGAGGCGGCGCCCTGGCCGTCTGATGTACCATTGCGGTTCGCGGAGCTGTCCATGAAGACCTAGTCTACGATTGCCGACCGCGTTACACGGGCTGGCGCCCATGCCAGTTGCGCCTGCCGCCTAGTCCAGAAACGCCGACTCCGACGGGATGATGCTCGCCGGCCCCTGATTGGACGCGTGTGGCAGCGGTACATCTTCCCTAAGCAAGCATGAGAGTCAGTCGGCCTACAACCCCAGGATCAGGCTCAAGAGACGCTGCGCCACGTAAACCACTACGGGCACCAGCAGTGGCGGCGCAACTCCTCTGACGGTCTGCCCTAGCCAGGGCCAGGTCGGCAGCCGTTCGACCACTTCGCGCTGCTCCTTCAGCACGCCGACCGCGATGCGCAGTTCTGCCAGGCTTCCGAGGGAGGCGGCGCTGACGGCCTGGTGCAGCTCGTCGTTGATCCGGCGTTGATCCTCACCTATACGGCATAGCAACGCCTCTTTGGCCCGTCCCAGGCGGGCGTTTATCGTCGTCAGCGGGGCAACGAACGTGAGTAGGGCGCCGGCGCTCAGAGCCAGGATGAAGACCAGCCCGCTGGGAGACAGATAGTAGGTAGGCAGCGACAGCAGGATGAGTCCGTGGAAGGTGAACAGGACCGTCGCGGTATAGGCGGCGCAGTAGCGCGACAGGGTATAGATCGGACTGGGGTTGAAGATGTCGAGGTCGAGGTCGTTCAAGATCCTGCGTATGAGGCCTATCTGGACGATGACCCTGAGAGTTACCAAGGCGAGGATAAGGTAGGTCACTGACCACTCGGCAGCGCCGATCGCCGGTAGGATCTCGGACGACAGTGGCTCGAACGCGGCTGCCGATCGTTTGAACTCCGAGTAGCCCACGAATGCGCCCACGAGCGCGAAGAGCAGCGCGGGCACGGCCGGCAAGGACAGGAACTGCGGCAGGCTGACGCTCAGCCGCTGCTTCTCTACCTTGCTGCGAAGCTCCGCGAAGGCGTTGACCGCGTGATAGTTCAGGAGCTGCCAGACGAACGGCACGGCCACTAGGTAGACGCCGGACGCGCCGAGATAGGCGTTGATCCGCCCCCTCGGCACCAGTCCGAGGTCCCAGGCGATGAGGTGCTTCGAGACACCCAGCGCAGCGACCACTATCAGCGAGAACAACCAGTATGGAACCGGTAGCCGCTCGAAGAAGCGATAGGTCTGCCAGAGCCAGCGGGGGGAGTAGGCAGGGACCGTGGGCATAGCGGATCCTCGTGGGTGAGAGCAGAGTATAGGACCGCCGACCGGTCCGGCCGACCTCAAAGTCACCGTCGGACCTAGTTGGCACCCTCGCCCGCCTCTACTCCACCCGCAGGTACACGGTTACGTTGATCGGCCTGTCCGTACCCCGCGAACTTGACCGAGAAGCTGCCCTTGCTCAGTTCCGACCCGGCGAAGGTGGCCATAGCGTTGGCGTTCGACCTGTACGGACTCAAGTACAACGAGCCGGCCTTCCGGTTCACACCGTTCCCCGGATCTTTCGAGCCCTACGTGCCGGTCTTGCCGCTTATCACCGGCTACTCTATCGAGGACGGGTCGAGACGTCCGTGGTAGAACGCATCCTGGTCTGAGTGCCGGCGACCGAACGCGCGGCCGACAGCGACCGCCTGACGCGGCACCCATCGACAGGAGGACCGGTATGCCCGAGCCCAACCCGTCCAGGGTCCAACGCGTCGGCATGGTGATCGGCCTACGAGACGATGCGGTCGACGAGTACCGGCGCCTCCACGTCGACGATGAGCCAGGTGTCCGCGACCTGCTACGGAAGCACAACATCACCAACTTCTCGATCTTCCTTCACCGACTCCCTGACGGGCGTCTGTACGAGTTCGCGTACTACGAGTATCGCGGCGACGACCTTGCGGCCGATCTGGCGGCCCTTGACGCCGAGCCGCGCAACCGCGCCTGGCTAGCGCGCTGCGACCCGATGCAGGTGCCGTTGCCTGGTCAGATCTCGTGGAGCGTGATGGAGCGCGTGTACTGGAACGAGTGAAGGGCCTCTCCGCTCGGTGAAGGTGCGCCCGATCTGCTTGAGCGAGGACCAATGGAGGTCGTCCACCGTTATATGCGGTTGTGGTTAAACGTTCCCTAGGCGTGTGGGGCGCGGATCGTCTGACCCCGCGCCCCACACGCCGATGGAGAGTTAAGGCAGCGTAGCCAGCATCACGTACTCGAAGACGTTGCGAAGAAGCCTCGCGCCATCGACGCCATCGACCGTGTCACTCAGGAAGCCAATGACCATCGTCTTGCCGCCGTTACCGGAGACGAGCGCCGCGTCGGTCGTCAACTCGGGTGTGCCGTCGTAGAAATGGGCGAGTTCGACGCCATCGCCGGTCGCCTGCAACCCCAGCGAGAACGTCCCCCAGCCCTCATCCGGGTTGACGATGGAGATGGTCGACGTGCTCAGGCCGGCGCCGAGTGCAGGCTCCTCAACCTCCATCGACAAGTAGTTCTCCGAGCTCGTCGCCACGGCCTCCATGGCCGCGAGTTGGGTGGCGACGTCGGTTTCGAGGTAGTCCCAGCTCGTGAACACGAGCGCACCGCCATTGGACACCCAGTCCAGGAGCGCGGCCTCCGCGTCGTCCGGGATACCGGATTCGGACTGCCGAAGATAGACGACCAGGTCCGGCGCGTCCCCCAGGTCCGCAACGAAGTTCGCATCGTCGGTCTCCACCACGACGGCCCCGAACTGAGCAGCGGCATCCTCTAGCGCGGCAAACGCCGCGTCCGCGCCCTCGAGATCGTCCACGTAGTAAAGGACCGTCGCTCCCCTCAGCGCGCTGGAAACAGTTATCTCCACGGAGTCGCTCTTCGTCGCGTCGAACCGGCTAGTCGCCGTGATCGTGACGTTGCCGTCTGCAAGGGCCGCGATCAGTCCGGCCGCACTCACGGTGGCGACCGTGGAGTCGGACGTGCTCCAGTCAACGTCGGTATTCGCGCCGTTCGTGACGACCACGTCGGCGAGCGCCTGGGCCGTGCGACCGGCGACGAGCGTCGTAGGTGCCGTGACTGCAACGCTCGTAACGGACGGCGCCGGCGGCTGTGGCGTCGAGCAGGCGGCCAGAAGGACGGCGGCCAGGGCCGCCAGGGCGAGGAGGTACAACCTGCTGACTCGTAATGGCTGGGAGGTGTTGAAGGTCATTGGGTCACCGTAGGCGCAGGCGTCTCCCCGCAGCGTATGAATGTTTACTCCCGGACGTTAAGAATCGATTCTCCTCGATCCGAACGGACTTCCTCTTTGATTGACCGTTCCACCAACGCATCCGGACCTAGAAGACCGCGAAGTCGTTCGTTTCACGCGCTAGGGGTCACAGGTTCGATCCCTGTGCCGCCCACCACACAAAGCCAGCGTCAGCCAAGCGAGAATCGTAATCGGTCGGTGGGTGCGGTTCCTGCGCTGGAACTATGTCTGTGCTCCTTGATCCACCGGAGGGCCCCGCTTGAAACCCTCAGAATTCGGACCGGTAGCAGGCTCGCACGCTTCCTCCTTGACCAAGAGAGCGGGGTTATCATCACCCATGCACCCCAGCCGCCCGATGATCAGCCTCTACACCGGCGCCGGCGGCATGGACTACGGCTTCGAGGCCGCCGGCTTCGAGACACGCGTGACCCTCGAATTCGAGCGTGACGCCGCAGCGACCTTACGTCTCAACCGGCCGTGGCCGGTCATTGAGGCCGACATCTGCGAGACCCCCAGCTCCGAGATCCTCCGCCAGGCTGGCCTAGCCGTCGGCGAGGCCGCGCTACTGATAGGCGGCCCACCCTGCCAGCCTTTCTCGAAGTCCGGCTACTGGTCGAGCGGCGACTCACGGCGCCTTGCGGACCCCCGCGCCCGCACCCTAGACGAGTACATGCGAGTCGTTCACGACACCTTACCCGAGGTCTTCGTCCTGGAGAACGTGCACGGCATCAGCTATACGGGCAAGGAGGAGGGCATGCTTCTCCTCCAGGAGCGGCTGGAGCGGATCAACGCCGAGACAGGCGTCTCCTATACGGCCGCCTGGAGGGTCCTGAACGCAGCCGACTACGGCGTCCCACAGCTCAGGAGCCGCTTCTTCATGGTCGCCTACCGCGACGGCGGGCAGTTCGAGTTCCCAGCGCCCACGCACGGCAGCGGCGACTCGTCGCAACGCGGTCTGTTCGATCGCCCCGGCGGCTTACTCCGCCCCCACGTGACGGCCTGGGACGCCATCGGTGACCTCAGCGCACCAGAAACCGAGGACCTGAGCGTCCGCGGCCGCTGGGGCGGTCTCCTATCCTCGATTCCCGAGGGCGAGAACTACCTCTGGCACACCGACCGCCGTGGCGGCCTGCCGCTGTTCGGTTGGCGCCGACGCTACTGGAGCTTCTTGCTCAAGCTGGCCAAGAGCAAGCCGTCATGGACCATCCAGGCGCAGCCCGGCCCGGCCGTCGGCCCGTTCCACTGGGAGAACAGGCGGCTCAGCGCTGAGGAGATGGCGCGGCTCCAGACGTTCCCTGATGGTATCCGTTTCGCTGGATCGCGCGTCTCCGTCCAGCGTCAGCTCGGCAATGCAGTGCCCTCGCTCCTGGCGGAGGTCATCGGTCGGGCGATCCTTAGCCAGCTCCATGGCGAGCCAGCTACCCAGCCCACCCTGGCGGTCAAGCCCCTAAGGCCGATTCCAGCGCCAGAGCCGGTCTCTGACGTTCCCAAGGAGTACTTGCACCTGGTCGGCTCTCACCAGGCGCACCCCGGTACTGGCCAAGGCTACTCACGTGCGCCCAAGGCCGGGCCACCAAGGCTTATTCGTTCTGGAACAGGTCGACCCAGCTCTCAACCGTCTCGGGAGTGACGCCGGCCTCCTCAAGGCGACTCTCCATAGTGGCCGCGAACGCGCCCATGAAGGACTCTGGATCAAGGTTGCTCCAGGTGATCGAGGCTTGAAGGAAAGCCTCGGCCGACTCGAACAGCGTGAGCACCACGCCATTGTCCGCGAGAGCCCGCCTTGATAGCTCGACTGCACCAAGATCAGGCTGCCCCGGCGCCAACAACACGTACAGGCCTCGCCTGACGCCGACCCTAGACAGCTCTGCTGCCCAGCGCAAGACCTCCGAATGGCTGGCAGCTCTCTGCTTGACCTCAACGGGAAGCGGTAGCGCCGAGGCGTCCAGCTCGCCGTAGGCGTAGACATCACCCGGAATCCGTCGCCCCGGGTCGTTGACATGCCCGAGTCTGACCTGAGCGAACGCCAGGTCGAGAGCCGCGGCTACCAGCGCCTGTCCCCGCTTGCCATCCTCCGGCCAGTCCGTCACGAAGGTGCTGACCGCCGCCACGAACTCGCTCAGGCTCCACGCAGTGGACACCACCTGAGCACGCCGAGTCGGCCTCCTCACCGCGGCGCGCCTTACGGCGATGAACGCTGCCAAGGCGGGTAGCAGCTCACTCTCCTCCAACTCTCTGAGCCGCTCAAGCGCCTCGACCAGCTCCATGAGGTGAGCCTTCGCATTGCTCCTGACGACCATCTCCAGGTGCACCCGGCCGTAGCGGAAGAACGGCTGGTTGTTCAGCGGCTCACGCCCACGCGTGCCTATGTTGACCGAGTGCTCCACGGCCATGGGCGCAAGCACGGCCGTGGCCACCGCTCTGGCGGAGTAGCTCTCGAACCCCGGTGAGGGCTCCGCCCCCGACTTGAGAACAAGCGGATCCACCCTAGGGTCAGCCGCACGGCTGAGCAATGCCGTGCCGAGCATGGCCATGAACGTCCTGTTGGGGCTCCTGCCCAAGCTCCGCACGCGCTCTATCCACTCCTCCGGCAAGGACGCGCCGGAGTCCACCAGTGCGAGAGCCTCCAGGAAGACTTGCCTCGATCGATCGACATTGACCGTGACGCTCATGGCGCAACTACCTGCAGACGCGAGTCACTAATGCCCTCGGTAGTAGCTCTTGGCGCTGCCCGCACACCATGACCACGAGACCAAGGAAATGCCACTCGAAACGTGCTCAATGCTCACTCACTCTACAGTAGCTAGCACCTTCCAGGCCCGCTGGGCAATATTGGTAGGCGAGTATGCGAGTTGGAAGAACAGCTAGCTTTACCGCCGGGCAGGCAGGTTGATGATGGATGCAGACACACGCCTCCGCATCATGCGGTCGATCAAAAGCAAGAACACTAGACCTGAGCTTGCCGTCAGATCCATGCTTCACCGCGAGGGCTTTCGGTTCCGTCTCCATGCCGAGGACCTGCCAGGTAGTCCTGACATAGTCTTCAGATCACGGAAGAAAGTCGTCTTCGTTCACGGCTGCCTTTGGCACGGTCACGACTGCGCCCTAGGTCGTAGGCGACCGACGTCGAAGGGTGAGTACTGGTTGCAGAAGATCAAGCGGAATCAGGCCCGGGATGTCACGAACATGGAGGCGTTGTACGCACTAGGTTGGTCTGCTCAGGTCGTTTGGGAGTGTGAGCTCAAAGATACGGCCAAGTTGCTGAACAGGCTAAAGGTCTTCCTTGGCGAAGGAAGATAGGCCTAGCTTGACGCTGCTAATGGCGGCACAATTGCGCGAATTTTAGAAGGACTCGCGAGAGCCCTTCTGGCTTCAAGTAAGTAAAGACCTACCTAGCTCTCTCGCTCGCAAGCTCGCTTTCTAGGTTTGTTACACTCACACTTAGCCTCAGGCATTTGGACTGGGCTAGCCGATTGAGAGCAGGAACCCATGAATTGTCACAGATCAGGGAATCGTCGACAGAGCCACGCTCAAGGTGCGCCTCAATAGCATTAGCTGCACATCAGCACATCGTTGAGCCAATTCTCAATAGTTCGACTTCTGGAACGTCTCATAGGCGAATAACCTCGCCGAGTATCTGGTCGCGGGAATCAGCCCTTAGCGC